>JAJDCM010000100.1 GCA_029260825.1 Planctomycetota bacterium | reverse complement strand
CGGACTCCCCGAAACGATCCCCCGCTGTTTGACCGAACAGGGAATAAACGACATCCTCGGTCGCCGCCGAGAGAACGTCAACACGGCCACTGTCAATTCCCGGCGCTCCGTCAAATGCCGGAGCTCCGGTAACAACGTCCGAAAGACCGTCTCCATCCATGTCGCCACGAGCACCGACAGACGCCCCCAGTCCTTCCAGGTCTGTTTGGCCTGTTCCCGCAAAGAGAGGAGACTGAGCATTCCCTGCCGGGTTGAGCCAGAACATGAAGAACAGGACACACGTAAGTCGCAAGGCTACCGATATCACCGACTGAACCTCCATCAGACCGCGTCCCTATGTTTCAATCTGGGGCTGCGGTGCCCCACAGTACCGTCAAGAAAAAACCACACAACCAAGACTCCTTTGCAAGATGAGTGCCAGCCGACCTCACCTTCACGGTGTTCACAGGCCAGATGAAGAGAACCTGAAGAGGAAACGTAACCTTTCGGTAACCGAAACGCCAGATGAGCTCGACAATCGTCGGCCCCGAGGCCTGTCACTTCAGAGCGGCACCAACGCAAGGTTCATGGACGCCATTCAAAGCAAACCCGAATAGTCACGCAAACGACTGACGGTCGTCGGCAGCTGCATCCGCTCAAGAATGTCAAGAAACTCGGCGACCGAGAACCTCGGTTTCGTAAGTGCCGCACGCTGCCGCTTCACAGCTGCGCAGACGTCCCCTGGAGACAGATCGAGAAGATGAAAGACGAACTCATCTGGATGTTGAGCCTCAATCCCGTACTTACTCAGGTAATCGCCAGGAAAGTCCTTGAGGTTGAAGGTCACGATTACATGAGCCCGAGTTCGGATTGCCGCAGCAAGAACATGGCGGTCGTTCGGGTCGGGGAGGTGAAGGCTCGGAATGAGATCTTCATAGTCGCTTACCAGACAATCACGAGTATGGGCGTCCATCAGTCGCCGAGTGCGCTCGAGGGATTCGACATCAAGTTCCGGTCGAGCCTGCTTCAGACTCCTCATCCATTCTCGATGGATTTCGGCACTCCATCGCGCCCGATAGAGATCGGTCAGTAGCCCAGGTCCAGGTCTTGAGCTTGGTCCGCGAGTTCGTCCAGAGCCTGTTGCCGCTTCGAGTCCATCTCCTGTTTGAATCTCATCAAATCTCTGAACAGGATCCGGCGATGAGTCCCGACCTTCCGAAATGGAATCGCTCCCCGGTCCAACTGCTTGATCAAGAACGGTCGGGAGACTCCCAAGAGATCGGCGGCACGTTGCGTTGTCAACTCAGCATGGACCGGGATAAGAGTCACTGCGTTTCCTTCAGCGAGCTCCGCAAGGAGTTCCACGAGAAGACGAACGGCAACAGCCGGCAACACGATCCCCTCTTCTTGACCAGGGATCGCTACTTTGAGGTCCTCGGCCACGAATTGACTCAGACGGCGGCTGGACTCTCGGGCCAGCTCGGACTCATCGTCAGTCGGGGAAACAGCATCCAAAATGTTGACGATCATGAGAGACCTCATTCAAAGATCAAAAGCCGAATCCAACCTTAGAAGCATATCACCAAACGAAATAAACGCAACATTCGAAACAAAAGAAACAACATCACCCAATACCAAAGGAAGAAACGTGGTCCCTACAAGCTGGGTGACTAAAACCCTGAGGATCGTCCCCAGTCGCTGAAGAGCTCCGGAAGAGCCTCACACTGAATCCCCCGCTACAGAAAAGACATGAATCCATTCAGAGCGGGAAACTGAAGTCCGTAGTTGCAGTGCCTCTTCAGTTCATACAGCCTCGGAACCGCCGAGGAGGTCCCAGCTCGATCGGCCAGGAATCCAAGAGCCTGGATCGCCGACACCCGATGCAAGCTCGAGGTCTTGTGATTGAGCGCAAGCTTGCAGAGGGACTCAACCGCGCTTTGGTCGCCCATATACCCCAAGCTCAAAACAGCGCCGTGGAGCTCCATTTCTTGATCCGATCCGATCCGCACCCCTCGAACGAGGGCTCGGACCGTCGTCCTTCCCCCGAGTCGCCCAAGAGACCTGGCCGTATCCCAGCTGAGCTGTGGCTTTCCATGCTCTCTCAGCACGGTTCTGACCAGAGGTTCCGCCTCAAACGCGTCCACGAGCGCCAAAGCCACGACTGCGTGGCCCCGAAGCTCCGGTCCGGATCGACTTTCAACCAGAGCAAGAAGGTGAGGAATCGCATCCCGGTCATTCATGAGACCAAGGGCAATCGCCAATCCACCTTTGTCGCTTGCGCTTCTCACGTCCAGAAAGACCCTCCGCACGAGCTGAACGTCTCGGGGATCACCGACGCCGTCAAAATGTTGAATCCCGAGGCCAAGGGCGGCAAAGACTCGCCTTGAACTCGTCTCCGTATGGAGAACCCGGAGCAAGCTCTTTCGCGACTGCGGACCTCCGACCTCACCAAGAGCAATCAGGGCCCAGTTGCAAGAGAGTGGATCACGCCCCTGCTCGGCGATCGTGCGCAAAGACTGCACAACCTGCACATCCCGCGGCTCAGCCAGAAGACCACATGCAATGATGGCCGATCGACGGATGTCAGCATCCGTGTCTTCCATGTACTTGTGGGCAAGTCCCAGCACAGATCGATCACCGATCCTTCCCAGAGCTGCGAGTGCATGGGCACGAAGGCGTCGCTCGGAAGACCCGCTCATCACCACTCGAGCGAGAACCGGTACCGCCTCAGGATGAGCAAGTGCCCCAAGAGCAACCGCCGCAGAAAGGGATACATCGATGAACTTTGCCGGCAAGCTCAGTGCTTTCAACAACGGTTCGAGAGCAAGCTCGCTGCCGGTAAGGCCAAGACCCGCTGCTGCGTAACATCGAGCCGGAAGATCCACCGAGCTTCTCTTGACAATCATGCGCCCGCTCTTGCTGTCGGCGACGATGTCGCTCAGGATCGGGATGACCATGGGATCACCATGAATACCCATCGCTATCGCAGCAGAAGCGCGAACGGTAGGACAGGGGTCGCGCAGTGACTGAAGAAGCTTGGTCAAAACGGATGAATGCTTGAGCTTGCCCAGAGAGAGTATCGCAGCAATTCGCGTGTCGCAGACTCCGGACTCAAGAGCCGAATCACACACCGGCAAAAGATCTGCCATCAAAGCAGCACGGGTCGGTGCGACGGTATCCAGCACTACGTTGGCGTCGTCTCCCTTTCCAAGGTCGAATTCCTTGACAACCGTGGGGCCAGAATGAATCCTCCGCGGAGACCAAAGATAAGAATCCTTATTGATACCCCACCAGTATTCCCAGCGTTCAAGCGCCGGGCCTCCACACCCCTTTCGGTGAGAACTTACCCTTCCTCTTGGAGTCGTGGCAGGAGTTCGCCCTCCCGAAGGACTGGGAGTGGTTCCGGGAGTCAAAGTAATCGCTGGCGTCGTTCCGGGCACAGGATCAGCTTCGGGTCCACCCGATCGAGCAGGATCGGGCTCTGCTTGACCTCCGGGACCTGAATACGGTGGGACCTCCGGCACGGGAGGACTCTTCGGCCAGGGTCAGCCATAGGCGCTCGGGGTTAACCAGCCCAGCAGAGCGACCAGGGCAAGGCCATGAAGAATCAGCATCTTGCCCCCGGCGTGAAGTTGTCTTCCCAACATCTCAGGACGACCTGGGCCGTGAAGTGGGATGAATGGATCCATCGCTTCTCTCCTTTGCTAGTCCTCGCAAGCAAGCGCAACACCGACCCCCATGTGTGAGCGACGGAGCCGCGAGGCGAGAACGAGAAGCGATCTTCCCGAGAAGACCCCATGGATCCACCGACTGAAAGCACGGAACAAGCAGCAAAAGAAAAGCCAAAAAACCGATGCGGTCAGAGGGTGGTATCTAAAGCCTTGATTTAAATGGGATTGAAGTATCGCGTCCCGGGGATCCGGGCTTGAAATGAGGGAGGATCGCGGGAGGTCGTGCGTTCGATAACGCACGAAATCGTACGGCGAGGAACCGGAGGGTAACGGAAACTGATCGCCGGGAAGAAGGAGGGGGGTCAGGCGAAGTCCTCTGGAGGGATTGAATCGTACGTCCTGCATCGGAGATGGGAGGTCAAAGAAAGAGAGGTCAAAGGGGCGACTCGATGGTCGCCCCCCTGAACCCATCTATCTATGAAAACTCCCGTGGAATCTCACAGCCTATTGGCGAAAGAATCCAGCTTAGCCGCTATATAGGTCAGCCAAAAGCCGGTCCCAATCGCACTCCTCGGCGTCTTTTTTCGAGATTGCGGGTAGGTTACGAAATTTCTTGAATTCATCGAGAGAAGAGAACTCGATGTACTCATGGAAGGTCATCTTCCGAGATCCACCCACTTCAGGCTTTCCCTGCTGGCTCTGGGTGTCGATCAAACGCTCGGAGATCTCCTGCGCCTTCGAGATCTGTAGCTCATCAAGAGATACCTTGTCGATGGACTTCAACTGCTCTTGAAGCTTGTCAATGAGTCGTGCTCGCTCGCCCTCAGGACGATTTCCGCTCTCGATTCCCGCTTTCTGTTTTTCAGCGGCAAGCCGCATTTTACGAGACACATCATCGAGGACGTCTGCGAGTTCGCCCAGCTTCTTCAAAAGCTGCCTCACCCTTGACACTTTGTCGGGGTCTCCACTCTTCATCGCATCCTCCTGCCTCGGTCGATGCCACGTTTTCCCGATCCGCACTGCAACCACGAACGGATGAGAAGCGGGACGACCGTTGTTGGTTTTCAGGTTCCAAGATCATCAGCAGTCCCGCATCGTGCGCCGCACTCTGCGGGAGTTTTTTTCGTGCTCCACGCCTCCCTAATGAGCACGTTCCATGCCACAGCTGCTGACCCGGACCGATCCAGACCGTACCCAAGGCCCGATCCGAATCGACTCCACGGTAATGCTGCACCCCGTCAGAGTTTGTGATCTAGGGGGGGATGAGGGAGTTTCCGCGAAGCCCCGACAGGATCAGTAAGTAGGCAAAATAATTCGGGTTACAAAGCCTATTAATCCCGACCTGAAACGTCCCGTATCCGGCCAAGCTCCAACCCCTGAACACCCCGACAGATGGAGGCCCACGAGTTTCTTGAAACTCCGGGAAAGAACCCGTACGGAAGCGGAAAGAGGAGGCGAAAGAAGCGGAAAACCAACGCATTTCTTGAACGCGTGTCAAAGAAAGTCAACGGCCATGGATCCGCAAGAGAAGGAAAGACCAAGGGATCGGAGAGCGGGAGTGGCCAGAGAGCGCTCCGTGGACGGAATGGAGCAAAGGAGAGGCGAGAGAGGCTCTGTATGGGTTCGGGGTGTGGAACCGTCATCAGGACAAGGACGGAGCTCCCGAGCGGCAAAGGGACATCTGCGGGACGGAGAGAGGAGAAAGAGGCGCAAGATGACGGAGATCAGACAGGCGGCCCCTGGCAGAATAGAAAAACCCCCGCAGAGACCGGAGTCTTCCGCGGGGGTTTCTTTGCATCATTAATAGTAGGCACTCACTCAAGAGAGCCTGGCGAGCTTACTCGCCGATCGCCGCGGCAATGAGACAGCCTCTCGCCACACTGGACAGAGGGTCTTTGGCGCGTCGAACGCGGTTGACGGGAATCGGGAAGTGGATCTTCTTCAATTCCTGGTCACAAAGCTCGGCAAAGCCCCCAACCATCGAGGTTCCACCGCTAAAGACGATGTCGATGGGTTCGGGGAATTCAGGCATGTCCTGAGCAACTTCAAACTTCTGTTTGATATTCATCAGGGTGTAGTTGATCAGGTTGCGGTAATAGATGACAACCGCTTCCTCTTCTCGATTCCGCGGGTTCATGAGGTCACAACCTCGCTCCTTGACCGCGGTAGCCTTGCTTGACGGGATGCCAAGAACGTTGGCCACGTTGGAATCGATCCAGTCACCACCACGACAGATGGAGAACGTAAGAGCAGGGATGGTCTTGTAGGCAACACAGACGTTGAACATTCCACCACCGCAGGAGATTCCAATGCCGGTGAAGTTCTGCTCGGCAAGCTCGGAGAAGACAACTGCGTGAGCTTCATTCATCGGATGAGGCACGTAACCCATCTTGCGCAACAAGCCATCGAACAAACCCTGGTGATAAATGACGTTGTTCGGTCGATCAATCGAAGCTGCAGGAATGGAGAAGTAGCACTTCTCGCCATCTCCCTGAGGAAGACCAAGGATCTTCTCGATGATCATGCGAATAATGCCAAGAGCATCAACCTCGGACGGACTGATGAGGCCATCCTTCATGGGTCGACGGGTTTCCCGACTGAAGATGTTCGAGAGCTCAAAAGCCGAGTCTCCAAGAACGACCATGCGATCGTTGTGAACAACATAGGGAACCTGAAGCTTGGTCAGCATTCTCTTGGAATAGACATCCGACTCGATGTCGATGAAGGCGTTACGCTCCATCCGGATGGTAATCCCGCCCTGCTCGTTCTGAACGGCCGAAACAAGATTCGCCGTACCAATATCAAGGCCCTTCCCCAGCTTGACGTTCGACGCCGGAGTCGAGGTGCTTGCGTTGAAGTTACCCGGGGTGGTCGACACATTGTCGGCCTCGGAAAAAGTCGTGCCCCCCGAAGTGGTTCCTGAGCTACCAGAATTGCTTCCATCCCCGCCCCAGCTCGTTCCCGAGCCACTGCCGGTACTCGAGGTACCCGTGGTGCTGGTCGCGGAAGAATCCCAGGATCCCGGATTACCAGAATTACTCGTGCTTCCAGCACTTCCGGCGGAGGACCCAAAAGTCGACCCTGACTGGGATTGACTCTGGGTTGGATGCTGAATCGAGCCTGACGCTTGATTCGTCAACGGATGCTGGTTACCCGCATTCGTCGTATCCGAGCCGTGAGAAATCTGATTGGGAAAACCCTGGTTCGAGTTCGTCTCTGCATTGCTGTTTGCACCCAAAGAAGGGTTCGAGCCAGCAGCATTGGCGTGTGCGCCAACTGTCTCGTGCACGTTCCCTTCAGCAAACGCTCCCGCGTCATGGGCACCCTCACCAGATCCATGTCTAACGTTGTCCGACATCGTTTCTTACTCCTTCAATGATTGGCCAAATCTCACTCCGCTGCGCGACAAGGACTGTCCCTCGTGAGTCGGGCGACCGGGCCCGGGGTGCCGTGCTGGCAGGGATTCCCGTAATATTTCTCATGACTCTCCTTCCGTACTTCCACCCTCGGAGGAAGAGTCCCCGGCATCGCCCTTCAGAGATCCGCTCTGAAGAGACTTCAACCGGGCCAAGCTGTCGGCAATCGTGCCGCTTGTTGATTCCTTCAGTTCAAGCCCATCCAAATTGCTCTCAAGATTCGAGCTGTCCGCAAACAACCGGTCAAGAACCAGATCAGGCTCCATGACTTCCGCGTTCCCTCCCGTCGCCAAAGATGACAACTTCTGAGACAGCGAACTTTCAATGGCTTCCATCTTCTTGGAAAATAGATCCTGCAACTTCTGGTTCATGGCAGCTTGCTCCGCCACCGCCTCTGCTGTGGGTCCGGCAGTCTGGTTCTCAGCGATCGTCTCTTTGAGGCCTTGAAGCTCCGTCACCATACTCGTGAAGGCGCCCTTGGAATGGTCTTCCCGGTTCCTACTTTCATTGACCTCCTGGGCCAGGCGCTCGATGCGTCTCTCGTAGGTACCGATCCGCTCTTCGTAGCCATCGATTCTCTTCTCATATTTCTTGATGAGCTCTTTGTGAGAAGAGGAGATGTCTTCGAATTCGTGGGTCCGTTTTTCGATGCTTGCCGCCGCGTTCTCCGCAGAAGCCTTGTGGTTAGCGACTTCCTTCTGCAGAGAGAGGAGCTCGATTTTTGCTCGACTCAATTCCTCAGTCTTACTCTGAAGACTTGCATCGGAAGCATTGAGCTTGGTCTTGAGGTCCTGTGAAAGCTCAAGTTCCGCCTCGAGCTTGTGGACCTGCTGCAAAAGCTGATCGGCCCGATTCGTTTCCTCTGCGACCTTCTGCTTCAAATCACGAGAAACTGCCTTCTCTTCTTCGATTTGAGATCGAGTGTTTTCAAGTTCGCCGGAGAGCCTCTTCTCGGTCGCATCGGTGCGATGAGAGGCTTCGGTCGTTGCTGCGCGAAGCCGAGCTTCCAGCTCAACCACCTGTCCACGAAGCTCGTTAGCCTCTTCGGTTGACGCCTCGTGATCCGAGGCCCGGCGACGGATGGACTCCGTCTCCGTGCGAGTCTCCTCGAGCTCCCGAACAACCCTTCGATAATCTTCACCGTCTCGAAGCTGAGATTCTTCCAGACAACGAGCTTTCTCTCGAGCCGTCTCGAGGTCGTGGTTTGCTTCGGCAACCTGACGCCGGAGGTTCTCGACGTTCTCGCGCGATTCCTCCAGCTCACGGATCATCTGACGAATTTCTTCTTCGTCGACTTTCCTGCCGTTCTCGGCATCCTGTCGAAGTCGGACCTCTTCCAGCTGGCGCTTTGCCTCTTCCGCTTCTCTCTGGTAGTTATCAACCAGCTCTTCGTTTACGTTGTTTCGACGTCGCTCATCTTCCCGATCACGCAAAAGCTTCCGGAATTCATCGTTGGATTCCCGGATGATATTCGACCGCTCTTGCTCTGCCATGCTGATGGCGCGTCTTTCGACGACCCGCTCCACAGCCTGGGAGATGAGCTCGATGATCTGACTCGTATTGACAACCTTGACCCGGCTCTTGCCCTGTTTTTCCAGCTCACGAAGAGTCGTGACCCGGGTATTCGTGTCAAACAGGTTCTTGAGGTGTAACCGTTCGTTGCTCATGGGCTCCATCCTGGCCGACCAAACACAAGGCATCGTCAGGGGAGAAGAGAATCTCCCCGTGATCCGAAGTCGGCGCTTCTAACCTTTCGGCCGAAGCACTATGGAGCTTGAGTCAGACTCAGGCGTGGGAGTCGCGGCCCGGGATGAAGAAAGCGGGAACCCCGTGAGAGGTCCGCCATAAGGACGGGATCAAACCGAAATAACAACGGGTCAAAACGAACGATCAGGCCGGAAGTGTGTTCCCGGCAACTCGATCGAAGAGGGCCTTGGCAGCACCGATAAGCCCGGCATCAGGGCCAACTTCGGCCTTGACGATTCTGGTCGAGGAAACAGCAGCCGCAAGGGCTCGCTTTTCATACTCTTCCTGGAGCGGCCCAAAAAGGAGGTCGCCGGCGAGGATCAGGCCACCACCGAAAACAATGACCTCCGGATTGAGGAAGTTCGCCACATTCGCCGCGGCAATCCCCAGCACCTTCCCGTGGTCTCGAAGCAAGTCCAGACTCACCTCATCACCCTGCTTCGCATGCTCGGTCACCGAGCGAGCCGACACATCATCGGGGCAATCCGCATAGGACTTTGCCAGGAGGCTCTCCGGGTGGGCATCGATGGCTTTGCGGGCAAATCGTTGCAGGGCACTGGCGGAGCCGTATCGCTCGATGCAGCCCCGGCTTCCACAAGGACACGCCTCTCCCTCCTCCCGAAGGACCGTATGGCCGAATTCTCCCGCCAGGAACCCGGCTCCGCGCCAGATCTCTCCACCGATGACAACCCCGCCGCCAATTCCCGTTCCAAGAGTCAGGCAAACCAAACTCTGAACGTTCTTGCCGGCGCCGATCCAGAATTCCCCGAGAGCTGCCGCGTTGGCATCGTTCTCGACGACCACCGGCATCGATAGAGCGCTTTTCAGCTTCTCTCCGAGAGGAATGTTGATCCAGCCCTTGAGGTTCGGGGCCTGAAGCACAACTCCCTTCTCGGCGTCCAGAGGAGCGGCAAAGCCAACCCCAACCCCGGAGACCGACGACCGATCACCCCCCATCGCCTCCCGGATGACCCCGACGATCCTTGAAACCACGTTGTCGACCCCGGACTGGGCCTCGGTCGGGGTTTCGGCTCGCTTCAGGATTGTTCCGTCTTCGCTGATTCTTGCTGCACGAAGATTGGTTCCACCGAGATCGACAGCTACAGCATCCATGACGGGCTCCTCAGAAACAGGGTTCGTTGAAACGGCATATCGAGTCGGGTCGGCATCCTATCATTCCATCGGTAGGGGGGAACAAAAACCTGACCTCCTGCCATGGTTGGAGTCAGCGCCTCAAGGAATCCGACTTTCCCGCCGATGAACTCCCCTACGTGTGCACACCAAGCGTGGAGTGCACGGTGGCTCGTTATCCGCCTGTTGTTCGAGGCAATAGCTAAGGTCGTCGATGCCCGTTGCTCTTATCATTATTCTCGGACTGGCCGTGGTCGCCGGTTTATGCACGACTCTGACCCGCACCTTCTTGCGCCGGTATCGGTCGGGGCGCGGTACACGACTGATGAACCGGGCCAAGATGCTCTCCCAGCTGGGTTCCCACGAATCTGCGGAAAAGCTCCTCGGGACGTCACTGCGTCACTCCCCGCAGAGCTTTGAGGGATGGAACCTGTACGGCTGGACTCTCCTTCGCCTGGGACGCTTCGAGCGGGCACTCTCCGCTTTTTCCGAAGCTCTCCGGATCGACTCCACCAAAGACGCGGCCTGGCTCGGTCGAGCAACTGCTTTGCGCAGACTCAATCGAAATCAGGAAGCAATGACTGCCCTCGAGGAAGCGATTCGACGGAACCCGCTCCAGAGTTCCACATGGCATGAGAAGGGAGTGGCTCACCTCGAGGACTCGAACTTCGAGGAAGCGATCAACTCCTGGGATGCAGCCCTCAAGATCGATCCCAAAGATATCACCGCCATGAATTTCCTTGCTGATGCCTACTACCTGAGCGCACGGTTCAAGGAAGCGGCCAACGCCTATGAGCAAGCAAGCAAACTTGCCCCGGAAAATGCCAACATCTGGCGTTGCAAAGGGCACGCGCTTGCATCCCTTGGGCGCAACCCGGAAGCCCTGGAGAGCTATGAATGGGCTCTCGTTCTTGGCGGAGACGATGCGGCAACCTGGTACAACAAGGGGAACGCACTCTTTCATCTGGAGCGAGGGGCGGATGCGCTCGACGCTTTCGATCGCGCCCTTGAACTGGATCCGAACCTCTATCAGGCGTGGAACAATCGGGGGAACGCCCTCTCCAGCCTTGGACGAGACGGAGAAGCCATCCGCGCCTACGAAAAGGCTCTTGTCATCTGCCCTGACTATCACAAGGCCACCCACAACACTGGCCTTTCGCTCTTCAATCTTCGCCGCTATGACGAAGCCTGCACCACCCTCGAATCAATTCTCTCCCGGAAGCCAGATGAGTATGAGTCGTGGTACGCCCTTTCCAGAGCACACTCCCGTCTTGGACAACGAGAAGAGATGCTCTTTGGACTCGCCCGAGCGCTTGAGCAATGCCCGAGCCTTGCCACATCAGCGCTGCAAGACGATGCGTTCGTCGGATTCGAAGAAGATCCGGACTTCCGAAGAATCCTCAGTCTCTCGCGTCAGTAACCCTCCTTTCGATTCTTCATCATCCTGATCGAGCTATTCTCAAATGGAGAGCCTTTCGCGAAATGAGTCCCCATCCCGTCGAACAGCTTGACGAGCCCAATCCACTCTATTCGCTATTCTGCAATGGCTTAGGAGAATGTTTGAACTTTCTTGCCGAGTGGCCCCTCGGTTGCAATAGTTCCCCTTGTTCTCCTACAACAAGCGTTGCTGCTCTCCTGCAAGGAAAGCCCCGGTTTTCACTCATGAAACCCGGGGCTTTTCCTTTTCAAGGGTTCTTCGCCACCCCGGCGATCCGGTATGATCTCGATCATGGACTCCAAGAACCCTTCATCTCCAGAAACGAATGTCGATGCGGTAGCTCACATATTGATCCAGGGCCGCGTACAGGGAGTGGGGTTTCGTTACGCAACGAAACGGAAAGCCCAGGACCTCGGTCTTACAGGCTGGGTCAGGAATCGCCCCGACAGGAGTGTCGAGGCACTCTTTCAGGGAAAACGGAGCCAGGTGCTCGCGGCGCTGGAATGGTGCCGAAAAGGTCCCGTCATGGCCAAAGTGACCCAGGTCGATCTGGATTGGCCAGCAAACCAGGAATCTTGCCCCGATTTTCGAATCACTCACGGATAGGCTGGAAACAGAACTTGTATAGTAATATGCTACCGACCAACACCTTCTGGGCAACGACCTATCCGGAGGATCGAAGTTGAACGATCACCTTTCCGATACCCCGTCCGAAATTGCGGTCGGTGATGACGCTTTTGACGCGAATCCGACGTCAACAACCGTTGCCGAGGAGGCAGCAGCCACCACTCCACTCCGAACGTTCGCCCTTGAACTCCTGGGGGATGTCCTCAAGTTCGCCCTGTGCTTCCTCTTTCTCTACACGTTCGTTTTCCACGTGTCCGTTGTGAAGGGAAGCTCCATGAAACAGACGTTTCATGACGGCGATCGGCTGGTAGTCGATACTCTTACCTACCGCTTCACTCCCATCGAACGCTTTGACGTGGTCGTCCACGAAAACCCGCTCAATCCCGAAGAAGATTTCATCAAACGGGTCGTGGGACTTCCCGGAGACTCGATCCGGATTGATCGAGCCGGCGTATCCGTCAATGGCGAGACTCTGAACGAAACGTATCTCACCGAACACCTGCAGGGGTACGAGTATCGAAGCAGTCGGAATCTGGTGGTCCCGGAAGGGTCTTTCTTCGTTCTGGGAGATAATCGACCCGCGAGCAAAGACAGTCGTGATCTGGGTCCCATCTCCAGACACCTCATCAAGGGCAAGATCAGGGTTCGGCTCTGGCCCCTCAATAACTTCCACGTCTTCACCGAACGCCCCATTTGTCTCGCGCTCTCACTGGGCGGCATCGGACTGTTTTGCTTCGTCGGGATCCCCTACCTGATCCGAGCTATCGGGCTGAGTTAACCTGCATTCTTCATGAAGGTCGACGGCTTTCTTTCTTGCCCACGAACCTGGTCAATCGAGCCGGTCAATCGAGCCAGTCAATCGACCAGGAATCCATCCGCCCAAAAAAGAAGACGCGAGTCGGAGAGGAGCCAACTCGCGTCCATACCCAGCGCTTGATCGCACCCGCGATCGACTCGAGGGTAGGAAACCTCGAGCGTCAAGATAAGGAGGTTATGCTATCCATCGCTTGAGCGAAGAACGCTGAAGCGGATCGTATAAAAGAAATGGGACAGGGCCCCGTGACCCGGAGACGAAACGCCGCTTACTCCTGGGACCCCATCCCAATATTCGAAACTTGCTTCTCTTCGCTGAAACAAAAAGCAACTCCGATGCCAAAGTTCGGAGCGGAAGACCACATGAAACGTATCCTTTTCAGCTACAGGATCTTGCGTTGGAATTCGATTCTGTGAGAAGAAACTCTCGCAGGAAAGGTCACCCATGGTGAACGCTTTGGTTCAGACCGGTGCACCGGATGGTGCCATTCGTAAACCCCGCCACCGCGGTCGAATCTCCCGCTCCGTCTCGCTCTTCGTAGCCGGGCTCCTTCTTTTCACGAATTCCTGGCAGAGCGCCCGGGCACAAACCGATTCCCTCGTTCCCATTCCGGCACGAAACTACGAAAGCGCTCCTCAGACGACCCTTCTTGTCCGGTTCGAAAACTCCCTCACCTCCGAGCTCCCCGAGGGGATCGGTGCTGCCCAGAAAAAAGACGTCGTCTTCTCGCGAGGCGCTCAGAAGCAGGGTCTCCGGATCCCCGCCGGAGGCAACATCAGCTATCGAGGTCCCTTTTTCCCCACGGAAGAGGGGCTCATTCAGTTCTGGTGCCGGATCGATCGACCGCCAAGAAATCGTCAGCTGCAAGCCGCTGTCATTTTCACGGCAATGCAGGGAAATTCAACTCTCACCCTCAGCCTGGAGACCGAAGATCGCCTGCGCATTGAACTGAGAAACGAAACCACCCAGGCGGCGGCTGTGACACCCCCTCTTCGACGGATCTCGGAACACTTCAGTCTCATCTCCATCGTCTGGCGTAGCGGGTCACTCCTATCGCTCTATGTTGACGGATCCCTCCGAGCTTCTACGACCTGCCCCGGAGTCCGGTTCGGGACGGGACCCGGAGACGAGCCGGTCACAGGACTCCTATCCTTATCTCCCGACCGATCCTTCACCCTGGACGAGCTTCTGGTCTCCGGGAACACGACAAAAATTCTGAATCGCGTCCATCGCGACTTCCTCCGAACTGCTCCGCTGAAAGGAATCCGCATCGATTCCGCTCCATTCGGAGTGACTTCGGATCACGTTGTCCTTGTCAACCAACGAAAGCAAATCGGTCTGCGAGGAATCCGTCCAGACGGCCAGGAGCTCGATCTCCTTTCCATCGGTGGAAGCCGTGAGTCATTCCTCGAGAGCTGGGATGGAAGAAAGATCCTCCAGCTCACCGCCAGCCCCCCCACAACGGCAACGACTGATGTCCACGGAGGAATCCTTGGCAAGGAACCCGGGGTAGTCTCTGTTACCGCACGATACGGAGAACTGACTGCCTCGAGTAATTTCCAGGTTCTTCCCCAGAATCTTCCGGATCTGTCGGTGCGCTATTTCGAGCTCGGATCAAGAAGCGAAGCCTCCCTTTTCGACAGGCAAACAGGTCACAACGGCGAAGTGGTCTTCTTTGCCCACGTTGCCAACCACGGCCATCAGCCTTCCCCTGGATTCCGCTACGACTGGCGCACGACCCTCGATGAAGACGGAAATGGGATTCCAAACAAGGAATCTCCCCCTCTCAGCTGGGGCGCCAGGATCTTTCCCAAGCGGCTCGATCCTGGTGAGGAGGCCCTCCTCGAGATTCGGTTTCTCCATCCGGGTACTCCCTACTTCCTTGAGCTGGACCTGGACCCGGAAAGAAAGATACCCGAGCTGTGTCGGTCCAATAATCTTCGCCTCGAGTGGAGTGAAGCTCGCCCCGTTGCATTTGGAGTTCCCCGCTCGCTTTCAGTGGCTTATCGGGGCCTTCAGACCCTGACTGGATCTTTTGGGATCGAGGATCTTCTCACGGGACATATCGACCGCCTGAACGCGATGCTTCAGAATACCGTATATTCTATTACTACCCCCTCGGGGGTGCAGGTTCGTCTCCGCATCGATTCCCTCGAATATGTTGACGAGGAGACGGAAGCAGTCCGCTCCCACCGTTCTTTTCTGGATGTAAAGGAACGGGGACAGTTCACCCTTGGGCCCGATCTCCTGCGGCCCGAAGATCGAGTTCGCTGGCAGTTCGGACTCCTTCACGAACTCTGCCATGCCTACCTGGCCATTCCAGACCTTCTCTGCTATGGGGTGCGTAGACGCTCGATCTATGTGATCGGGCCTGATCAAGTTCCCGCAAATCATCCAACCCGGCTCGCCACCCTCTCCAAAAGCCCGATCGACGAGTCCGAGTTCGTGTACAGCGGCAGTGCCAACGGCCCGGAAGGCTCGATCGGAAACCCGCTTCCCGAGATCGCCGATCCTCGGCGCGGCATAACCGTGCTTGGCCCCATGATGTCGACCTCCTTCCCCCGGCTCTCTCCGGCGAACGCAAGCCACGTAGATCATTACAAGACATTCGAAAGTCCGGAACTGGTCGATACGTTTACTCGCAATATCCCCCTCTACAACCGGCTGTTCGTGACCGACATCGAAGGCAAACCACTTCCTTCCGCACAGATACGAGTGTTTCAGCAGACACCTGGTTCCGAGGGGTGTTTCTCGGGCTACTTCTCAAGGCGACCCAAGTTCGTGGGCTGCACGGATACCGAAGGGATGTGGACTTTTCCTCGCGTAACGGATGAGCAATGGGATGATCCCGACACCGATGTAATTGAGGGAGCGATCCGGATTCCCAATCCGTTCTCCACCGTCAAGCATGCCCTCCCGCTCACACCCAGTATTACGGAAGTCAACACCGTCTTTCTTGTAGAGATCGCGATCGGTTCACGAGTCGAGTACCATTTCATCGACATCGACCTCTTTCATCTTGCCTTCTACACGGGCGACAGGAACCGCGGGACCCTGTCCATTCGCACCAACATCACCCGAAAAGAAACGAAGGACGCTCCTCATCACGAGCAGACAAGAGTATCGATCAATACTAGTGCCGACAAAAAAGACCTCAGGCCGATCGCTCACATCAAGCCGGCCCCGGCAACGATTCGCGTCGGGGAGAGCCTGACCCTCGATGGCACCCTGAGCTCGGATCCGGAAGGGCGAGACATTGCCGGGCACCGATGGACGGTCCGAGAAGGTCATACTCCCATCCCACGCGGCTATGCCCCCACCTTCGTTGTGAGTCCCACCCAACCGGGAACGATCACGGTTACACTCGTTGTTAATGATTCCGTTCGAGAAAGTGATCCGACCATCATCAGTCTTGAAGTAGTCCCTTGATCCATCTCGTAGGATCGTGGGAGAATCCGGCATGAATCACGCGAGTCGCCCCCAGACCGAAACTTCCTCCACTCACCAGAAGACGGGTAGGAAGAGGACTTTCCCTGTCCTTCCCCTGGCGCTTGCCCTGGCTCTAACCTGTCTCATGCCCCCCCAGGGCTTCAAATCCATTGCTCAGCCAAACCTGAAGACCGTCCCCATCACCTTCTTGATCTGGCCAACGACCGTTGACACCCGGGTCACTTCAGGAACCTTCACTCGTTCATTGAATCAAGACCGAAGAATCATGGTCTCGGGTCTACCTGGCGAAACGATCAACGCCCAGCTCTGTTGCCGTGCAACCAAGAACCTCTCGGATATGAGATTCTTGGCTTCAGACATCGGCGACCTTGTAAGCGGAAAATATATTCGATCGACTGACGTGACCTTCAGCGTGGGACGCTACTTGCCGGTTGATGAAACATCCAAAATGACCGCCGACCCGTTGATCAGCCTCGAGCGCTACCCCATCCCCGGCCTTGTAAGCCTTCCGGTATGGGTAAAGATTCCTATCCCCTCCGACTATCCCCCGGGAACGTATCTGGGGGGCATTGAAGCTGCGGCAGGAGCGCAGGCCCATTACGTGGAGGTCATCATCAAGGTTCTTGGCCGTCCCGAGATCGAGCCCCCCCGCCAGGGAATCGACGTCCGATTCGCTCTTTCCCCCGAAATCCTGGCCACCACTCACGCGGTTTCTCCGTGGTCAGAACCCCATCTGGAGCTCATTGAAGCAACCTCCCGACTTCTCTTCGAACGAAAGATTCACTCCCTTGCCGTACCCCTCCACCTCGTCGGTCCCGGCAACGAAATGCACCAGCTGATCCGGGCGAGTTGCCCATCTTCCTGGGACCCAAAAGCCCCGTCTTTCACACTCGACTTTTCCCGCCTCGATGCCTGTCTTTCCGCGATCGAAGAAGGAGGAATCACCGACTCCGTTCTTCTGGAGGCCGTGCCGGACCAAGACGCAGTCTTCAACTACCGGAACCAGCAGACGAATTCGATCGAAAAGCTATCCCTGGATCCATCCGGAGTCGACTTCGATCCATGGATGGAAGGGATTGTCCCGGCTCTTCGTGAGCATTTAGCGGCCACGGGCAAAGCAGACCTCTGCACCCTGGCCTTCCCCCGCGCACCCCAAAACGAAGGCGAGGACGGAGACTCTCCAAAAGTCATCATTCGAACTTCGAGCCGACGAGATCTCGCCTCCAGAATGCCCGAGTTCTTTCTTCACTCTCCGCTCTCACTCAGCCGCCGACTCCCCTGGACCCGGATCGATGCCAAGGCCCCTCTTGAAGCCGGATACCTCAACCACTGGCCCTTGGACATTTTTCAGCAGCCTGGAGGAGCGGCCTCCCCGTCCGGATCCATGTTCATCGTTTATCCTGGCCCCCTCGGATTGCTCCCCAGCATGCGGCTCGAGACACTTTCTCAGGGGCTCGAGGACGCCCGGGCCATCCGTTTCCTCAGGGACGAAATAGATCGCCAGAGAAAAAACGGATCGGCGGACAACACCCTCAGGCTCGCTGCCATCCGGAAGAAACTCGAGAAAATCGTCGCATCCGTCTCTTCTTCTTCTTACCCGGTGGTGCCGATCGACGCCGCAAGAAGAGCCATCAACACCCTGATTCGAGAGATTCAGGCGCTCTAGCAAATCCGAGCAATTCCTCAGCAAGAACATGTCCTAATCGCATAAAAACACAGGGATTAACAAAAAAAAACGATCCTCTCCGAGGCCCCCGGTAGATGCTTCTTGACCGAAGGATCCGCACCGGAATAGAATACCCTTGGCTCCGGTGCAGGTTCGGAAACAAGAGAGAATCATGGACCGAGCTATTTTTCCTAAGTTGAGGGGGTATCATGACCTAGGGGTGAGCTCCATACCGAGGCGGTGGAGAGGTCACCTACGGACATGTAAAGAGGTCAGGCGATCCTGGTCGATGGATGCACCGCGGGGAGTGTGCGTCAAGCGACCATCCATAGGGTCATCTTTTCGGCTGGGGGTGGTCCCGGTAGTGGCAGCTTCACCCCCATTCGTTTTCGGAAGGACAACGACTTGAGCAACAAACTCACCCAAGCCCTAGCCGGCCTCAAGAGGGGCTTTCAGATCGCGAAGGACATTCGCGGTCACGGTGTTCGCGATCCCATTGCCCTCTTTCGGTTTGCCGTCATGGGCGCAACTCCCTGGCCCTGGCTCTGGGACCGTCTTGCGAACTGGCCCCTTGAAGTGGCCCTCGAAACCACCGATTACTGCAACCTTCGGTGCGTCATGTGCCCGGTCACGACTCTCGAACGACCGCGCGGAATGATGACGAAAGAACTGTTCACCGAGATGGTCGATCAGTGCGCCGGACGGGGCGACTTCCTCTTCTTTCCCCAGGGCTTCGGGGAATCCATGCTGCATCCCGAATGGGCTGAAATGCTTGAATACGCAAAGAACAAAGGCATTCAACCCATCACGTTGATCACCAATGGCATCCTCCTCAACGACGAACGGGTTCAACACATTCTGGATCTGAAGATCGATTCGATGTGCTTCAGTGTCGACGGAGTCAGCCAGGAAACTTACAAAGAAGTTCGTGTCCGAGGCGACCTCGATCGAGTTGTCTCGAACGTGAAGAACTTGATTCACCAGAGGAAAGAGCGTGGCCAGCAAGAGCCCGCCGTGCTGATGCGCATCATTCAAATGCCAAAGACTCAGCACGAAGTTGACTCCTTCCTCGAACAGTGGAGAAAGAACCTCGGGCCTCAAGACGGCGTCGCGGTGAATCCCTATACCAGCTGGGCCGGCCTCATGGATGAGGACGAAAATGGCGAGGGAGAAAAGGCTCCAACCACCGCAACCGCGATGGCGGCAGCCACCGTTCCCGCAGCCATGGCGGCAAGAAGGGCCTCAGGCGCTAACCCGGATCCGCAGAAAACCGAACAGGGCTGCGAGACTCACGATCATCATGACCACCCGATTCCCGGCAGTGTAAACGGCAACGGCAATGGGAACGGTAACGGAACGAACGGAAACGGGCAAAGCGCCACTTCCGTCGCCACCGCACCAGCGGTCGCAAAACCCGAAGTAGCTGCTGCCCCGTCCACAGAGGAAGAACCGTCCTACGTCCCGGGTTCAGGCGACCGTGGCGCCTGCAGAATGCTCTGGAAAAACTTCACCGTCCTTTATGACGGGAAGGTCACGGCGTGCTGCATGGACGCCGAAGGTGAACTCATCATCGGTAACGTCCACAAGAACTCCATCAAGGAGATCTGGCAGGGTGCCCCCATCAAGAAACTGCGAGACATGCATAAGACCGGCGACTGGATGAAGATTCCTATCTGCGCCCGATGCAAAGAGTGGATCTAGTCCGTCGACGAGAAACATGGATGCCTGGCCTGACCTGATCAAGTAAGAAGGAGTCTCGTCGTGCGATACCTCATCGACGGGTACAACGTCCTTCATCGCATGCTCCAGGGAAGGCTCACTGCAGACACGTTAGAATCGGGTCGAACCCATCTAACCCGGCGACTCCTCAAGTTCGGATCCTACCGGCACCCGATTACCGTCTACTATGACGCGCGGATCAGGCCGCCCGCGGGCGTCCCGAGAACACAGAAGATCGGTGGGTACATCGAAAGTCTTTTCGTTTTCTCCGCCGACGACTCCATCAAGGCACGCGTACGAAAGAGCAACCCCAAAGCCCTCGCCGTCGTCACCCACGATCGAGATATCTGTTCCTACGTGGGAAAAGCGGGAGCCCGAATCGTTCGGGTCATCGATTTCATCGAGTGGCTCAAGGACGAAGAGACTCTCGACATCGACCCCTTCGAGCCGCCGGAGAAGTACGGGCTCTGATACGCAATATCGTCGCGGTCAGACATGGCGTCAATCTCGTCGGCCGGCCCACTCAGCCCCCTTCAAAAGCTGTTTGCGGTCAGCTGCAGAAATCAACTGATCTACAGCATCGGTTGCAAGTTGAGCTGCGGCTGCTCGCAATGCGGTGCGGTTAAAACGGAGGTATCCGGATCGAGTCGCAAACACCTCGTGGGGCCTGCTTCGGAGAGACTCCTCACTCACAACCGTCTCATGGCATTCGTCGGCACTGTCGCCGATTTCGTGGGGAAATAACTGGTCAACGACAGATTCGAGTTCTCGCCCGACCGAGTGCATGACGGCGTCCGCATGAATCGACTGAGCAACATGATTGATGTAGTAGACGAGCATGGCCAGGCTGACAACCGCTTGCAGCTCCGCGATCGTCACCGCAATATGTGGAACATACACCGAGCTTCCCGCCGTATCGACCATTGGCAACACAACGACGCAGTACACAAAAGTGCCGAGGAACGTCCCAAGAACGACCTGGTTGCCACGGTCCCTCAAAAACGTCCGAAGCAACCGGGGACCAAACTGAGACGACGCGAGCTGCAGCGACACGATGGTCATCGAGAAAACAACGCCCGCAACCCCGATCATCGATGTAGCGATCGTGGTGAGCACCGCCCTTGCGCCTACTGCGCCACCGGAGAACAAGAGCGGGATCGCCCGTGGCCAGCTTTCAGGAATCGCGGCGTCGATCGCCGGCGTAGACGCCGCAAGCGCGATGGCGCCAATCACCATCAGGCTCGGAATGAACGAGAGGCTTGTCCGAACACGATCCCAGAACTGGATGATTGCATCGATGTTCATCGCGCGCTCCCTATCTCGACCTTGAACACTGTACCGATATCGTTCTCATCGAACGGAACACTTCATCACCGCCTCCCCCTCAAACACGGCACCGTCCACAAACCCTACGTCGACCACGCCAATGCTAGCGGAATCCTCGGCCTTGTGTTGATCATCGTCCTCATTCTCGCTATTCTTGGACGACGATAGTCGACGCTTCTTGATGAGTTCTGGTGGAAGCGACCCTACCCCCCCCCTTTGGAGACATCCATGGACATTCTGAGAGTTATTCTGTCGATCTTACTTCCTCCCGTGGGAGTCTTTCTTCAGGTTGGATTCGGAGCCCATTTTTGGATCAATATTCTCCTTACCATTCTTGGATACTTTCCCGGCTTGATTCACGCGATCTGGATCATTGTTTCGAGACCCAAAGTTGGCCAGGCCTGAAAGCCCACGCGATTTGACCAACGATTCCACGATCCCGGTCGCCCCCAGGATTCCAGATTCAACAAGGAGCTACGGCCATGGATTGGTTGACGCACGCAGGGTTCACGACGGGTGATCTTGATGTCCTGGTCGGAATGAGCCTGCGGCTTGTGCTAGCAAGCGGACTTGGTGCGATCCTGGGCGTGGAGCGCGAAAAACAGGCCCGGGCGGCGGGGATGCGAACACACATGCTCGTCGCGATCGGCGCCTGCCTTCTGACTGTTGTTCCCTTGAGCCTCGGGGGCTTGGATCAACTCGGCGATATTGTCAAAGGAGTCGCCACGGGAGTTGGGTTCCTCGGAGCGGGTACGATCCTGAAGAAGCAGAAAGCTGGTACGGTCGAGGGCTTGACCACAGCCGCCAGCATCTGGATGACGGCCGCCATCGGACTTGCGGTCGGCGCCGGGGCGCTGGGTCTCGCCATCATCGGAACCGTCCTGGCGTTCGTAACGTTGAACACATTCAAGAGCATCGAGAACAATCTCACTTGATCTGATCTACGCCGCCCTCAGACTCTTTATCTCCACCAAGCAGAAAATCGACCGAGCACGGGCTTGTGAGCACTCGAAGAAGACGAATCACCCCGGAACGAAGGGTGATTCTGTCTCTCCCGGTCAGGAAACCTCGGACCCTCCCTCATGATCGCGGGCAAGAGGGACAAGAAACGATCCAAAGTTCTTCTTCTGATCACGACGACTTGAGGACTCGCTGCTGACTACTCATTCGTCGCATCGTCAACCTCGTCTACGACTTCCTCTACACCTTCTTTCACTTCCTCTGCAGCGTCTTCCATTTCGTCTTTCACTTCTTCCGCTGCCTCTTCCATGCTGCTGTCCTTCGGACAACCGATCGGAACCAGGAACACCAGGCAGGACAAGATGACTGCAATTTTTCGGGACTTGATGCTTCGACTCATCAGAAACCTCCATTTGATTGATTGACTGATTGACTCACGAATTAATTGATTCATCGGATTTCTACTTCGGTCAGTTCTTATCAGAACGGATCTCCACCGGATTCTTGAAAGTGAGGGTTCGATAAGGAAACGGGATCTCGATCCCGGCAGCGTCCAGGGCCTTCTTGACGGCGGCAACGACCTGATCCCTGGATTTTCGAACTTCAGTCGGAGATGGTCGCGCCCACCAGGTCACTTCGAAATCCACGCTGCTGGCACCGAATTCACGGGCAAACACCTCGATCGGTCGATCCTGAACGACAGTAGAGCAGCTTTCGACCGCTTTCTCCATAACCGTTCGGGATTCGTCAAGATCCTCGTCGTAGGCAACTCCACAAATGACCGTGACCCGTCGCTCCTTCCAGCTGGTCAGAATATCGACAGGATTCTTGAAGATCGTAGCGTTCGGAATAACGACGAGCTCCCCGGTTGTTTTTCGAATGAGGGTGTTTCGGACGGTTACGTCCTCGATCTTCCCGAGGACACCATTGCATTCGATATAGTCTCCGGTCTCGAATGGAAATCGCCACAGGATCAGAACTCCGGCAAAGAAATTCTCGAAGATGTCTTTGAACGCGAAGCCAATCGCAATGGATGAGAGCCCCAACCCGGCCAGAGCTCGGGTTGGAGTGAGGCCGGGAAAAACAACCATTCCTGCAACCATGAGTCCGAAAAGCCACAGCGTAATATGGGCCAGGCGACGAATCAGCTCTCGAAGAGACCCGCGGAGCCGAAGGTGGGAAAGGATCTTTGAAGAAAACCGATCAAACAAGGACGCAATTCCCCATGTCACGATGAGGATCACGAATCCCGCACCGATCAAAGGCAGGTGACCGATGAAATCCTGCCAGATCGAGATCACCGTATCGAAAATAGACTCGAGGGCTTCGTCCCCGCTCAACACATCCCCGGCTATGTCCACGCTATTCTCTTCAGGATCGGGAAGGTTCATGGGTTGGTATCTCCCAGAAAACTCGATGGCCCCTGAGTCGAATGCTCGGGCACCTGACAAAATACGCAAGAACTGAGCCAGATCAGTCGCTTGATCCAACGCAAGCTACGCTTGTCTCCGGAGTACTTCAACCAAGAATCGTTGCAAGATTTGCATACCGCCCTGCAAATATTCGGGACTCTGTCGCAAGGAACGCATTTGGTCTCCGTCAGGGCCCACAAAGTGGAGCAAGCACCCAAAAAAGAAGACGCCTGCCCAGGCATGGCAGGCGCCTTCCACGTCACACTGCTCCCTATTCTCCAGATTCCGGGGCCTGTCTCTTCTGGCTCTTCAGTCCCGAGGTTCTGCCTTGAAGAGTCGAACCTGATCCATATAGTCGGGCAAGACTCCCTGTCCGCCCTGAATGCGGGCAAGAGCAGCCTCAAACACCGTGTTCAATGCCGTTCTCTTCTTGTCCCCGTTCTTCATCATTTTCTTCAGCTTGTTTTCCGCTTCTCCGACCTCAAGGTAGCCAAGGGTCCAGGCGGCGGCGGCTTTGAGATCCTGGGTCCGACCTCGCTCAAGCGTCCTGAGAAGCGCCTTGGTAACCTCTTCGCTCCGTGGAAAAAGGTGGAGAGCGACGATGGCATTCACCTTGACCGACGTCTTTCCTCGCAAAGACATCTTGAGAAGCTCTGATGCAACCTGCTTCTCTCCCTGGCCACATCGAGCCAGGGCATGCACGAGCTCGATCTTGACCTCCGGACGACTCTCACGAGACAGGCGCTTTCGAATCGGCGCAAGAGCAACCGGACTACTGGCTTTCTCAAGGACCTTGGCTGCAGCCTTTCGAACCGTGGCTGAACGATGGTTCAAGAACGGTGCAACCGAACCAACTCCCTGAGGATAAGAGATGAGACTCATTCCCGTGAGCACATCGACGACCTTCTTCTCATCACTTCTCTTTCCGACCTCCTGAAGAAGGTTGTCCAACGCTTCAAAACGACCCGTGCGCACAAGATCCGTAACGATCCCAACCCTAACCTCCGATAGGCGAGCGCCGTTAAACCGAGTCAACGGCTCGAGAATCGGATCCATGTCTTCCATTCCATCATCCCGCCTGACCGAAAGAATCGCATCGGTCATCATCTCCTCCAGGTCCTGCAGGGGAAGCATGTACTCCCGCCTTGAGAGAATCTCACCCTGAGGAGAACAAAGGAGGTGCTGGGGAACAACCGCGGACCGGCTGTGAAGAAACCCTTCTCGGGCGGAAAGCTCAATCGCCTGATGCTCCCGACATTCGATACCCTCAAACCAAGGACATCCCGAATCCGGACCTTCGCTGCCTTCAAGTGCTACGTGATCGTCAACACTCGCGATCAAGGCAACAAGTCCCCGGGAGAGATTGACGATCCGTCGGTGTGAATAATGGGTTTTCAGGATGCCCCGGCAAACGTCTTCCTTGTGATGATTGAACGCGATCAATACCGGAACATTTCTCCGACGAGCCTCCTCAAAGGCCTGATCAAAATCTCTTTGCCAGGTTATCTTTCCCCGGCGATGAACGAGATCAGGCTCATTCGATTCGACTTCACTACCACCCAGAGCCGATGGGACGATCGCCCCTCGCCCAAGAGAGGAAACGATCTTGATAAATAGCGGTTCATACTCATCTACTCGCTCCCGATCGAACAGGAGGGAGATCACGACGAACCGATCCTTGACCGGAACAAGTCCTTCGAGAAGAGCGAACGCATTTCGATCACCACCCAGATCCACGAGATGAAACAAGGTCGCCGAATAGGCACCGGCAAAGATCTCTCTTTCGGATTCGGTGCGAGCTCCGGGGTAACTCGTCGTCAAGTTGTTTGTTCGATGATGGTCCCGCCAATCGGCCATCGACGAAAGAGCGGCAAAGGCATGGACGGCAAGATTCGCTTCATACTTCCTGGCAGGACTCTCGGTGGCACGAAGGGTTGTGTCTGAATCAACCGCCGTCTTCCATTGAGATGGAAGCGAAAGGGTGATATCCGAGGCTCCCACCCCGTGCCTGGCCCAGCTCCGTGGGCTTGCCATTGCATCATCGATGAAAAGAAACGAAATGATCAAGAGGGCCAAAGCGGATCGCGACAGAACTCCTCCGGTCGAAATCCGCTTGTGTCCGCCTACTCGCTGAGGGCTAACCGCCGGCTGCAATTCACACTCTCGGGCCTGGGTGCGCATCGCCTCTCCTCCTACTCTTCCTCTCGCGTCCTTGACTGAGCTGCGGGTGGGTATAGCTGGGTGAAATGGTGAAGGGTCGATGCCGCCAGCATCCTTCTTGCGTGGGCGGTGTCACCCGATCCTGGTGACGGGAGGACCTCTCCCACTTCTCCTTCCCCTCTTTCGTGTGTTCATCGTCTCGGTTCCCTTTGTGTGTTGCTTGGTCCGCTGTGTGTTTTTCGCTAACAAAAAAAGAAGCAACCACAATGCCAACCTCGATATTCGTAGCAATTTCTATCGCAAGCATCTTATTACCATGGAATTAACCCGAGGCATCTTGGTCACTTGTGCCTCCGGCTGCGATGACGAATGTCCGGGATTCAGACAGACCTGTCCCCACCCGAGGGCACCAAGCTGCCCCAAGGTTCAATGAGAAGGACCCTCGTATGCCCACCAAAATGGCCTAGCCACGCCGAACAATTGGCCTATTCCATTCAAGGTTGACTTCTCATTTTCGAGGTGTACTCTGTCAAACCAATAGGTCAATGCCTGGATAACACTATGTCAATCACCCTCAAGATCGATCGAGACGGCCCAGAACCCATCCACGCGCAAATTCGCTTTGGACTGGAGAGGCTCATTGCACGGGGTGACTTCCCCGTCGGCGCCCGTCTTCCGTCAGCACGAAAGCTGGCGCGGAGTATCGGTGTCAATCGCAACACGGTTGCCCAGGCCTACGAAGCCCTTTGCCGGGCAGGGGTCACAAAGAGCTGCGTTGGCCAGGGAACATTCGTTGAACAAGAGACGACCACCGGGCAACCGGATCCCGTCCTCGACTCACGGGACTCCCGTCAACTCGACTGGGAAACACTTCTATCCCGAAGTGGAACCGGGCGCGTGCTCCAGACACCGCAACCGAAGAGCGAAACGGGCGAGGTCATATCCTTCACCAAAGGCGCACCAGATCCGGACCTCTTTCCCCTCGATGAAATCCGCTCGATCGTCTCCGAAGTTCTATCCCGACCTCCGTTCGACCACGGTCAAGGCCAGAGCTCTCATCTCTTTGAATACGGGCCGCGGTCGGGGTATGGCCCCCTTCGGGAATTGATTGCGTCGCGACTCGAGAGGGAGGGGGTCGACCCCCAAAAGAATCGAGTCCTGATCATCAACGGATCCTCCCACGGACTCGATCTTGTGGCCCGTCTTCTCGTCCGGTCAGGAGACCTCGTCGGCGTCGAAGTTCCGTCCTATTCCGGGGCACTCAACCTGTTTCATCTGCACGACGTTCGATTCGCCACCGCTCCACTCGATTCTCAGGGGATGAAAGTCGCCCATCTGGCAAACTCCGCAAACGCGCGAGACCTGAAGCTCATCTACACCATGCCGAGCTTTCAGAATCCCTGCGGCACCACGATGTCCATCCCTCGAAGACACGAACTCCTCAAGCTCTCCCGGAAACACCAGATTCCAGTCTTCGAAGACGATCCGGAGCCTGAGCTTCGGTTCGAAGGTTCCCGCCCCCCTTCTCTCAAGGCCCTGGACAATCACAACGGAGTCATCTCTGCCGGAACCTTTTCCAAGATCGCCTTTCCGGGATTCCGTATCGGTTGGCTTGTGGTTCCAACACCACTCTTTGATCCGCTCCTCGCCCTCAAGGCAGGAACGGACATCAGCTCAAACCTTTTCCCCCAGGTACTCTTCTACGAATTCGTCAAACGTGGGCTCCTCGATGAACATTTGATCCATGTTCGAAAAGAATATCGAATGCGCCGAGATATCATGCTGGGCGCCCTTGAAACTCACCTTCCGCAGGAAGCATCCTTTACACGCCCTGAAGGCGGACTGGTACTATGGGTAACTCTTCCTACCGGCATAACATCTACCTCGCTTCTCGAACGTACGGCAAGGCGAGGAGTTCTATTCACTCCCGGACATTTCTTCGCAGCGAACAACGAAGTCTCGGGATTCAGGCTTTCGTTTGCCTCGGTCAAACCGGCGCTCATCGAGCGCGGAATTCGCATCCTGTCCGAAGAAATGAAGCAGGAGCTAGCAGAATATTCGAACAATCCCCTGGGTCGCCCCGAATTCGCTGACGACCCGCCACTTGTGTAAAGAAGGAGGAAAAGAAACATCATGAATGATGAACAAGGGTTCGTGAACCCATCCCACGATGGCAACAACAATCCGGAGGGAAGCACTTTCGAAGTGAAAGTCGGTCTTGCCAACATGCTGAAGGGCGGCGTCATCATGGACGTCACCACAGCCGATGATGCCAAGATCGCCGAAGACGCTGGATCGGCCGCCGTGATGGCTCTGGAGCGGGTGCCGGCCGATATCCGGAAGCAAGGCGGAGTCGCCCGCACTTCGACGGTCGAGAGAATCGAGTCCATCATGAACGCGGTCACCATTCCCGTCATGGCCAAGGCCCGCATTGGACATTTCGTGGAGGCAGAGATCCTTCAAGCACTCGGCGCTGACTTTGTCGATGAAAGCGAAGTCCTCACTCCGGCAGACGAAGAACACCACATCGCCAAGAACTCCTTCAAAGTTCCGTTTGTGTGCGGCGCTCGCGACCTCGGCGAAGCCCTGCGGCGGATCGGGGAAGGGGCCGCCATGATTCGCACCAAGGGCGAACCGGGAACAGGCAACATCGTGGAAGCGGTTCGTCACATGCGCCTCATCCAGAGCCAGATGCGCTTTCTCACCACTCTTCGGGATGAAGAGCTGATGACGGAGGCCAAGAACCTTCGCGCTCCTTTCGATCTTGTCCAGATGGTTGCCCGAACCGGAACGCTTCCGGTGCCAAACTTTGCTGCCGGCGGAATCGCCACCCCCGCGGACGCTGCCTTGATGATGCGGCTTGGAGCCGAGTCGGTCTTTGTAGGAAGCGGTATCTTCAAATCATCTGACCCGGGAAAAACCGGCCGGGCCATCGTCCGCGCGGTAACTCATTTCCAGGACCCTGCCGAGCTCGTCAAGATCTCCCGTGACCTGGGAGACCCGATGGAAGGACTCGAAATGGCGTCCATCGCCGACGAAGAGCGCATGCAGGAGAGAGGGTGGTGAACATCGTTCCTGGCGTCCTCGGCCTTCAAGGTTCCTTCGAGCATCACGCAAAGAGCCTGAAAAAGCTCGGCTTCTCTCCGCGGCTGGTGATCAAACCGGAACACGTCGAAGGCTTGACCCACCTCATCATTCCGGGAGGAGAAAGCACGACGATGCACAAACTCCTCCAGGACTATGGGCTGATTCAGCCCATCGTGGACGCCTATGAATCCGGCTCCCTCCATCTCTTTGGAACGTGCGCAGGAGCCATTCTCCTGGGGAGGGCCGGCTCAAACGACCCTCCCCCACGGTTCGGATTCGCGGATGTTCAGGTGGATCGGAACGCTTATGGCCGTCAGCTAGACAGCTTTACCGAGACAATCTCTCTTGGCGAACTCGAGCAAAACTTCAAGTGCGTCTTCATCCGTGCGCCCAAGATGCACCACCCCTCTCCATTGCTGAAAGTACTTGGAACCAGAGGGGATGAGCCGATTCTCATCGAGGGTGATCGTGTGCTTCTTGCCACATTCCATCCGGAGCTGACCAACGACCTCTCCATCCACCGCCATTTCCTGGGACTCGGTCTCCCACTGGTAACTACAGGAGAAAGGGCTAAAATTCCGAACAGAGGCTGAGCCCGGATGATTCATGAGTTGGGCACTGTGGGCTTTTGACTTCGTCGCGAAGGAAGCTCGTCGTCCTCAGAATGTTCGCCCCGGACCGAGGCTCCGGGAGAATTGGGTAAGGAATGAAATCCATGCTTTCAAGTCGAATCAAACGCGTCGCCGGATCCCCCACCCTGGCCATCAGCACCCGCGCCAAGGAGATGCGAGCCGATGGAATCGATGTCGTCGATTTCAGCGTAGGGGAACCTGACTTCCCGACCCCTCAGAACATCAAAGATGCAGCGAAAAAAGCAATCGATGAGAATCACACCCGGTACACCCCAACGACGGGCATTCCTGATCTCAAGAAGGCCATCAATGACAACTTGAATCATCATTATGGACTCACGTATGAGCCGAACGAAATCATGGTCTCGTCCGGCGCCAAGAACTGTCTTTACAACGCGGCCGTCGCACTTTTCAATCCGGGCGATGAGGTCCTCTTGCCGGCGCCATACTGGGTTTCTTACCCCGAGCAACTCAATCTCGTCGATGCGGTTCCCGTGATCCTCAACACAACCGAAGAACACGGATTCAAAATCACGCCCGACCAACTCGAGGCGAGCATCACCGAAAAGACACGAGCCCTCTTTCTCAATAACCCCTCGAATCCAACCGGGGCAACCTACACCCGAAGTGAACTGGAACAAATCGGTCGCATCATCGTTGCCCGTGACATCCTCGTCATCTCCGATGAGATCTACGATCGCATCGTTTATAACGACTTCGAATTCACTTCGTTCCCATCCCTCGGGGAAGAGGTGAAGAAGCGAACCATTCTGATCAATGGCTTCTCAAAGACTTTTGCCATGACCGGATTCAGACTCGGTTACGCGTGCGGCCCAAAAGAGATCATCTCGGCCATGGCCCGGGTTCAGAGTCATGATACGTCCAATCCTTGCTCCATCTCTCAGAAGGCCGGGGTCGAGGCACTGAACGGACCCAAGACCGCGCTCGACACCATGATCAACAAGTTCTCCGATCGACGAGACCTGATTCTCTCCAAGCTAAGCGCAATCGAAGGAGTGACCTGCCATCCTCCGGAAGGCGCTTTCTATGTCTTCCCCAACTTCCAGAAGTGCATCCAAAATCTCAGTGATCGAGGACTCGAGATTCACTCGTCCGATGATCTTGCCAAGTACCTTCTGGAGAAGGCTCACGTTGCCGTTGTCCCCGGCGAAGGATTCGGTGCAGATGGTTACGTGAGGCTCTCCTACGCTGCATCTGCCGCAACCATCAAAGATGGCATGGAGCGGATCACCCAGCTTCTTTCTCAGCCGACCCCGACCCCCCACTAGTGCATTGGGCTCCATCGCTTTACTGAATGGATCAGGAGCAGTTCATCCACAAGCAATCCAGACCATCCAGAGCAATGTGGATCAAGAGCCCCACGCCGAAGATCCTCGTTCGGGGAATCGCCGTCAAGATCACGTAGGCCAGAATGGCCGGTGGGGAATGAAGAGGGTGAGCACTCAGACTGCAGCGGTTCGGGTCATAGAGCGGAGTCGCAAGGAAATGATCCAGGTCGATCACCATTCCGGCTAGCATGGTCAGCCACGCCTTCCAGAAATGATCACGGTAGCCCAGCCGTGCCACGAGCCCGGGCACAATAAAGTGCAACAAGAGATGAAGGGCGGGTCGCATTCCCGGCGGGTTCAACCAAAAATCCAGTCAAAAAAAAATCCCAATGGTTCCGACCCGGAGGTCGAGCCGCAGGTGACATGCGGACCATTGGGAATTGGTGGTGCCTGGATCCTCCAAGCAGCCACGAAGTGTCGTATTGACGTCTAGGAGGCCACCACCTCGCATATCACCGCAAATCGTAACATATGGGGATCACCTCCTTTCTCGGCTATCTATGCAGAGCCAGTCTCCGCAAACCGGGCTTCCAGTCGCCGTTATAACTGGAGCACGCTCCGGCCTCGAAGCCAAGGCCACAACCTGAACTTCGAGAAGAGGCCTGCGAACGCCTCCACCGGATCCAACTACTTAACATTTTAGGAGTAAGCGCGTTTCTGTCAAGAGCCCAAAAAAACCTTCTTTCCACCCATCCAGACCCACTTGCCGGCCACCAGGCCGCCTCTTGCAACCACGATAATCGTCGCTATTCGCACGCTTTGAGGGAACAATAAGCCAAACTGGAAAACCATGATCTACTTCGATAACAACTCAACAACCGAGATAAATCCCGCGGCTCTTCAAGAGATGCAAGAAGCCATGGAAGGTCTGTGGGGAAACCCCTCCTCCGTGCACGCACTCGGACAGCGGGCGAGACGGTCCCTCTCACAAAGTCGCCATCGCATCGCTCGTGTCCTTTCAGTTGACCCGGAAGAACTTGTCTTCACCGGAGGAGGCACGGAATCGAATCACCTTGCCATTCTGGGATCCATGCTGGGGAAGGATTCCGATCACACCCTCTACTACTCCGCCCTTGAGCATTCATCGGTTCTTGGACCTGCAACTCACCTTCAGAAACTCGGGCATACCGTTGTCGAACTTCCAGGAGACACCGACGGTCGCCTCCAGGTGGAGGCATGTCTGGACGACCTCACGGGTCCAGGCCTCGTCACTCTGCAGCTTGGCAACAATGAAACTGGAATGATTCAGCCCATCGTCGAGTTCGGCCTTGCCGCCAGGAAACGAGGCCTCCTGGTTCACTGCGATGCCGTTCAGGGACTGGGAAAAATGGAGATCCCACTTCGTGACCTTCCCGTTGACATGGCCACGTTCACAGCCCACAAGGTTCACGGACCACCGGGCATCGGGCTCCTCTTCCTTCGCCGCGGAACAACGCTCCCTCCCCTTTTTGTGGGAGGCGATCAAGAACAAGGACATCGACCGGGAACGGAGAATGTCCCGGGGGCCGTGGGATTCGCGCGCGCCGTGGAGGAGATCGGAGACCTTCCGGCGAAGATCAAGTCTCTGACCGACCTGAAACAAGCCCTGAGAATCGGCCTTGCTGGGCTGGCTCCCGACATCGAATTCACGGGAAATCCAGACCACCAGATCTGCAACACTCTCCATTTCTCAATCCCTGGAATCGACGGACAGGACCTGATCCTTGCCGCCGACCTTTCCGGTATCGCCCTCTCCACCGGATCTGCCTGCCATCAAGCCACCGGGAAACCCTCTTCCGTCCTCACCGCCATGGGTCTATCCCCGGACCAAATCCGGGGCGCCGTACGCCTCTCTCTGGGCGCCAACAACACCCAAGAGGAGGTCGACATCTTTCTCGAGAAAATGGGCCTGATTCTCGCCCGGTTCCGCAACCAATAGTCTGTTGACATTCGGAGCCTTCCACGCGATTCTCTTGCCACGGCAGAGGCAATCGAGTTGAGTCCGGACTTTTGAGGAAAGCTGGAATGAGCGCGAAGCAAGAGCAGGCAGTGTTGTCATCAACCGGCCCGCAAGACAGGAGTTCTACCTTGAAAGATTCCCCCGGCATGGGCAACGACGGCTTCCTGGTAAAAAAAGGCCTGAGAGAGGTCGACCCCGACACCAGCAAGATCATCAACCTCGAGGACGAGCGCCAGACTCGAAAACTCATCTTCATCGCATCGGAAAGCATCTGCCCCCTTCCCGTTCGAGAGGCAGTTGCAAGCTGCTTTTCCAACATCTACGCCGAAGGCTATCCAGCCCCCCGAATGACCCGGGACGAGAAAGACTTGCTTCTGGACTACGGCCACATGCTTGCCCACCAGCGACGCTACGCCGATCGCCGGTATTACAAGGGATGTGATTTTGCAAACTTCGTGGAAGCCCTTGCCCAGAAGCGCGCGGCCGAACTCTTCGCCACCGAGCACCACGAAACCGACGGGCCGAAAGTCGCCGCCAAAGAGATCTTCGTCAACGTTCAGCCCCTCTCCGGCGCTGCAGCCAACAACGCCGTTTACGACGCGTTCCTGAAACCAGGAGACACCATCCTGGGTCTCAACCTGGCCCATGGCGGACACCTAACCCACGGCAGTCCTGCGAACCGGTCGGGAAAAACGTTCAGAGCCATCGCCTACGGACTCGACCCCAAGACCGAGCAGCTTGACTACGAAAGCCTGGCGAGCGCCGCCACCCTCGAGCGTCCCAAGCTCATCGTGGCCGGCTTCAGTGCCTACCCCCGAGTCATCGACTGGGCAAGGCTTCGAGAAATCGCGAACGAAGTCAATGCACTTCTCCTTGCCGATATCTCCCATCCAGCCGGTCTTGTGGCGGCCGGACTCTTCCCGAGTCCGATTGGCTATGCAGACGTGGTCACCTTGACGACCCACAAGACCCTCTGTGGGAACCGAGGAGCCATCATTCTCACCACGGACGAAGTGCACAGTCAAAAAATAGATCGGGCGGTCTTCCCTGGCGAACAGGGTGGACCCCACCTGAATGCCATCGCCGGAAAAGCTGTCTCCTTCTTGCTCGCACAGTCTCCCGAGTTCCGCGCTCTTCAGAAAGGGACGCAAGAAAACGCCAAAGCCCTCGCCGATGCATTCACCAAAGAAGGCCTGCGAGTTTGCAATGGCGGAACCGATAGCCATCTCTGCCTGGTGGATCTCAAGTCACTCCGCACGGACGGTGGACAACCCCTGAGCGGCGAAATCGCCTCGCGAATCCTCGATCTTGCCGGGCTCACCTGCAACAAGAATACGATACCCGGCGACCGGAACGCCGCTCACCCAACGGCCATCCGCTTTGGAACCACCTGGGTCACCCAACGGGGGCTCATTCCCCAGGACATGCAAAAGGTGGCCGGGATCGTTGCCCGTCTTTTGAAGAGCATTCATCCCTTCTCGTACCTCAACAACCGGAGCCAGATCGGTCGAGGAAAGCTCGACATGGACATCCTGCGTCAATGCACCGAAGAGGTTGCCGGCCTTGCCCAAAAAGCTGCGGCCATGGCCGTCCAGACCCAGCCCTCCGGTTATCCCCACGACTTCCCAGCTCAAAAGAGCACGGGATCATCCGACCCGGGAACGATCGCTCGCAGCAAGGAACAAAGCAACGCCCAGATCGCCGAGCGGAACGGGATTCAGGTAGTGCTCCACTATTCGAGCGCAGAGGAAGAGCTCAAGGCGGCCCGGGAAGCTTGCGCCGTCTTCGACCTCGGTGATCACCGGCTCCTGGAGGTCATCGGATGGAGAGCTTCACTCTTTCTTCATGAAATGTGCGCAGGCGACATCCTGGGGCTCGATCCGGGTGAAGGCCTCAAAACCACGGTGCTGGACCGGACCGGCACGGTTTATGGCATCATCACGGTTCTTCGCAAAGAATCCGACAAACACGATAGAAGTCGCTACTTCGTAGTGGCTCCTCCCGACGCTGAAGAATGGCTTACCGCCTGGTTCCGGAGCGTTTCGGATGGGTACGTTCTCTTTGACGACAAAGATCTCATGAGAAAGATCCAGGGGCCGGTGATCGTCTTTGATCGAACCCGTGGGGAAGGCGGACCGGAACGTCTGAAGATCCTGAAGGCAGTCGGCCCCGACGCTGAAAAGGCGATGCAAGGCCTCTGCCCGGACGGCTCGCCACCCGCACCGGGGAAGATCCGAGAAATCCCGGAGTTCTCCCTCAGTCTTTCCCGAAGCCACGAGGGAGACGAGTTCATCGTCACGATGACAGAGAGTCAGGCCGACCTGGTGATTCGATCCCTCGTCAAGAAGGGAGCCACTCTGGCCGGCGTTTCGGCTCGAGATCTCTTTGAACCGAACGAAGGAAACACCCAGGAACTCTTGAAGTCAGCTCCCCAGCTCTTTCACCTGAACAAACCCTACTTCGTTGGGAAATACGCTCTTCCCCTTCCGCCCAGAGGATCTGAAAAGGTACCGTTTACCTTTTTCCCCACGGCGGGAGACCCGATCCCTTCCTGCCTCTATGAAGACCACATCAAGCTCACACGCCCCACTTACATGGTGCCGTTTGCCGGATGGAAGATGCCGCTTCAGTACACGAGCATCAATGAGGAACACGAGATCGTAAGAAAGGCCGTCGGCCTCTTTGATGTTTCCCACATGGGCGTCCTTGGTTTCAGCGGAAAACACGCCGCCCGCTTTCTCGATCTCATCACGGCCAACTACGTTCATTGGCTGGAAGACGGTCAAGCCCAGTATTCCTACATCTTCGATGGAGAAGGCAACGTCCTGGACGATATTCTTGTTTATCGATTGGGTGAGCAACGATACATGATGGTGGTGAACGCTGCCAATACAGACAAAGTGAAGACATGGATCGAAGCCGTGGTGGCAAAGAAGGTCATCCTCGACCACACGGACCCCACCATCGAAATCGATGTCGAGTGCGAGATCATCGACTTGAAAACGGAAGGCCCGATCGAAGATCGCCGGGTCGACCTGGCCCTCCAGGGTCCAAATGCCCTCGACGTCCTCTGCGCGGTGGGAGGAGAAGATCAGGCGGTCTCGATCCAGCAGCTTCGACGCTTTGATTTCATTGAAGGGAAAATCGGGGAGTACAACGCTCTCATCTCCCGGACCGGATATACCGGGGAAGAAGTCGGCTATGAGCTCTACGTCCGGCCCGATCAGGCCTCCAAGATCTGGAATCTACTCCTTGAGAAGGGCGCCGCCCACGGAATTCGACCCGTCGGACTCGGAGCGCGAGACAGCACCCGAGCCGAAGCAGGGCTCCCCCTGTACGGTCACGAGCTTGGCGGCAAACTCGACCTCATCCCCTCTGAAGCCGGCTATGGAAGCTTTGTGAAGCTTCACAAGCCGTTTTTCGTGGGGAGAAGCGCCTACATCGAGCGCATGGAAGCCTCAACCCGGACCATTGTCCGATTTCGGCTGGACAGCAGCTCGGCCCGGCGTATCAAGCCTGGCGACCCGATAGTCGATTCTAAAGGAAGCTACATCGGCGAAGTGACGTCTTCCGTACTCGTTCAGGGAAACCAGCAAGGCTTGGCGTGTATCCAAAAGAAAGCAGCGAAAAAAGATGCCGGCATTCAAATCTTCCCCGTCCCCGAAAAAGGACGCGCGGGCAAGATCTTTGCGCCGGCGGAACTGAACAATGCACCTCGGGGCGCCAAGGCGGTCCTGCCCGAGAATGCCACCATCGTGACCCGCTTCCTCAAGGGACAGAAGCGCCTCCCTCGCATCACCGCTCGTCGGAATCAAGAGGTGAAAGAGGCCGCACGAAATCGATGATCACCGGGAAGCTCAGCTGGGCCATCTTTTTCCTGCTTGCGGTGATGACCCGGCCCCTTTCCGGACAGGAACTGATTCGTCGTCTTCCGGACTACTTTCCCTGGCTTCGTGACAGGTCCACGTTTTCGTTCGCCACCAACCTCGCCAAAGGTCCTCCTCCCATTGAAAAGAGGGGAGCTTTCCCCGTTGGAAACGGCGAGGTTTTCGCGACTCTCGGTCTGGTTGGCCCACCCGGATCACTCTCCCACATCCAGTCCTTCCTCCCCCATGCCGGCATCAATCTCGGGCAATCGTGCGTGGATTTTCAGATGGAAGGAAAGAGCCTCAATCCCGAGCACTGGGGCATCGCAACCATCCGCCGATGCGGCATGATCGAAACGTCTCTGCGTTACAAGGGTGCCCGGGTTCTGATCGTCGATGCGGCACCTCCCGGCTTATCGGCCATCCTCCGATTGATCGCCGTGCGCAACACCTCCCGGGAACCCCTCACCGGCGCCCGCCTCAACCTGACGTACAAGCCAAACGAAGAGTCAAAAGTTTCCGCCACGGATCTTCCGTCCGTAGAAATCGCCGCATCGATCGTCAACCTTGGTTCCTCGTCGACTCCGCATCAAAATGGCACCCTCCGCTCTGCCGCACCAGGCAGTGCAGGTGATCAAACACTCCAGGTTCAACTTCCCCAGATTGCCGCAGGAGAGGAATCGTACGTCGCCGTTTGGCTCCATCTTGGGACCGAACATCGACAGGAGACCCTCGAACGATTCGAACGGTTCGGAGCCCACGGCATTCTTGACATGACCTATGGCTGGTGGCGCCGGTACCTGGGAGGGAGAACCGAAGTCCTCACCCAGGATCCACGGATTGCCGACCTTCTCGATCGTTGTTTTGTCCACCTGGGCATCCTTCGAGCGGGGCGATCCGGCCCCTTCCTGTCTCCCCTGAATCACCCGGGAGTTCGCTCCCTCGATCAGCTCGGGCCGGTCAGAGCTCTCGTGTCTGCTGGTGATCGAACATCCGCAAGCCGGGCGGTCGAAGGTATCTTCAGGGCTGCATGCGCGGAACAGGCGATCCTGAATGAATATCCGGTGGCATCCGTCCTTGCCAACGCACCCATTCCCGATGCATTCGCCATCGATCAGGAACATCTCTCCCTCGAATCGGCTTTCACCAACGTGATTCTTCACGACCTGGTTTTTCGCGATGAGCTGTTCGGTCCACTTGTCTTCGATCGGTGGCAATACTTACTCGCCAATGTGTCATCCATCCTCGATGAGAACTCCCGGCGCCTTCCCGGCCCAAGCACCGAGCTTGCCGCAACACCCGCTGAGCTCAATGCGCTCCTGCTCACCGATCCGGAGATGGCCCGACGTCACGTGCCTCACGGCAACGGTCGACGCCCTCGGCTTCTGGAACAAGAACTTCTTCGTGCCATGGCCAACGACGCCATGAAGAGCCTGTATGAGCTGCTCGACTTCTCCGCCCCGGATCCCCATCAGTTCATCTCGGTTTCGACCGAGCTTCGGCGCGCAATCAACACCGACTTTCTCCTGTCAAGAAAGGGACTTTACGCTCCCGCAGCCTCACCGCTTCAAGGCGAGAAACACCCGGTCCCCACCGCTCTTAGCAGTCTCGCAATCATCTGGCATCGATTCTCGAGCACCCCGAGCAACAACATCTTGAGCTCGCTTGATCGGAGCCTCGATCTTCTCGTTACGCCCCAGGAAAAACAGGGAGGACTGATCCTCCGGTCATTTCCAGGCTCCTCGACCATCGAAGGCGAATCCCTGGGTAGGCTTCTGTTTGTTCTCGCAAGCGTGGGTCATCCGCTCGCGGGCCCCGCTCTTGAGACCGTGCTCACTTCCGCATCACCGTCCGGCGGAATCTCCCGGCAATACCATGCAGGCGATTTGACCCCTCTTGCCGATCCGACACTGCGGCTCGATCCCGCCGCGATCGGAGTGACCCTGGAAGCAATTCTGAATTACTTCGCACCGATCCTCCGGCTCTCCACCGACACGGTGTACGTCACCCCGAACATTCCCTCCGGGTTTTCGTCCGTGGCACTGAACGACCTGAACATCGCCGGCAACAAGGCTCAGCTCAATCTCTACCAGGAACCGGAGAAGATCACTTACGAACTCACCATGGACGGCGGGAATCCGATCACATTGGGACTCGTTGTGAGAACTCCATCAACGATGGTTCGAGACTTTCGCGTGAACGGTCGCGGAGCCAACACGCTCATCCATTTCAGCCCGGATACCTACTTTGGACGAAAGGGAATTCTTTTTCTGGAGGATGATCTAGTACCTGGAGAACCCCTCGTTCTGGAAACGATGTTTCAGCGCTCGCAGATTCCCATCTGGTCTTATCTTCAATCGAGCAACCAGCCTCTCCTCTGGCCGGGAAGAACCACATCCCCCGCATCGACCGTTCTTTTTGCGTGCCGCATGGAACACCTCGACCTCGCCCCACCGGGTCGGGTTCGCGTGGTTGACGTCGGTCTCCCCATGCTTCCCGAAACCCTTGCGACCACATTTCTCGATCCAACGGACAAAAAACCCATCTGCCGAAAACTCATCATCCCCAGCTCGGTCCGCACACCCGATTCCACCAACCTCAAAACCGAGGCATTCTGGAAAGATGAGGCCCTTCTTCGAGCCTTCAAGGACTTCGAAGAGGCAGGAGGGACGATCGTCGAAATTCAGTAATTTCCGCTACTGATTCAACTGGTTCTTCTGGAGACGAAACGCAACCCGGACGAAAGGGTTCGTGTCGAGAAGCAAACGACTTCCCGAAACAAGAGAACGTGCCTTTTCGATCTCACCCATTTCCTCGTATGCCGCGGCAAGGGTCGCCAGGGCAAGTGCATTGGATCCGCCCAGCAAATCGCACGTTTCCACGCAGCACTCCAGGATCGCCTCTCGATCCAGCGAAGGAAGAATCGGAGAGCGAATCCAGAAGAGGCCGGAAATCCAGTCTTTGACGCTCACGGATACCGGATGACAGGCCCGCAGGAACGCCTTGGCTGCCTCCCTCGAATCGAGGTTTCGCAGGTGGACAAGAGCCATCCCATAAGAAGACGCCGGAGCGGAAATGGGATCTTTGAAGGCAAGTTGGTAGGATTCCTGGGCCTTTTCTGATTCCGCGCCCAGAAGGAAGCAATCACCCAAAACCCTCCGTGAATATCCATCACCGGGTGCAAGCGAAATGGCTCGCTCGACACTGGCTCGCCCTTCCAGGAAACGTCCCTGCCTCAGAAGAGAAAGTGCGTTGGTGGTCCAGACTCGCGGATCCTCAGAAAACCCGAGAAGCAAGTCGCTCACCTCGGCTTCTGCGTCCTTGCCATTGCCGGAAAGGGAGAGAGTCAGCGATTTGTGCAACCGGGTAGGTAGATCTACTGGATCGAGCGCCAGGGCCTTCTCGTAGGATTCGATCGAATCCTTCGGGTCGCCCAGAACAAGAGAGATATCTCCGAGATTGCGATGAGCCCAGGAGTCGGTGGAAGCCGTGTGAGCGATCATCCAGGCGTCCCCAAATGCCTGACGATCCTCACCCAGATCGAGGTAGCAGCATTGTCTTGAGTAGAGGTACTCAACTGCATTGGGGGCAAGTCGCACTGCTTCGTGAAAGAGCTCAAGTGCCTTTTCGTACTGACCGGTCTCCTGAGCGACAGCGGCATGGAGATAGACCTCGACCGGAAGCCTGCTTGAAATGCTCTCGGCTCTTCGCACGGCCTGATTCGCCTGCTCGTCCCTTCCCTTTCGGGAGAGGGTAATGGCCCGAAGAAAATGGGCACCTGCAAGATCCGGGAACTCGCGAAGAATCTTGGTCATCCGAACCTGGGCATCGCGAACAACACTCGTCTGAGAGGACTCGATCTCGGCAAGAATGAGAAGCAGCTTCGCCTCCATCCGCTCCGGCTCCAGGGAAAGAGCGTTTTGAAACTGAACCCGGGCCGCCGCGGTAGCGCCTTGAGCAAGCTGCAACACCCCAACTCTCACCGCATGAGTCGCCTGATCACGCATTTTCGCCACTTGAACTTCATTGAGAACGAGTGATTGGCGACGGTATTTCTCGGCCCAGATGAGAGCGCCTCCACTGGACAGAACAAAGAAGAACGCGGCCAACGCCAGCTTGGGATTTCTCCGGACCCATTTTCGAACTCCGGCGAATATGCTCCAAGGACGAGCCTCCACCAGCTCGTGGGCAAGGTAGCGCCGAAGGTCCGCCGCCATGGCGTCCCCGTTGGGATACCGAAGAGATGGATTCTTCTCCAGAGCTTTGAGGATGATGGCCTCGAGATCCTTGTCGATTCCGGCTCGCACCCGCCGAGGTCGCTCGACCTCTTCATTCACGATCCGATAGAGGATTTCGCCTTCCGTGTTCCCCGGAAAAGGTCGGTTGAGCGTCACCAGCTCGTAGAGAGTTACACCGAGAGAAAATACGTCGCTTCTTGTATCGAGGTGGTTTCCATCCACGTGCTCCGGGCTCATGTAGGAGAGAGTTCCGAAACGAATGCCGGTGCGGGTAATGGTCGGATCAGCCTCGATGCGGGCAAGTCCAAAGTCCGAGAGGCGAACCCTGGCGTCGCATCCAACGAGAACATTGGAGGGTTTGATGTCCCGGTGGATCACTCCATGACGGTGGGCGTATCCCATCGCTTCGGCACAATCAAGCACCACGGTGGCCGCCCAACGAAAGTATCCCCCGACCGCATTCACATCCGGATCAAGGGGGGATTCCGAGGAGGATTCAGGCTTTTTCTGGGACCGAATAAAGGAACTCAGTGGGGCCCCATCCACGAACTCCATGGCGTAGTAATAGGCGCCTTCCGATTCGCCGACTTCGTACACTCCCACGATGCCCGGATGCTTGAGTGAGGCCGCCGCCCTTGCTTCCCTTCGAAAGCGAGCCACCTGCTTGGGAGTTCGTCCGAACTGCTCCGGGAGAACTTTGAGCGCAACCTTCCGCTCGAGAGAATCATGAACGGCCTCATAGACTCGACCCTGCCCCCCCTCCCCGATGCAAGCAAGAAGAAGGTAAGGCCCGAGACGCTTTCCGACCAACTCTTCCGAATCACTCGTCTGGCCGCTCACACTTCCAGGAACATTCAACACTTCCAGCCAGCGTAAGGCTGCTGCTTCGTCCTGGCTCAAGGCCTCGTCCGATCGGACTCTCTCGCCCTCGTTCAGTCGATCCACCCAGGCGTCGAGACGCTCGGGATCCTGTTTTTTGGGCTCATCCACGGGACCTCTCCGAGGCAAGCCTTTGGGCTTCAAGAATCTTCAGAGCCTTGAACATTCTCTGGGTCACCGTGTCTTTATTCACGTCAAGGAGCTTTGCCGCCGCTTCGACCGTGCGGCCTTCATAAACCCGCACACGGATGACCTCGCGTAGTTCTTGGGGTAGAGCCTCGATCAGGGAGACAAGATAATCGACCGCTTCCCGGTTCATCAGGATGCGACTTGGCGTTGGACCATCATCGGTGACACCAACGGCCGGACCCGGGGTGGGCTCAAATGCGCCAGGGCCGTCCTCCTCCCGGTTGCCGTCCAACGAGACCTCCTGAGCCCCACCTCGCTTTTCCGTCTCGAAGTAATGGCGGTGGAGATTGCGAATCCGGTTCGTGGCGATCGCAGCAAGCCACCGGTAGAAGGAACCTGGCTCCCCGGGAGAAAACGTCTCGAAGAGGCGATAGGCCTCGGCATAGGTTTCCTGGAGCACATCCTCCGGGTCAATCTTCTGCTTGAGGCGAAGGCCCATGGAAAGCTCACAGCAGACGAGAAGCTTTTCTCGGAACCGGCCGAACAGGAAATCAAAGGCCTCCACGTTGCCGGCTCGGATCTCCTGGACGACCTCTCGGGTCACGGAAAAGTTGGTACTACTCATCCGCAAACCTCGATCGGGGTGTAATTTGATCCCGGATTGGGCAGTATTGGGGTTTTTATGGGTTTTTCTGAGAAAGAACCCGGATGGTTGCCGGAGTTCTTACCTGTAGAGAGTAGAGGCGAGATGACGCAAGTCGTCGACCTTCTACAAAGCGATAGAACAGCGGACCTATTCGCATATCCTAAGGCCCCGCCTATGGGGCACCGGTTTTCGATCGTCGAAGCGGAGGTCGAAAACCTAACCTCGAAAGAGGTTCTTGAAAGACCGGGTATGGCCCACCCGGTCTTTCCTTCTTTTACGGCCGTATTTCGGCCTCTGATCCCGCCGTTATTCCCCATCACATCTCACACTCACGCCCAACGAATACCAAACAAATCCGGGCTTTCTGCAAAACTGTAAGTAGATCAAACCCTTCTTGAGCTATCCCCGGAGAGCAACCATTGTATCCCGGGTTGACCTTGATGAAAAACAAAAAAGAACGGGTCAAATACCCCGATCAGCCTATAGAAAAAGACGCCTAAAATGTTCAATAAAAAACACTTATGGCGTCTTTTCTGGCGGCCAGCTTGCTGGCCCTCGATCTTATCGTTTGCCCGCGATCTTCCGGATTCGCTTCTTGTTGCCAAACCTCTTCACCGTGACAAAGTTTCCTCGTCCCTGTGGGTCAGCCCGGTAGACAAGGGAGCCACCCGGGATGTTCGAGGATGAGGGATCAACAAGCTTGGAAATCCTCTTCTTGTTGCCAAAGCGACGCAAGGCAACAATCTGCGACCTTCCAGAGGCTGCTCCTCTTTCGTAGAAGCGACGTCCGTCCGTCCGATCGAGTCGTGGATCGACTCTTTTTCCCAGCTTCTTCTTGTTCCCGAACCGGCGAATCTCCTGGAAACGGGGCCGACCAACTGCATCTCGCAATTCGGTGAGGGAGTCACCCGCGTTAACCACGGAATGGCCGCCCAAAAGAACAGCGAGTCCAAAAGCAAAAATCAGGGCTTTCCTTACCAGAGTCATTCGTGGCAACGACATTGTGAATCCTCGTCTCGTAATGGTTGACGATCGCAAGCTCAATCGAGCTACGACCAGAAACGGCGGTTTTCTTCTTCAACGAGCAAAAGCTGTGCCCAAGTGAAGCAAGAGCAAGCTATCCCCCTTCCCCAAACCACAAAGGGGCTTGTGGGGAGATCGAGACCGCTCAGATGCGGCTCGGGGTCGTCTCGCCCGCCTGGGCACGATGTCGAGGCTTTCCGACATTCTGTCCATGACCCGCGGTCGTGTGGCACAAGTCGGATTCTTGAAAGACGGCCCCTTTTGGAATCACTTTGGCTCCAAAACGGACAGCGGACGGCAAGTATTTCTTGGGCGAGCCCAGACCGTTTCGGGTATCTTGTCAGCCTCTTCTTCCACCCCAGGTGCGAATCAGGAGCTTCCCCGAACGTCATGCCTTTCTTGCTCGTCATCAACGGCCCCGACAAGGGTTCGAAGTTCCCCATTGCCACCGATTCCATCACGCTCGGGCGAAAACACTCCAACGACGTGGTCATCAGCGATCTCATGGTATCGCGAATCCATGCCCGGGTTAAGCGTCAGGGTGAAGAGTATCTGATCCAGGATGTCGGGGGAACGAACCCCCTCAAGCTCAACGACCGCATCGTCACCGAGGAGTTCTTGCGAGAAGGTGATCGCATCCTTCTTGGCAATACCACCTTTGAATACCGGGAGCGAGAAGTCTCGACATCAGGTGGAAAAGTGCAAGTCATCCCGACGGAGACGCTCCAGCCGACCGGTCGACACGATACGATCAAGGTCAGCCTGCAAGCAACGGACACCCAGCTTCGAGCTTTCAGCGCCGCCGGAGCCGATCCGGAAAACCTCCAGCAAGACCATAAGAGACTCGCCGATCTGTTTCTCCTCTCAGCAGTAGTAAACACTCTTCAAGATTCCGAAGAACTCTTCTCGACCGTAGTCAACACGATCTTCGACACGATCTCGGCCCAGCGAGGCTTCATTGGTCTGTGGGACCCGGACCTGGAGATCTTGCAGGAATGTGTGGTCGAAGATCGGGAAGAGGAAGGGAAAAATGAGGCCATCGAGATCTCCAGCACCCTCCTCAAGAAGGCAATTCGCGATCGGGAGGCCGTGCTGACCGCCGATGCGGTGAGCGATCAGCAGTTCGGTGGCGCCGAGAGCATCGCCTCGCTCCGCATTCGCTCCTCGATGCTGGTCCCTTTGATTGCCAATGATGAAGTCCTGGGGATCATCTATGTTGATGATCGCAAGCGAACGAATCAGTTCTCCGAAGGTGATCTTGAATTCCTGACATCTCTTGGCAACCTCACCGCTGTTTCCATCTCCAACCTGCAACTTCGCCAGCAACTCGTCGAGGAGAATCGACACCTGCGAAGTGTGCTGGGAGTTAACGACGAAATCGTGGGGGAAAGCCGGGAAATCGAAAAGGTCCTCAACCAGATTTCCAAGGTCGCGGTGCACGATACAACCGTTCTCATCACAGGAGAATCGGGAACGGGAAAAGAGATGATCGCAAAGGCCATCCACAAGCGATCACCCCGAGCCGGCAAGCCTTTCGTCGCCATCAATTGTGCTGCCATCCCGGAGACCCTCATCGAAAGCGAGCTTTTCGGCTACTCCCCAAACTCCGGAATCGCCAACGCCATTCCCAAGGGAAAACCAGGGAAATTCGAGCTTGCCCACGGAGGAACTTTGTTCCTTGACGAGATCGGCGACATGCCCGTATCCACCCAGGTAAAGATGTTGCGGGCCCTCCAGGAACGGAAGATCGAACGTCTTGGATCAACGACAAGCACTTCCATCAATATTCGAATCGTCGCCGCCACCAACAAGGCTCTTGAGCAAGCGGTAAAAGACGGAAACTTCCGGGAAGATCTCTACTTCCGGCTGAAGGTTTTCGAAATCAACTCTCCACCACTACGACGACGCGGAGAAGACGTGGTCTTGATCGGAGAGAACTTCCTCAAGAACAAGTTCGGAGGAAGAATCGTCCTTGCCCCCAAAACAAAAGAGATCCTCCAGAACTACGGATGGCCCGGGAACGTCCGGGAGTTGCTGAATACCATTGAACAAGCGGTCATCCTGGGAAATGGGAAGACCGTGCGGCCCACCGACCTTCCTCGGGAGGTTCGGACCCCGGGCGCGGCCATCTCCACTCCCCTGGTTTCACTCGCTCAAAACGAAAAACGCCACATCACGGAGGTACTGGAACGGCTGCAAGGAAACAAGTCGCAGGCGGCAAAGGTGCTCGACATCTCTCGAGACACCCTCCACAAAAAGATCAAACTCTACGAACTTGACCAGTAAGACATGACTCGTAGAAACCTCGCCTTGATCGTGCTCGCATGCCTCCTGACCATCTCGTTCTATGTCTGGGGAACCGGGCCGTCATTCGTTCCCACGGGAGACCAGGCTGCGTTTGCTCTTCTCGCCGAAAGCATCCATGAAGGAGAAGGCTATCGCGACATCGCCAGGCCAAACCCCCCGTCCCACACAAAGTTTCCTCCGGGCTTTCCTTTCCTCCTGAGCCTGGCGCGCACTGTCCCTCGAAACAGCCCCCTGGACTTCAGCCCCGAAAAAGGGCTCATCGCCTTTCTCGGGCTACTCGGAGGTATCCTCACCTACTCGGTTGCCAGACGAGTCATGGGAGCAAGCCGAACTGCTGCCGCAACCACGGCGTTTCTCACCGTCCTCAACGCTCGATTCTTCTTTCTATCCCACAGCATGATGTCCGAGGTTCCGTTCCTCACCGCGTCTCTTGGGCTGTTTCTCATCATTCGGGTCTTCTCCCTTCACCCCCAGATCTTCTCCATCCATCTCGTTCTCGTCATCCGTCTCGTTGGTCTCAGCCTGTCTCTTCGACTCGCCTCGGTTGCCGCGTGCGGAGCCTGTGTTTGCTATATCCTGGTGGGCCGGCCCCAGGCAAGCGCTCGCCTTTCCAGCACACTTCTCCACAGGTTTCCAAAAGCCCTCCTCGTTCTGGGGGTCACCGCCATCCTCCTGTTTCTCTGGGTGATCAGAAACCAGTCCGTATCCGAACAGAGCTTTGACTATCTGCCCCAGTTCTTCTCCGCCGGGGAAAAATCCCTGACCATCTCGGAGCAAGAGGCGGACCAGGGCACAAACTTGATCGCGCGGACCTGGGACGGACTCTCCTTCTACGCCAAAGAGACTCGCAATCTTCTCTTTCTCGAAGAAGAGCTTCTGCACAAGATCCAGGGCGAAGCCTGGTGGCGGAAGGCGGCGGTCCTGGCTGCTCGGTGCTTTTTCGTCCTTCTCTTTGGCCTCTGCTTGCTCGTCTTCCTTCACCGACTCATCGCTCGTCGCAGCCTGGATGCGTTCTATGTCCTACTCACCATGCTCATGGTTTTGGTCTGGCCCTGGCGAACGTTTCGACTCATTCTGCCCATCCTCCCCTTTCTCATCTATTACACGATCACCGCTCTCAACGTGATTTCATCCCTCCTTCTTGGCAAGGTTTCGGTCGCAGTTCGAAACGCATTGGTCATCGTGGTCGTTTCGACCATCTTTGCCATCAATGCCGCCGGTTCCTATGTGCTCGTGCAGGAGGGAAACGGACGGGCCTACGGGGGGCAGAACATCCTGAGTCCAAGGACCGGGCTTGGTTTCTATCGGGGGGACTACCTGGATATGGCCAAAGTCGCGCTCGAAGCGGGGAAGAGCCTGAAAGGTGAAACCCGGATTCTATGCGGAAAACCGGACGTGCTTTATCTCTGGTGCCGTCTCCCGTGCGTTCCATTCGTCCCGACCACGGATGCTTCCAAGGTCCTGGATCAGATCAAGAGGCACAAGATCACCCACGTCCTGGTCGATCCGCTCAAACCCAATCCACTTCGCGAGTCCATAAAAAACGGAGCAAAGGAGTTTCGAGAGATCATCCGATATGGCCGTACCGCTCTTTATGAAGTCCAGCCTGAAAGTAGCGAATAGGCAGAATGAGATGCTCGGACTACTGGATCCGGAAGGTGATTCCGTTCGTCGTGGCGATCAAACCCGTCTGAGATTCATCGTTGACGATGAATCCTTGGGCCGTCAAGACGATGACTCTTGCCGCTCTTGCACGGGACGCTACAACCGTGGGCGCGACGGGCGGTATGAAGTCGGGCGTCCCGAGAATGGGACGATGGTCGAGATTGGAAACGATCTTGACCACATCCGTGAACACACCATTCATCGGGGTGGCAAAAGCCATGTGCCCGAAGAAAAGACCGCCCACTTCCTGCCGACGAACACGTTGATCATTAACGGTGCCAAGAGCAAAGTAGAGGCAATACCTGCTTGTGCCCATCAGCTTGGATGGAGGGTTCGCCATGAAGATCTCAAGAGGGTCGTCGCGATCAACAACCACATCTCGGAAGGGGCCCGTGCCTGCGCTCCCGTTGATCGACAAAACATCTTCGGGAGAACCGAGGGCTAGGTCTACATTTCCTCGCATCGAGAGATTCGCTATGTTCTCACCGGTGTAGAACAGGGTTGCACCAGCTCCTCGACTTCCACCGGGGGAGAGTTCGTCAGCGCCGGTGATCACGTCGGCGTACGTGTCGCCATTCAGATCGACGCCTCCGGAAACGGAGTAGCCCAGGCGAATTCCCGAGGAGAATCCTTCGATCACTCGTAGTTCAGCACCAACTGGACCATACGAGATGATCACTTCACCAGCATTGACCAACCCCTGCGGATCAGCGAGGTAAGCCCCGCCCGCGACGTCGGGAAAACCATCATCGTCGACATCGCCCACGCCACTCACCGAGATGCCGAGTCGATCGTCGACCGCTCTCCCGTGAACCCGATAGATCTCGGTACCGAGGAAACCGTCGTAGACGATATAGTGTCCTGCGCGGAATAGGCCACCGTCACTCGCCTTGGGAGCGCCAATGACAACATCCGGGAAGGTGTTTCGGTCCACGTCATCGGCATCGGAAACCGACGTTCCAAGCTCGACTCCAGCATCCACGCCGACGAATCGATGAAGCAATGTGCCAAGCGGCCCAAGGATCACGTAGGCGGAACCGGCTCGAGCTCCGGCGGGAGAATCATATCCGGGTGACCCGGCTACTATATCGGCAAATCCATCGCCATTCACGTCGCCCGCACCGGAAACGCAGAAACCAAAATTATCCCGAGCAAACTCACCGTTGAAACGAAACAGGAGGGATCCATCGATACCGGAGACGACATAGATGCGTCCGGCTTCCTCGATCCCTCCGGGTGACTCAAAAGGTGCTCCGATCACAAGATCGTCGGTGCCATCCCCGTTGACATCTCCAGCGCTATCGACTGAATACCCGAACCGTCCGAATTGGTTGAGCCCTTCGAACTCTCGGATCGGGGATCCATCGATACCCGATCGAACGTACACGACTCCTGCCCAGATCACTTGATTCCGGGAGGCAAAGGGTGCGCTGATGACAAAATCAGGAATCAGGTCCCCGTCGAGATCGCCCGTAGCCGCGACGGACCAGCCGAGGAAGTCCTCGGCGATTTCGCCCTCAACTCGATACAGGACCTCACCGGTTTGGCCGGAGTAGACCAGAACCTTCCCGGCGTCGAGCCGATTTCCGGGTG
>JAJDCM010000099.1 GCA_029260825.1 Planctomycetota bacterium | reverse complement strand
CCCGATGGTGAGGAAGGTGAGCCCGGTCAGGTCGGTGGTCGGAACGCCGGCGAGCTCAAAGTACTCATCGTCGTCCGCTCCGCCCTGATCGATTCGAACCTCGTTGATGGTCACGCCAGTGCCAGCACTGACGGGCCCGGTAATTCCAAGTACCAGGCTGCAGATCATGCAAAGATAAAGCCACTTCGTCATTTTGATACCCCTCCTAAGAAGAAAGTGAGATGGGACGGCACCGATCAATGGCGCCTCTCCAAACGGCAAGTCCCTGTGAGTTCGCGTAGAGTAAGCTCTCGGCGCGAATGGCGCAATGAGGTTGAGGCTACTAAAGGACTGGCTTTTTGGGGCCAAATTCAGTCCGCTCCGGGGCCCGTTCCTGAAGCTGTTAGGGGAAAATGATTTACGGTGATTTGTCAGATGATCCCGAAGGAAAAAGAGAGAGGGTTTCGGGTCGCCTTCACCAAACTCTAACGGAGGATTCATCTCAATTCTTACGGATTGCGGCTGGGGACGAATCGGTCCGTTGCTGACAGTCCATGGAATGGAGCGTGGTGCGAGAGAGGGCCTGCGATGCTTCTTGGGGTACACTCGTGCCCAGGTCGCTTGAGAAAGGGCGGGTTGCAGCACGCTATGGCGCCGTCCCCAGGGTTGGCGTCTGCATGGATAAGGAGAGAATCGATGATCAAGGGTATGCACGGGATGTTTTATTCCTCGGAGCCAGACGCACTTCGTGCCTTCTTGAGGGACAAGCTACAGCTTCCGAACACCGATGTAGGCGGTGGTTGGCTTATTTTTGATCTTCCAGAGGCTGACCTTGGCTGCCATCCCGTGGATGAGCCCGGAAGCCCTGAGTCCGGAACTCATGATATTTCGTTCTACTGTGACGATATCGAAAAAACGGTTGCCGAGCTCGGTTCGAGAGGCGTCGAGTTTCTGGACGAGGTTTCCGACCAGGGCTACGGTCTTGTCACCTGGTTTGAAATGCCCGGCGGGGTCCGGGTTCATCTTTATCAACCCAAATATACGAAGTGACGAACTTGGGGGGGCGACGGCTGGACTGTTCTCTTCAGTTATGTACTTGCGCCAAATCTCTTAACCTCTGGTGCCATCTGGATCGATAGTACTCGGTCAGGAGAAGCAGTGCCTGGGTCGAAAACCGTTTTCGAACCGAGAGCCACTCTCTTCGACCAAAGCCAAAGGAGAGACAGATGCCGTTTGATGCCCCACCAGCTCCGACGTCGAAGCCCGAAATACCCGTTCGCCTCCCCCAATCCCACCTGAACAACTGCCGGGTCATCGAGCATCGCGACCTCCTTCTGGAGCATCTCCCCACCGGCGGAAGTGTTGCCGAACTGGGGGTTCTGGCCGGTGACTTCTCCGAGAAGATTCTTCGGACGTGCCAGCCGCGACAACTTTTTCTGATCGATGTTTTTGACTCGGTGGACTGGCCCGAACGTCAGAGGTTCAACCCCCAAACCCACGAGCAGTTCATTCGGAATCGATTTGCGGATGAGATCCAGCGTTACCAGGTCGTGCTGAAGCGTGGTCTTTCCTGGGAAAGGATGTCTCAGCTACCGGACTGTTCTTTTGATTGGATCTATATTGATGCCGATCATCGATACGACGGAGTCAAGAAAGATCTCGACGTCTCCAGTCAGAAGGTGAAGGAGGGGGGGCTCCTGGTCATGAATGATTATATCTATCATGATTACCTTGCGGACGTTGAATACGGAGTCGTTCATGCCGTGAACGAATTCTGTGTGAACGAAGGATGGGAAGTCATATTCTTGGCGCTGAACGAGAAAATGTTCAACGACGTGGTGTTGAAGAAACTCTGACGGACTGTTCATCAAACTGCCAGAGGTCGACGGCAACGCAATCTCTGGCGGCTGTGACCCTCAGGCTTTGCATCAGGATTCGTCCGTCAACGTCTCTCGCGAATCACGTATCGAAACTTCCCTTGATTCCCCTGCAGGAATTCATAGCTCAGGGTATCTCGGAATTGGGGCGTTCCGCCGAGGATGAGATCCGACGTCATGCTCTCACCGGGTGCGACGAGTAATAGTTCCTCGTTATCGGCAGTCGTTTTGATCCGAACGGGTGCATCTCCGACGTTCTCGATGGTAATCCACCCGACCAGATTGGAGCCATTGCTGAATCCGTGACTGAGCAGGATTCCTGCCTGGCTGCTCGCGGATGCCTGAACGATTCCGGGACCGGCGATGACCTCTCCGCTGGAAAGTGGAACAAGCTGGACAATGGACCGTAGGCCCGCGATTTTGGGCGCCGGGGCTCCGTTTGCCCTCGAGAAGTCAGGGGTGAGAAAAAGACTGAATCCAAGGGCAACGAGAAGGGCGGTTATCGAGATGTGGCGTGGGCTCATCTTCATGACAATCTCCGTTGAGTCGTTCGTCGATTGAGAGGTCTCCATGGCCGAAACAGAGGCCGAAGCGATAACGATCGCAACTTTGGGTCCGTTTTTTTGGGGGATCCCGAGAGGGTGAGGTGGGTCCTCCTGGCGGATGAGGGGCAATTGAGTGTCCTTGAATGAGGACAACCGACAGTGGTTTTTACTTGTTATCTCGGCCCGGTTGATCGTATAAGAGGATGCCCCGCTGGCTGATAAGTCAGTCGAGGTGAATAGGAATTGGCCAAGAGGTGCCCCGGGGGTGCCGCAATCTGGTCTGGGCCGCAGTAGCGCATACTTTCGCACCGTCTTTCAAGATTTTCGGACGGTCATGCTCTTTTTTCGCGTGAAACTGATTGGAAGCTCATTTGCCTCCAGTTTGTACCGATCAAGGGCCAGGATCCTTCGTGAACCCGAGCGAAGGGACCGAGGCCGGGCTCTTTGCCCGGCCGCAAGCGAGGGTGCTGCGATGTATGAGACTCATGCCAGTCGGCCTCCGTACGGAGTATTTCGAGCCGTCTCTCGGTGGTTTCGATTTCGCTCCATGCCCGCGGAGGGGAAGGAGGGCTCATTGACGCAGGAAACGCACAATTCGGTCACCGGCATTCTGCACCGGATCAACGCTGATTCATCGGATGAAGCGGCGAGAGAAGAGCTTCTCCGTGTCATCTATGATCAGCTCCACAAGCTA
>JAJDCM010000098.1 GCA_029260825.1 Planctomycetota bacterium | reverse complement strand
CGCATATACGCCCCCTCGGTCCGGATGGCATTGGGCTTTGGGTCTTCGTGCCCCCTCGCCCACCAAAGAGACGCCTGATGCGCTTCGTGTACCTCGGGCCAGAGCTTTGCCTCCAGCTTCCTTCCCACGGACACCTCGCGATACCGCAGTTGCTGTTCGGCTAGGAGTTCCTGCCATCAAGGCCTCCAGAGGACTTTCACCTCCTAGTCACTTCCCGGTTCGCTTTCGCTTGCCGGTTGACAGCGCCGCCATGGCGCTGCGCGCCATGCCTGGCGCACAAAAAAAAAGCGGGAGACCTCGTAAGATCTCCCGCCTGTGCAATCGTCTGATTCTTCAGTATCTCGATCTACTTGAAGAAGCCTTCAAGGAGGCTTACTCCAGGAATATCGATCACTTGTTGAAGAAGACCGCTGTTTCGGTTCACGACGGAAACCGTCCCGCTTGCTCGGTTTGCAACATAGATCTTGTTGCATTCGTTCAACAAGTTGGGATTCGGCGGTTGGAACCGATGCCAGGCCTTGGTGTTTGACGTGGTGAAGTAAATACAAGCACCAAAGTTGTCATTCGTTGCAAGGTCTACTGGACCCAACCCGATCGGATTGTTGGGACTCAAAGGATCAGTCTGGAGAACCGTGCGGAAAGTCCGCAATTCCCCCGGACTGGGGAAGTTTGGAAGTGGCGGTCCCTGGAAGGCCGTCAGCTGAATCTCGGCGAGACTACGATTCCCGTTGCAAACAAAGATGCAACCAGGAGCATCAAAGACCGGGTAACCCAGCCGCAAGCTCTTGTTGCTGATGATGCCAAGGGGGCTCTCAAAGGGTGCAACTGGACCTTCACTGAACGTAGCAACCACATCATCAGGACCGAAGAACAGAGGCGTTGACGGACCGGACTCGAAAACGGAAACGCTATTGCCGTCACGATTCGTGATGAATGCGAAGTACGTACCCGTTGAGCCTCGGTAGGTCGAGGTGATGTCCCACGGAGTCGGACCAATCAGGGAACCCAGAGTCTTTCGCACTCTCAGGCTCGCGGCATCCAGGACGGTTACCGAGTTTCCAGTTTGATTGCAGACAAGGATATCTTCCCCGTCCGGCTGATAGGTGACCTGTCGCGGCCCCAGGCCAACGGGTACTTCCCGAACGACCTGGTGCAAGGTTTGACTTCCTCGGCGAATGTCGATGACCGACAGGGTATTCGCGGTGAAGTTCGTGCAGTACAGGAAGGTCATGTCCGGATCCACAGCCAATCCTGTTGGATCAGGAGTTGGAATCTGGACGATCGGAAGAGATGTGGTCGAGTTGATCACATGAATCACATTGTTCACGTCATCTGCGACGTAGACGAAGTTCCCCAGATCTGCGTTGCTCAGGAAGGGCCTGACCGCCGGGAATGACCCAAACAGAGTCGAACACAGGCTTGCCACACAGTTCGATGTCGAATTCAGTGCCGGAATGGGCGGCGGATTCGGCAAGGGAGGGTTGTCCATGGAATTTCCGGTGATCGTAAATCCAAGAGTCAGCGGATTACAAGACGGATCATTCTGGACAACCGAGGTGAGGCTGATGACGTTTCCGATCTCGATATCAGCAACGTTCCCGATGCTCTCTGTGTTTTCCGAGTTCGGGAAGACGACCGGAGCTTCGTTTCGGTTCGCTACCCCGTCGCCGTCAACATCGATGGTTTCACGGCCCTGGGTACTTCCGAGCTGGTCCTCGATGGCGTTGTGCGCGATCACACCGAACCGATTCGGGTTCATTGCCCCGAAGTAAATCGTAAAGGGAGGGGTTGGATTATTGGCGATAATCGGGCCGGGCCTCGTCTGGTAGAAAGTCGAGGTACTGAACGGCATCCCTTCGCCCAACATGTCTCGAATCGGCTGAGGATCAGTCGGCGGAGGCGGAACCTCGTTCGGATCCAGCGGTGCAAGACCAACCGCACTCACCTGAACAACCGTCTGTCCCGGGAAGGGTGCATCCGGCGTATAAATGTACGTGCAGTTGTCGCCAGGAAACTTCTGGGTAATCGTCCCGGACAGCAGGCGCGGCGGAACTCCATTGGACCCCATTCCAGACGTCAGCTGACGACCGCGAAGTCGGATGTTGGTGGGTGTCGTAATGTCGCCGGGCATCCCGATCACGGAAAGAGGGTCGATCTCTTCCGAGAAGGTGATGGTGATCACTTGATCGAGTGCCACGTTGGTTGCACTATCGGGGGGGTTGATGCTGATGACCCGCGGCCCCGGATTCGGGGTGGACAATCCAACATAGTAAGTAGCGCAGAAGCCCCGAACGAGATCGCTCCCACCCTGGCTCCGAGCTCCCTGGCCAACGACCACGGTCACCTGTTGAGAATTGGGATCATTCAAAACCCCGAAGCTCTCGAATGTGGAGAGATCGTCATCCGTATCGGCGACGATGCGCAGGGTCTTCCCATCATCCTCAGAGAAATCTAACTCCATGGAATCGGGCGCATTACCCTTTACATCCGTTCCTCCCAAAAATGCTTGCGCGGGGACCCGAATACCAGCGACGTTGGTGAAACGCACTGACGTCGAAAGGCCATTCACGGAGGTTTCGCTCAGGATCGAGGCTCGATCCGCAGGATCAGAGAACTCCATCGTGATGACGCTGTTTCCAGCAAATCCGGCCTCTCCTGGCAGTGGAAACCGAAACGGCGTTGCAGGCGACGTAAACGACACCTGGAACGAACCCGATTCACCACCGCTGCCACCACCCCCGCCACATCCGACAGGGAGGAGCACCAAAAGGCCGATCACGCCGACCCAAAAACAGACACCCTTCAGGTTCTTCATACGTTCAGCCATGTTTGGCTCCCCCGACTAGAACACCTCATCATCGTAAAACACAAAATGGAATCATTCGAAAGCACAATACCCAAGAACCAACCACGCAAAATTCAATCCGGGGGCCCTGGGTCCGCGCTTCCTGGGTGGGGTTGAGCGGGAATCCGTTCCCTGGCACGCCGCAAGCGACGCACCCTTTTTTTGAGATGGGTGTTCCCATGTGATAACTCGTTCTCCACTTCCCGGTCAACCTAAAAAACCTCGCCGAGGGGGCCACCACCGACGAATCACCACTGCGACATGGAACTTAAAGAACTAATATAGAAGGGGTTAGAACATTCAAAGCATGCGCTCCGAGAGACTGTCTGGAGCCTGCCTATCCTCTTTCCCCAACGTCGGCAGCCAGGAACCCCGGGGCCGCTCGGGGACCTGACCTTCAAAGAATGGTATTCTTCCGCCAACTTGGGAGATCGGCGGTTCTTCCAGGCGAAGTGCGGCGGACCGGCGTGAGTCAAAACTCTTGAGTCACCCCACACCGGATTCCAAAACCGAAGTTGTGGTCCTACGATTCCCCGGCTGGAGACGACCCTTGGTCACCAACTCCCCTGCGTCAGGCGCCAGTGCTCGCGCTACCTTGTTAGTTTCTGCAGTTCTCACCATCCTTTCAATCTCGGGTTGTATGAGTCCTCCCCAACAGCTCGACGAGAAGCCAGCCGTAAAAAAGAAGGACTACGCTCGGCCTCTTCCTCCCGGAGCAACCGCCCTTCGGCGGCTCAGCCGAGATCAGTATCCGGACTTCTCCGACGACTTCGCCGATCGAGAGGGACTTGTCGACGCGGTTCAAAGAAGCCTCGATTTTCTGGCCAAGCCCTCTTCCGTGACACACTTCCCCGTGGATCAAGTGACTCACGTGAACGTGAAGGAAAGCCTTGAACATTTTGCTCAGTTACTCGAAACATCCCCAAGTCCAGAGCAACTCGCCGCCACCATTCGACGAGACTTCGACGTCTACATATCCGTTGGTTGCGATGATCGAGGCACGGTGCTTTTCACCGGCTATTGCCAGCCGATTTACGAAGCAAGTCTTACGAGAACCGGAGCGTTTCAATATCCCCTCTACAAACTTCCGCCGGATCTGGTCAAAGCGAGTGATGGCTCCTGCGCGGGTAGAAGGCTTTCAGACGGCTCGATCACTCCCGGCTATTACGGCAGACGGGAAATCGAAGAAGAAAACCATCTCGACGGACTCGAACTTGTCTACCTGAAAGACCGCCTCGAGGCCTACATCGTCCACGTTCAAGGGTCGGCAAAGCTTCGCCTCACCGATGGAACGGAGATGTCCGTCGGCTACGCGGGAAAAACCCAGCATCAGTACCAAAGCCTGGGAGAAGCCCTGATCAAGGCCGGGAAGCTCCCCAGCGGAAAACGGTCTCTTCAGGGCATCAAGGACTATTTCCGGAAGAACCCGAGCGACCTTGCTCGTTTTCTCTATGTGAACGATCGATACATCTTCTTCACTCACAACGAAGGTGGCCCCTACGGAAGCCTGGGACAACCGGTAACCGCAAGGCGCTCGATTGCCACGGACAAGTCCATCTTTCCCCGGGGATCTCTCTGTTTCATTGACACCAAGGTTCCGGCTCTGAGCTCCAGCGGGCGAATCGGTCAACGTCCCCTGCGCTCTTTCATGCTCGATCAGGACACGGGCGGCGCCATTCGCTCCGCGGGACGATGCGACATCTTTCTGGGAACCGGCGATCTCGCCGAGAGGGTAGCGGGCTTCACCTATTCGGAAGGCCAGCTCTATTACTTGTTCCTCAAGAACAGCACAGGAGCCGTGGGGCCATGATCTTCGAGCAGATCGATATCGGCGGCGACCGGAACTTTGGCTACATCATCGGGGATCCGAAGGAAGGTGTGGCCGCTCTCGTCGATCCCGCCTACTGCCCGGAAAAACTGGTTGCCAGGTGTCAGGAGCTCGAACTGCGCGTCGAGCTGATCCTCAACACCCACAGTCATCCCGATCACATCAACGGAAACTCCAGAGCCCACGAGCTCACCCAAGCTCCCATCCTTTGTCACGAGGCGGCAGCAGGCCTCCTTCATCCGGATCGATCTCTATCGGATGGAGACAAGATCACCCTTGGCTCTCTCACCATTTCCGTCCTTTTCACCCCCGGCCACAGCCCGGACTCGATCTGCTTTCTCGTGAACGGAAAGCTCATTTCCGGGGACATCTTGTTTGTTGGCAAAGTGGGTGGAACTGACCTGGGAGAGGGGGCTCGTCAGGAATACGAAAGCCTGCACAAGAAGCTCATGACCCTTCCCGATGATGTCGAAGTGTACCCCGGTCACAACTTCGGAGTTGCCCCGTCATCCACCATCGGAAACGAGCGCAAGACAAACCCCTTCCTGCTGCGGGATACTCTGGAAGGCTTCATCGATTTGAAGAAGAACTGGACCGCATACAAGAAGAAGCACGGCATCGCCTGAGAGACGACACTGCCCGCATGATCATTTCGTCAGCCTAGTTCCACCACTAGGAGCCAGAGTCGCGGGTCAGGATCTTCAGGATCCCTTTGATGACTTCGTTCTCGGGATCCTCGGTACTTCCCTTGTTGATCGCTTCGAGTGCTTCCGCCGTTTGACCGATCCGAAGATAGAGCTCTGCCAGATACACCGTTGCCTCCGCTCTTTCCGGGGGAGTTGCCTGGCCTCTCCACACGAAATCGCTCAGGCTGTCGATAGCCGCATCGACCTGGCCAAACCGGAGAGGAAGGACGGAGAGGTAATACCCCAATTGAAGGTTTGCCTGGGCGTGACCCGGGTTGATGGCCAGTGTCGCCCTCAGCTCCGAAGTCGCCTTCAGGATCGAGGCATATCGAACGTTTTGCGTGAGGGCGTTCATCGCCTGAAGCAAATAGGCCTGGGCAAAGTAGTAGCGAACCGCCGGGTCATCCTGGGCCTTTGGGGCAACTTCGGTCATCACGTTGATTCCTTCCCCGATGTCTCCCCAGAGAAAGACCTGA
>JAJDCM010000097.1 GCA_029260825.1 Planctomycetota bacterium | reverse complement strand
TTCGTGCCCATGAAGGTGATGAGCTGGTCGGTTCCGTCAATGTTGATGTGGAGCGGGGAAGTGTAGCTATTGGTGTAGCTCTGGCTCTTCCAGTTGAGCGACCCGTCCTTCATGGTGAGGGAGACAACCGAATTCCCCTCTCCACCGACGAGAACGATGAGATTATTCTTGTAGGCAAGCGGTGAGGAAGCGTAGCCAAAACGCAGGAAAGTTCCTTCGAACTCCTTCCAGAGTTCCTTCTTCCAGACGAGTTTTCCCGTGTCTTTGTGGAGACAGTGGAAGACTCCGCCAAAACCGACGGTATAAAGGTGGTCACCGATGATGAGGGGCGTAGCATTCGGGCCCTTCCCGAACTGGGTCACTGCGTCTTTTGGAAGCGGGGAAGAGTAGCTGTGTTCCCAGGCGACCTTGCCGGTTTCGGCATTCAGGGCAACGACGGTCTCATCATTGCTGCCGTCGGTGCGGTACATCGTGAACAGGTTGGTGCCATCCGAGACGATGCAGGAAAAACCATCCCCCATCTCTTTATCCCAGAGTTTCTTTGGGCCATCTTCCGGCCAGGAACTGGCAAGGCCCGTTGAATCGGAGGTGAAGTTGCGGTGGGGGCCTCCCCATTGGTGCCACTGGGCCTGCGCTGTAGAGGACCCGATCAAGAGGATGATGAGGGCTTTGGCCCAGATATGCAGATTCACCGGTGCTCGGAACATCTTTTGACTCCCTTCCTTAGCGATTTGATCCTGGGGAGTCACCCGCTCGGGCGTCCCTCACCTTAGTATTGAACCCGGGGCGGGGGCCACACGCAATACTCGGATCCGTTCAGAGCAAAATAAAGGTGAGAAGCTTCCCTCCGGCAGGAGAGAAAAAGGGCGATTGGGGCTGCTAGCCGTCCTCATGACGGGCTTTTGAGGCGGAAGAGGGGAGCATTCGTGTTCCGGCGGGGAGAAATCCCTGGAGCGGGGTGGTAGAATCCCTCGTTTCCGTCCGGGGCGCAGATTGCCATCTGCATCGAGGCCCCCGATCCAGTTACGACAGACGAGGGATAAGGACCGAACATGGCCAAGAGAATGTCGAGCAAGGAGCGTCTCCAGCGGATGGCCGCGGAGAAAGAGGCCGCCGAGAACGAAAAGGTCGAAAAGGCCAAGGGCGGAGCGGCCAAGAAGACCAAAACGGCCAAGACCGCCAAAACGGCAAAAACGGCAAAAAAGACCACCAAGAAGGTCGCAAAGCGCAAGACGACAAAGAAAAAGGTCGCCGCTGCTCGAAGAGTTCGCGTGGTCTGGAAGGTCTTCAACGCAGGCTTCAAGGAAGTTGCCGTGTTTGATTATCCCAAGAAGAGCGATGCCGATGCAGCGGCAGAGAAGCTTCAGACCAAATCCGGGTCCTATCACTTTGTCAACGCGGCGAAGGTGCCCTTTGAGGAAGAAGACTAGAGGTGTGAATCACACCACTGATCAATCCGAAAGAAACCCCTCCACGGCTCGATCGAGGAGAGTTTTTGCTTCCTCTCGACGGCCCAGCGAACGAAGCAGAACTCCCAGATAGAACATCGTATTGAAAACCGCAGTATGATCGTCACCCAGGGATTGTTCCTCAAGTCTTAATCTCCGGCGGAGAAGGTTCTCTGCTTCCAGCAATCTTCCTTGATCCTGGAGGAGGAGGGATAAGACGAACATGGCGGTCAGGGTTTCCGGGTGACTTTCCCCTTCGTTGCTGCGGAGAAGGGCCAGGTTTCTTCGAGCTCTCTGCTCCGCTTCCGCCATCTTGCCCTGGTTCTGCAAATGAATGACATCGTCCGGGGCATGAGCCAGGGTCAGGCTGCGGCTTTGAATCTCGAGCGAACGACGAAGGTATTTTTCGGCGGCCGCCATCTTGTACTGGACCCTCTGGTTCAGGAAGAGACCGAACATCGTAAACGCGGCCTCGGCACTTTCATCTCCCATCTTCTTGACGATGATGGTCAGGCGCTCCATGAGGGCGACTTCCGCCTCTTCGTTTTTCTCCTGGATCTCCAGAATGCCGATGAGGTCGAGCTGAGCATCAAGGGCCAGAGGATCATCTTCGCCGTGGGTTTTGACCAGGGTTCGGTGAGATCGTTTGAAGAGCTGCTCGGCCTTCTCGAACTCCTCCGCATCCATGAAGAGGCGGGCGAGCATGCGAACCGCGGCCACGGTTTCTTCCGACTCATCACCGGTAGCTTTTCGCCGGAGTTCAACGAGCTTTCGGCAGACGTCGAGTGCTTCGCGGGGTTTCTTCCGGGCTGCCAGGAGGTGGGCGAAATCCTCCATGGCTGCCAGTGTATCGATATGCTCGTCGCCGATGCTCTTTTGACGCAGTCGGACCACGCGACGCATCTGCGCCTCGGCTTCGCGAAACGCTCCCCGGTGGGCGAGGAGATGAGCAAGGCGCTCTCGTGAATAGAGGGCCTCTTCATCGTCATCGCCTCGAGCTCGCGAGGCTGCGGCTACCGATTGACGATAGAGAGACTCCGCTTCTTCCAGGCGTTCTTCTTCTTCAAGGAGGATGCCTAGATCACGCATGGTCTCCACCGTGAGGGCGTGTTCCTGGCCCAGGGTCACGGAGCGAACATTGAGGAGCTCCCGGAACATGGGCTCTGCCTCGAATGTGTTCCCTGCTTCTCTCAGAAAGAAGGCCAGATGGTGTTTTGTCCCCATGGTGAAGGGATGGTCCGGCCCAAGCTTGAGGTGTCGTAGCTCATAATTTTCCCGGCACATCGCAACCGCCCGGTCGATCGCACCCATGGCGTGATAGCGAAGGGCTGCCTTGTCCTTGGAAAGGAGGGTGGATGGATGTTCTTCTCCGAGTGCTTTTCTTCTCCGAGAAAGCTCCTCTTCGAAGGCGGTATCGGCTTCATCCCACTTACCCGCTTGTTCCAGGATCCACGCCAGATCATAGAGCGTGTCGATGACGTCGGGATCATCGACTCCCAGCAGATCCTCCTGGCAATTCAGCACCTCTCGTTGAATCTCAATGGCACGATCGTGATCGCCCATGGCCTGATGGAGGAGGGCTACCGTGGTTTCCGTCTGCAGAGTCACCGGGTGGTCTTCACCCAGTACGCTGCGGTGGAGCTTCACCGCTTCCTGGCAAAGCTTCATGCCTTCTTCGGTTCCGCCCCGGTCCCCAAGAAGTGAGCCCAATGTCGCCTTGCAGGTTCCGGTATCCGGGTGATCGTTTCCGAGGGTCAGGCTTCGTACTTTGACCGCTCGTCGCAGAAAATGTTCGGCCTCCGCAAGTCGCCCCTGGGCTCGAAGAAACTGGGCAAGTTCAACCATGGCATCGACCGTGGCCGGCGCCTTCAAGGATTTTTCCCGGCGCAGAGTGAGGAGTTTGTCTCGATAGAGTTGCTCGGCCTCATCCGTATAGCTTGCTTCTTCAAGAATTCGGGCGAGGCTCGTCAGGGCAAAGAGAGTCTCTTCGTCGCCGGGACCAAGGACCTTTGTCTGGATTCGCAACACATTTCGGTGCATCCCGATTGTCTGCTCGAGCTCACCCAGCCTCTCAAGACATCCGGCAACGTTCAGCATGGAATCGATGGTCTTTGAATCTTCCTCTCCAAGAGTGCCTCGATGGGTCTGCAAGCACGCCTGATGAAGATCCAGAGCTTCTCGCAGCTCCCCTTGATCTTCGAGGAGGACGGCGAGCTCTTGCTTGAGGACCAGGGTTCGAACGTGATCATCTCCCATTTCCCGGCTGCTTTTCTCAAGCTCGCTCCGGTAGTGGTGCATGCGGTCGGAACTATCGTCCATGATGGGGTCCATCCAGCTCCCACTCGGGTTCGAGTGGAGAGAAGCGGTTTGCGGTGGGAAGTGTCCCTTTCATAACAGATTATCTCGGCAAGATCGGGCTCCCCCTTGGGCTCGGAACGAAGATGCTGGTTCGGCGAATCCAAAGCCCTTTGATCATAAGGTTTTACGTTTCAGGATTTCGATGTTCACTCGCAAAGAGAGTGAGGTCATCTGTCTCTCAGTCTACCGTGGGATCCACCCGGAGGGCGAAATCTGGTGGCTCCGGTCAAGGAAGCCGAATCTGGATGCCGAGATAGCCAATGGACTTCCCTTTTTGGGAGTGGTCCGTGCAGCCCGAAATTCAAGTCAAGGTGGAGAGACAATCTATGAAGGCGACCCGCTTTCGGGTCTCGCCGCTCGTGGACGCCATTGTTCCCGTTCTGGCAAGGAAACTCGAGATTACGCGCCAGGATGCGCAAGAGACGGTGAACCACCTGATCCGTTCCGAGCAGGCCGGAAAATTGGATCATGGCCTGGTTCGAGTTGAATACCTCCTGGCTTCCGGCAAGTTCGGTCCCTACGGAGGCCGCGCGGCACCTCAGCCTCATCTTGTCGCGCCAGGCCATCTTCATGTAGACGGCACCGGGCACCTGGGTTATCCGGTGATGCAGAGGCTATCCAAGGACGCCTGCAAGATTGCCAGGAAAGACGGGCACTGCATCGCGTCGACAAAGAGCGTGTATCCCACGGGAGCTCTTGGTGATTGGGCCCGCTCCTGCGCGAACGAGGGAGTAGCAACTGTTCTTGTGGCAAGTTCACCGGCTACGGTCGCGGCACCGGGAGGGCTGGAGCCGGTGGTGGGGACGAATCCCATCTGTGTCGGGATCCCTGCTTCTCCTCATCCCTTCGTGGCGGACTGCGCCATGAGTAGCATGACCCATGGCCAGCTCCTTCTCCATCAAAAGAGCGGAAAGCCGCTCCCGTTGCACGGAGCAGTGGGGGGCGATGGAAGGCCTGCGTCCGATCCCAGAGACGTGGATCCCTCGTCGGGGAAGGGAGCATTTCTTTCCGAGGGAGGCTCCCACAAAACGTTTGCTCTTGCCATGGCGGTGGAGCTTCTGGTTGCCCTGGGGGGGGGACGCCCGGGACAGGGGAGCCACGGGGTCTTCGGCTTGTTCATCTCCTCCACGATCTCTGATCCGTCGCCTCTGAGTCGGTGGTTCATGGAGCTTACCGAAAAGGGAGTGAGAATCCCGGGCTTCTCATCGGCGGAGCGCTCTTTTGATGATCTTCTTCACGGAACAATTCAGCTTGCCCCGGAGACCATGACCTCACTGGCCAGAGTGCTGGGGAATGATCTTCTTTCGGCGTCGATTCACGAGCATCCAGAATGGCCAAGAGCACAAGAAATGTCATGACAAACAGTAGCCGATTGAAGCAGCTTCTTTCCCGGGACAAACCAACCCTGATCAGTGGGGCCTATGACGGGTTGACTGCGCATCTGGCGGAGCTTGCCGGGTTTGATGGAATCTGGGCCAGCGGATTCTGTGTGTCCACAAGCAAGCGTTTGCCCGATGTGGGTCTCGTTACTTTCAGTGAGCAGCTTGAACGGGCACGAGAAATGAACTCATCCATCTCGATTCCAGTTGTGGCGGATGTGGATGACGGATTCGGAGATGCGGTCAATGTAACCCGAACCGTTCTGGAGTATGAAGCGGCGGGAATAGCCGCTCTCTGCATGGAAGACAGCCGCCACCCCAAAAGGTGTAGTCTCTACTCGTCTCTCGATCGGGGCCTTGTCTCTGAAAAGGAGTTTGCCCACAAGATCCGGGTCGCGAAAGAGACGCAGCGTACGGAGGACTTCCAGATCATTGCCAGGACCGAAGCCCTCATTGACGGGCGGGGTATCGGGGAAGCTCTGGATCGCACGAGCGCCTACGCCGAGGCGGGGGCAGATCTTCTTCTTGTTCACTGGGCTGGAGAGGACGCGGAGCCACTGGAGGAATTCTCCGCCCGCTATCAGGGTACAACGCCCCTTGCCGCCGTCCCGACCACCTACTCACAAGTGACGGCGTCCCGGCTCCATGAGCTCGGATTCAAGCTGGTCATCTTCGCGAATCAAGGGCTTCGTGCCGGCGTTCAATCCATGAAACAGGTTTTCAAACGGATGGTCGAGACGGGAAGCGCAGGGAGCGTGGAAGATCGGATCTGTACCCTTTCTGAGATCGCTTCCCTGGTCAATCTGGACGATGTGATCCGGCTGGAATCCGATCCGGATGCCCGGGACGGGAAACCGGAGGAGCTTGCGTGACGAAGGCGCAAGACGGTTCAGAATCCCGTTTGCTTCAAGAGCTGATCTCCAGGCATGTCGCCCTCTGGGGAGACAGGACGGCACTCGTCGATGTGGACCTTCGCCTCTCCTATGAAGAACTGGAGAAGCTGATTCTTTCCCTTTCCTTGACTCTTTCGAAAGAGGGAGTTGGAGAGGGAGATCGAGTCGTTCTCCGTCTTCCGAACTCTGCTGAATATGTCGTGGCTTTCTTTGCTGTTCTTCACCGCCGGGCCATCGCGGTGCCTCTCGATGCAAATGCGGGTGAGCACCGAACCCGGCTGGTTGTTGAGGACGCTACCCCGAAGCTCGTGTTGCATTCCCGGGGGAGCGCGGATGCCGAGGTGACTCCACTTCCGTCTCTCTGGCTTGCCATCGACCGGAGGACGAAGAAGATCTCGTGCCGGAGCGAAATCAAGAAGCCTTCAACTTCCGCAAAGGAAATCGAAGGTGGGGCAGGCATTCTTCTATATTCCTCCGGATCCACGGGTGATCCAAAGGGAGCAATGTTGACCGAAGATCAGCTTCTCGGGATTGCCCGGATGCTCTCCCAAAAGGCGGGGATGGAGGAGTTGCACCGTGAGCTAGTCCTGGGGCCGCTTACTCATAGCGGGGCGTTTCAGAGGGTGAATGCAACCCTTTGGCGAGGGGGATGCGTTGTTCTCTATCCGGGTCCGTTGTCGGTTCCTGGCTTGCTGTCGATGGTCAAAGCTCATGGAATCAACGGGTTCTTTGCCTCCCCTCCACTCCTTCGCGTCCTTCTTGGAACGAGCCCCTCCCGGCTCGGGACTTCTCTTGCTACGTTGCGTTCCATCGAGACTGCGAGTGCTCCACTCTCAAAACAGGAGCTGAGTAGCCTGGTCGAACTCCTCGCGGGTGTTGAGATCCTCTATCAGTATGGTCTTACCGAGTGTTCTCGAGCCCTCATTCTCGACGTGGTGAAGGATCCGGAAAAGCTCCACACCGTAGGGAAGGCTACCCCGGGAATCGAAGTGGGGATTCTCTCCGACGACGGGAGGTTACTACCGGCAGAAGAAGAGGGAGAGATCCTTCTCAAGGGGCCTCAGAAGACCCAACGGTACTGGAATCGGCCGGATCTTACCGAGGAGCGGTTCTTTGGTTCCTGGTTGCGAACCGGGGACATGGGGAAACTTGACTCCGATGGGTTTCTGACGCTCCTGGGTCGGGTTGACGATCGAATTAACTGCGGAGGATTCTCCTTCTATCCCCCGGAGGTTGAGGCGGTTCTCTTGAAGTTCCCGGGAGTCGAGGAGGCGATCGTTGCCGGCGTCCCTGATCCGAAGGGTTTTCTGCATGAGGTCCCATGGGCCTTCATCGTTCCGGAAGATCCGGATTCCTTCTCGAGCCGCGAATTGATGCTGGCAGCACGAAAGAAGCTACCGTCTCACATGGTGCCTCGAAAAGTTGTCCTGGTCTCTTCCACCGAAGTTTCGAGTACCGGGAAGGTCAATCGGCGTCTCCTGGTCGATCGTCATGGTCCCAGGGAAAGCGGAGGTGAATGTCTTGCCTGATCGTGATCATATCCATGCCTGTCTGAGGAAACATCTGGTCACCACCTACCCGCACGAGGGGGCGGAGCTTCTTGATACGACGGATCTTTTTCAGGAGTGGTTCGTTGATTCCATGGGGGTCTTGCTTCTGGTGACTTTCCTGGAGGAGACCTTTGACGTCACGGTGCGGCGGGGTGACATCGTGGAGGAGAACTTCCGGAGTATCGAGAGCATCGCAAACTATGTGATTCGACGGGGTCCCGGGGCCGGTTGTTCTTGAATCCAGGAAGCATGGAAAAAGACAATTTCAATCAACATCGGGTTCTGCCGGTCCTTCAGGTTTTCCTGGTCCTCCTTGCGTACTGCTACTTATTCACTCACGTCTCGGATTGGCTGGGATTACCTGCGCCAAGAGAGCTCGCATCCGCCCTCGACTGGACGCCGGATCACGTCTTCGATCCGAGTGATGGAAACGTTGATAGCAACCTCTGGATAGCCAAGACGAGCCAGGTGGATGGCCGTCTGAACTACGATGATGAACGCCTCGTCCTGTTTGCCGCGATCTTCGGAGCGTTTCTCTCCGTGTATTTTCTGCCCTTCCGATTCAAGCAGGGGTCGGTGGTCATCTGGTTCATCCTGGCATTTTTGATCCTGTACAGAGATGTGGTGACCTCGGCTTTCGTTGCCTCTCACCTGGTCGTCTATCATCTCTTTCATCCCCGAAGCCGCCAGCGAACCATGGCAAGCGGCGCCTTTGGATTTCTGGCGTCCTATTGCTGGTTGCAGGGGAGTTCGATGCCCGGAGTGGCAATGGCGGTCCTCTCAATTGCCGGCGGAGCTTGCTTCGTCGAAGTGGACCGATCCTTTCTTCGGCCTTTTCTGCTCCTTCGAATGAAGGTTGCTGACAGGCTAAGAACCCTGGTGGTGCAGCTTCCCCTGCTGGTCGGATGTGGAGCGGCGCTCTGGGAGGGTGTCTTTCATCAGGAGCTGAAGCTTACCCTGGGAATTCTTCTCATCTTCTGGCAGTGGCATCGACTGATGGTTTATCACGCGGACTACGTCGATGAGGCGGTGCCACGAGATTTACCTCTCTTCTCGTACTTTTCCATCTTCATGACTCCCGCGGTCATTACCAACTGGACCTATAGCCCCTACGTCGGGCAGGCCCATGCTTATCTGTCGAAGCGTTTTTACTGTGAGGATAAGAACGAGACCCTTCGATCTGGACTGCGCCTGTGGATTCTCGTCCTCTTCTATCTCGTTTGTGGGGAGTGGATGATTCACGGCGTGGTCACCGCGGCAAGGGAGTTGTGTTCGGTCAAGCTGTACCCGTTCACAACGTGGATGATCAACGACTACATGAACGGCCAGCCGATGGGGACGCTGACGGTTCTTGGAAGTACGATTCTCTATCAGGCCCGGGTGCTTCTTGTATTTGGAGCGGTGACTCACTTTCGAGTGGGGGCATTTCGCGTCTTCGGGTATCGGGTTGATCCCCAGTACGATCGACCCTGGATGGCAACGAACCTGGTGACCTTCTGGCGCAGGTTTGCTTTTCACTACCGGGAATTCGTGGTTCGCATCTTCTACTATCCGGTGTTCCTGCGCTTCTTCAAGAAGCATCGAATCCTTCGGGTTTTTGTGGCTACGCTCGTGGCCACCAGTGTTGGTAATCATATCTGGGGACACGTGCCGGATCGGATGCTTTCGCGGGGCATGGAGTTCGTCAACCTGAAGGACATCTTGAGGGCCTGGCCTTACTATCTGTTTCTTGGGCTAGGAATCTCGTTGACCCAGATCTATCTTCTCCGCCAGGGGAGGACAAGGAAGGCCTGGACTCCGGGGATACGGGTCGTCCTGGATGTGGTTTGCGCCTATGCCACCCTTCAATTCTTCTGTCTGATTCATATCTTCGCAAGACCTCCTCAGGGAGGATCGGCGGTTGATTCCCTGAAGCTGTTCCTGATCGGTTTTGGGATTCACTTGTAGTTCCCCGGGACCGCGGAAATGAGGAGAATTGAATTACTCTTCCGTGTACCCGAGGGCTCGGAGCATTCGAAGGTGGTGTCCGCGAGGAGTCAAAGAAGCGAAGTCAGCCGAGGGTTCTGTTAGATAGCGAAGAGCCTCCGCTTCAAGAGCGGCTGAATGGGAGTCCCAACCGATCGGCGACTCGTTTGCCTTCATTTTGAACAAACCGACTCGATGGAAGTCTTCGGGGCCAAGAGACACGATGTCTGTTGCCTTTCGTGTCTTCAACTGCCCGACGACGAATCCATCATCGCCAAAGACACCGAGTCGATTCCCGATGTCGCAGAAAAGGAGTCGTTTCGAGACGGGGTGGTTCGAGGCCGAAAGGAGCGATCCCAGATCAAGGGGGCTTCCAAATCCCATCCCCTCTTGCGGGCCCAGAACGGCGGTCAAAGTGGGGAAGATATCGATGTGGCTCACCGGGGTCTTCACACTTCTTGCGGACGGGAGGTCCGGGTGCTTGAGGAGAAGCGGCACATGGCTTTGATCCCGGGTCACGTCCTGACCATGAGCAAAGAAATATCCGTTCTCTCCGAAAGCCTCTCCGTGATCGGCGGTGAGGAGAATCAGGGAAGGATCATAGCGGCCCTGGCTCCGGAGTTTGTCCAGGATTGCTCCCAGCGAAGCATCCGCAGCAAGGATCTCACCATCATAGCGATCAACATACTCCTCCAGGTGATGGGTGGATCGCACCGCCTGGTAGGCGGGGACTCGACCCTTTCCTGAATGATCGTCGTCGATTGGATCGGCAATTCTCACCCCGGGGTCATCGCTGTGAAACTGATTCCGAAATCCCTCCGGAGGGAGATAGGGGCCGTGGGGATCCTGGAAGTGCACCCAGAGAAAGATGGGTTCGTTCGTCTTCCTGTCGTCAAGCCAGGAAGTGACCGCGTCTGCAACGACCGGTCCCGTTCTTTCCTCCGCGTCCCGGACGGCCTCCATTTCGTTCATCTCGGCATCATAGAGCTCAAAGCCCTGACTGAACCCGGCGCGAGAGCTGAGCACCGGATTGCAAACAAACGCCGCCGTGGTGTACCCGGCATCCAGAAAGCGGTCGGCTAGCGTCACCTCATCGCCTCGGAGTCGCGCCCTCACATTGGAATATCCAAAAGAGTGAAACCGGGGATATCGACCGGTGAGAATCGAAGCAACCGAGGGACCGGTGTAGGCGGACGCCGATACAGCCTGTTCGAACCGGATCCCGTCCGCGGCAAGTTCGTCGATTCTTGGCGAGGTAGGGCGGGTGTACCCGTAGCAGGAAAGGTGATCCGCCCGCAGGGTATCAATGGTAAGCAGAATGACATCGGGTCTTCGTGCTTCTCCCGAAACGGTTTCGCCATCTTGAGCGAGGCAGCCGAACACGAGGAGAGAGATCATGAGTGCCCCCCCGGTGGAGACGATGCGGGCAGGGTCATGCATCATCGCTCGATCCTCCCGTTTTCCGTTGAATGTCGGGGAATGCGAAACGCGGTCATGAAGCGATCCTTGTAAAAGGGCTGTCCATACATTTCCTGATATTCCCGGATCCAATCGGCCACGTCAACTCGGTTCAAGATGGAAGAGTTTCGAAGTTCCCGGGATGTGTCGTGATGGAAGAGGACGATGGCGATCTTCCGGTCCCGGATTCCCTGGTGATCAAGCGGATCCACAAATCGCCACAGGTTGAGCCCCTCCGCACGATCAGCCTCAGGTCTGGCCAGAAAGACTTCGGACCCGTGAATCTGCTGGTAGATCGCATAGTGCTGGTTGTTTTGCCATTCAAAATACCAGGGAGCTTCCAGAATGGGTTCCCTTGAGACCTGTTCTTCCCGGAGACGGAGATAGAGGTCGGGAACCCGCTTCAGAAACGACCCGGTCTCGATCTTTTGTTTTCGCTCCGGCCAAACCGAATAGTTGTACTGATAGAGACCGTGGTTGGTCCAGCCATTGGGACGGGTGTGGATTGCTGGAAGTGGGCCAAGAAGAAACAAAGCCGTGCAACAGATGGTTCCCAGGGAAGGAGGAAGGCGTAACCTGGCCAGGAGCCTCTCCAAGAAGTCCAGGCCCGCCGCGACCGCCATCAAGAAGACAAAGAGTAATGGAAGAGAGTATCGGACGAAAACGATGCCAGCCTGCAATTGATCCGCTCGGCTAAGAACGACCATGACGACCTGGAGCAGGGATGTGAAGAGGGCAAGAAAAACCAGGCATCGATCCCATCGGAAGAGACGGATCAAGCCGATCCCGGAGAGAACGCCAAGAACGGCAAGAAGGGCGGTATGCCGGGTCCCACCCAGAAGGGAGACAGCGGTCAGGAGTGTCCGGATCGTTGCTTCCGCCTCGAAACTTTTTCCCGCAAGAGTCGTTGCGTCTTGAACGAGTGGAACTCCCAGCAGAAGACCAATTCCAAGAAGGAGTCCACTGCCGGCAACGAAGATCCGGCGGTAGCGAGACGCTTGATCCTGCGGTCTCGTCCAGGCTCTCGGGATCAGGCCAAAGAGAAGAGGGGCAGCCACAAAGGGGAGAACCGTCAGATGGAAATAGGGACCAAGGATCGCGCCGATCCAGTAGAGGGCAAGCCACTTCCTTTTTCCACTTTGAAGCCAGCGATGGAAACCGAGAAGGGCGAGGCCGGAAAACAAGAAAGCGAAGCTGTAGGGCCGTGCGTAGCGACTGTAATAGACATGAAGGGGAGAGATGGCCAGAAGCAGCGCAAACGTACCGGCCACACCGTCTCCGACGATGCGTCGAAGCAGCAGAGGAAAGAAGAACAGGGCCAGGAGTCCGGCCCCGAGGACAGGCGTACGAAGGGTCATCTCTGAGAGTGAAAAGTGCTCCCGAACGACCTTGTAATAGAGTGCCAGCGGGATCGAATGATCACCTTCCCCGAAATGAGAAGCGATGTAGCTTCCGTCGTGATCCACTCCCGCGTTGATCCCGTGCCATTCATCGTCTGCAACGATCTGGGCGCCGATTTGATCGAAACGGAGCAAAGTGCCAGCAACGAGGGCTACGATGAAGAGAAGAAGGAAGGTCCCGGGTCGGGCTACAGGTTCATTCAATCCTGGAAGGGTCATTCGGTTTGAGTACCCGCCTCCTTCCGAGCTTGCTCGATGATGTCCCTTGGATAACCCAGAGAGTCGAGAACCCGGATGGCGTTGCGGGTGCGGGCCGGTCCTTCTTTTAGCTGATAGTCAAACGTCATGACTCCGTCGTTTACCTGTTCCTCGAAGTGATAGTTCA
>JAJDCM010000096.1 GCA_029260825.1 Planctomycetota bacterium | reverse complement strand
AGGGGGCGCCCCAGATCATGCTTAGAGCCGGAGGCTGAGGGAGCAGGCGTTAAGAGTTGTCCAAGGACTCAACTCCGGGATCATTCCCATTTTTCTTGTGTTCGAGTCTCGAGCCAGCCCAGGATGTTCAACCTGAGAAAGAAATCGAACAGGCGGAGCCGGGGGATATTCGATCCAAGAGAATATAGCTTCCCGATGAATCTATGTTTGTGATTTTCGTTATGAAAGCTTCGCACTTTATTCTTCCCCTCACTCTTATTCTTCTTGCCGCGATCCCCGGTGTCGCACAGTGTGACTTTGAAGAATTTCAGGAGGTAACTGATCCAAATGGAGCTTTGTCCGACTGGTTCGGTTACTCCGTTTCTGTCGATGGTGATGTCGCAATTGTAGGATCTCGACTGGACGACGACGCTGGACAGAATTTTGGATCCGCCTTCATTTATCGGTTCGATGGAACCGCTTGGATCGAAGAGCAGAAAATATTGGGATTGCCCATAGGGCCCGGCGGACCAGTCGCGATTGAAAACGACGTGGCGATCGTAGCTCGAGGAGGGGTGCCTGATGTATTTCGTTTCAATGGCACAACATGGTTGGAAGAGACGGTTCTTCCTGTAGTTGCATTATCATTGTCACTTGACAACGGTGTCCTCATCGTTGGATCGTCAAATCAGGGAGTTGGAGGAACTGCTAGCATTTTCAGCCATGATGGCACGCAGTGGGTTCTTGAGGACACGATCTCAGCTAACGATGCCTCTTTCAATGACCAGTTCGGCTCTTCTGTCAGCATGGATGGGAGGAATCGAGTTGCGATCGTCGGCGCCCGCGCTAACGACGACGCTTGTCAACAGAGTCAGGATTGTGATTCGGGGTCGAGCTATATTTTCCGATTCGATGGTTCTTCTTGGGTTCAGGAACAGAAAATTACGGCTAGTAACGCCGAAGCACAAGACAACTTCGGTGAAGATGTAAGCATTCGTGACGACGTTGCTGTAGTAGGACCCCTGGCGTACGTATTTCGATTTGATGGGACTTGCTGGGTCGAAGAGCAAATTTTGAGTGTTGAAAATGTCGGTTTGGGCACAAGCGTAGTTCTTGGAGAAAGAGGTCTTCTCGCGGTCGGCGGCATAGCACCAAGATCCGAGGGATCAGCTCATATTTTTCGCTTTGACGGTCTCACATGGATTAACACACAGAATTTTTCCCCCGCAGGAATTCCTCCCGACAACGACTTCGGTTTTTCGATGGATATTAGTGGCGATGTTCTTCTTGTAGGCGCCCGGTTGACAGATGGTGCCTGCCCGATGAACCAGTTCTGTGACTCGGGTTCTGCGTACTTCTTTCAGCAGACCTTTGATTGTTCCTTGGGAACCGTCAACACCGGATTGGGATCGGCCACTGACGTACTCTTCGTCAATGGATCAGCTGGAAATGATCAAGCAATCGTTAACGTCTCACTAAGTACTCCAGTGACCTTCACTTTGAATGTCGCTCCAGCAGGGTCCCTTACTGGCGATTACCTGCTCTATGTCTGGACGGGGTTTCCAGTCCAGTGCAGGAGCCTCATGGCGATGGGCGAATTGATCGGATGCATGGTCAATCCAACACCTTTGCTAAGGTCTCAGGCTCCTCAACCTTTCCGATGTCTTCGTAGCAGTTCAATTCCCAATATTATATGTCGCGGAGTCGTGGAGAAAACTGGTCCTGCGACAATTCCTTGGAACCTCACTCTAAACCAAGGATTTCAGGAGCCCGCCGTGTTTACACTCCAAGGACTTATTCGAGACGAGGGAGCAGGCAATTCTACAGGCTTTAGCGTTACGAATGCGGCAACAGTTGTCGCAGAGTAGGGCGAAACCAAATCCCTAGCAACGCTACCCGCTATTAGCCGCACCGGCCAACCAGGGACGGCGTTTCTGGGGAAAAGTTTTGAAAGAAACAACCTATTACCTGTGCTCCGGATGGTTCTTGAGTGCCATAGCAGCGGCGCAAATGCCGATATACCAGGCAACGATATCCTCGTAGAAGAGGGACCACACGCACCACGCCACGCCAAGGCACAGCTTTCTCTGGCTATGAATGATCTTGCCGGGCGATCTCGGCAAGAGTCCGCGGATCGACCTCGGGCATCCTCAGATATCTGGCTCGGAGCAACGACGCCAGAACCCGGGCATCGGACCGGCGATCAAAGGAATCCCGGGTATCCACCACGAGAGTCGATACTCCTTCCTGAGCGTACCGGTCGGCGATGTTCTTCAGCTCTTTCTTGATGTGATCGTCCCCGCCCCCGATTTCGGGCGAAGGATGAAGAGGGACGTTCGCTCTTCCATCCGTGAGCAGAAGAGCCTGGATGGATCGTTTCTGAAAGAGACGTTCCCGATTCGTGATCCGGATCATCTCCTCGAGAGCCGAGGCAATCGGGGTGCCTCCGCCGGTTGGCAGCACCTCAAGGGTTCTCTTGGCTCGTGCAACGGACCCGGTCGGGGGAAGAAGAACCTCCGCTTTTCCACCTCGAATTCCCACGAGGGCAACCGAGTCCCGGTTGAGGTAGGCATTCTCAAGGAGGGCGACCACGACGCCCTTTGCTTCCCGCATCCGGTTTCGCGCCATGGAGCCGCTTGCATCGACGGCGAGGATGAAGAGTGTTCCGGCACGGCGGGAAAACTGTTTGTATCGCAGATCGTCCCGATGAACGGAAAGTTGAGTCGACGTGAGATCTCGCCGGGGCCGGGTGGCCGCTTGTCTCAAGGTTTCCGAGATGGCCAGATAACGGGTCTCCCTTCCCTTCTTCATGGAGCGAATGTGGGCTCCTCGATCGTCAAAGGTCGTGCGAGGACCACCTCCTGAACCGGAGGCGCTTCTCGCAGAAGTGAAGAAGGGATAGATCTCGGAGAGATCCGGGGGCAAAGCCGGTGGAAGAACTTGATCCTCCGAGGGAGGGGGGCTTTCTTGTGAATTCGATGGGCGAGAATCGGACTCCTTCCCTGCCGGTGAGGGAGAGGGTTCTTCCCGCCTGGATTCGCTTGGTTTGGATGGAGGTTCAGGTTCGGAAGGAAGCTCGACTCTTCTTGCTTCGAAGACCACGGCTCTGGCAAAGGCGAGGTCCGGGGCGCCCACGGCGTCCGAACCTCGCAGTGCCGCATGAGCCCTTGACGCGCGGGCGGCAAAGATCAGGGCGCGACATCCTGCAACCCCGGGATAGGAGGCGAGAGCGAGCTCTTCGATGGCCTCCGTGGACAATCGAATCCTGTGAATTTCTTGCCGTGCCCGTTTCACCGTCTTTGCGAGATCTCCTTCCGATCTTGCGAATTCCTGAAGGAACTTCTCCGGGAACCTGTCAAAACTCTGGCGCCTCCGAAGAAGAGAGAGGGCCTGGGAATCGTCCCCTCGCCGCTCCATTCCGATAAGAAGCGGGATTGCGTCGGCCAGATGACGGGAGAGTCGCCGTTCTTCCGGAGTCGTCGTGCAGTAGAAACGGGTTTCTTTTCTTTGATCCAGAAACTGCTTGAGGATGGCTCGGTGGGCGGCCGTGTGCAACGCCATGTCTTCGACCACCAGGATTCCCGTTCGAGCTTGATCGAGAAGACCTTGAGTTCGGACGGTTTTTCCATGCTTCAGGGTTTGTTCGAGGTCGATGCCTCCCAGGATGGCGGAGTCATCGGCTCCGATCGGAAGCTGGAAGACCTTTTTGTCCGGGTCGATCCATTTGGCCACAAAACCAAGAAAGCTCGAGACGAGGAAGGATTTTCCTGATCCTGGGGGGCCTGAAAGGGCCACTCCATCAAGACCAGGATGGATGAGGCTGACCAGAAGGGCCTTTCTTGCGGATTCGTTACGAGACACGGCGCTGAATGGGAACGACGGGGAGATCATGACCGGTCGCTTTTTTGTGCCGCGGGAAGATGTTTCTGGACGGCGTCGTCAATTCGATGGGCGAGGTCCCGAGTTTCGAGGGGATCCTTCCGGAGGCGATGACTCAATGCAAGGCGAACAACCGCCGCGAGATCTTCGGGAGTTGCCTCGGTTCTCCGGTCGAACGCTGCTTTCGCCCGGGCGGCTCGAACACTGGTGAGCTCGCCTCGATGGCCGTCAATCTCAAGGGTGCTATTGATCTGCACCACCGAGGTCAACAGATCGTCCGGGAATGAGACATCGGGCAAGAGGGTTCTTGCCGCCCGGATCCTCTCCTGGAGCTGCTTTTCTTCTTTTTCATAGGCCTGGCAAAAAGCGACTGGATCCTGGTCGAACCTCAGGCGCCTGCGGGTGATTTCCACTCGATCCTCGAGTTTGTCTTCGGTCACGACCCGGACCGAGAGGCCGAAGCGATCGAGAAGTTGGGGGCGAAGCTCGCCCTCTTCAGGATTTCCGGAGCCGATGAGAACGAATCGAGCTGGATGTCGAACCGAGACGGATTCTCGCTCCACGATGTTGATCCCGGCCGCCGCGACATCAAGAAGAAGATCCACGAGATGATCTTCGAGGAGATTGACCTCATCAATATAAAGGAAGCCTCGATGGGATCGGGCGAGGAGACCCGGCTCGAAGCTTTTCTTCCCTTTGAGGAGGGCCGCCTCCAGATCGAGGGTTCCCGCTACCCGGTCTTCGGTTGCTCCAAGAGGTAGATCGATCACCGGGACGGGTAAGGTCTCTTCCTGGAGAGGAACCCGGGAGCATGCCTCGCAGAGTCCGCATGGATCGTCAGGGGCCGCGTTGTACGGGCATCCTGCAATCACTTTGATCCCGGGCATGAGGGAGGCGAGTCCGCGAACGGCGGTGGACTTGGCCGTTCCCCGGTGTCCGAGGATCATAACGCCACCGATCCCCGGGTCGATGACATTCAGGAGGAGAGAAAGTTTCATGGCCTCCTGGCTGACGAGGGCTACGAAGGGGAAAACAGGATGAGCAGAGCGTTCTTGCATCCCGGGAGTTTACCTCAATTCGAGATGGGCTCCCATTCTTGATACCCTGAAGAGCGTTCAATCTTGTCGAGCCGTCTGTTGACCGGGTGCTTTTCGCCGGATTTGTTGATCCTCGTGCCTTTCGGTGACTCGAGCCGGGTTCAGAGAGCCGACCTCGGATGGAATCTGACCTTGATCTCAAGCTGCCAGGAGGGCTATTTTTTCATGAGCATCATCACCGGCGTCTCCTACATGGGGCATCACAATCCCCGCTATCTTGCGGCAGACTTTCAGGATCTGGCCAAACTTGGCTGTGATGATGTGCTCATCGCTGCCCAGGAGAACGATTTCGTCTACATGCGGGGGAAGCTTGATTTCACGCCGACCCTGGCGCGAGACGTGGGGCTTCGGCCTCTTGCGATCTTCTGGGGCGCTTTGAATGTCTTTGGCGGGGGAAAGTCGAGCCAGTTCCTTCTGGAGCATCCGGATTGCCATCAGGTGCGCCGCGACGATTCGGTCAGTCCTCAGGGCTGCTATAACCAGAAAAAGGCGGTCGAGCGGATCCAGGACATGATTGACCGCATCGCCGAGCTCGGCTTTGCCGGTTATTTTGTTGATGAGCCCACACCTCTGGATTGCTATTGCACCGCATGTCAGGGGCTCTACGAATCCTGGTACGGGGGAGATCTGAAGGAGGGAGATCGGGAGCAGGTCCGAGGGTTTCGGGCTCGCTGTGTCACCCACTACATCAAGACGATCTCGAGCTACATCAAGCGCAATCATTCCCAGCTGGAGACCATGGTCTGTCTCATGCCGTGTGATCGGGGCTGCTGGGAGGAGGTGGGCAAGATCTCCGAGCTCGACAACCTGGGAACAGACATCTACTGGGTGAACGATGATCGGGACGTGGAGGAAATGAACCCGCTTCTCGCCGACATGGAGGGTGTTTGTAAGAAGAACGGCAAGATCCATCACGAGTGGCTTCAGTGCTGGGGAGTGACGGAGGGCCGGGAAGACCGGATCACCGAGCAGGGAGAGGTTCTTCTTCGTCGAAAGCCGGATGCTCTCTACGTGTGGGCGTACCTGGGGCAAATCGGAACTTCAGAATCCTGCGGGAACCCTGGCCTTGCGTGGGAAAAAGCCGCGTCGATCCTTCGACGCGCCAAGGAAGACTGAACTTTTCGGGCTAGGAAAAGAGGCCGGGAAGTTCACCCAGATCGGTGATCACCTTGTCGGCCTTTGCCGCGATCGCTTCGAGGTTTCGGGTGGCTGTGTAGGCTACAAAGATTGCCGCACCACCCATGTCCTTGACCTCGAGGTCATCTGGACCTGATCCAACGATGGCACCGGTTCCCGGGGCAGCTCCCTCGGACACGATGTATTGCTTGCCACCATCCTGGGACAGGGGATTTCCCATGTCTGCGGCGACGGCGACATCCCCATCGTAGTCGAGCTCGTTGCAGTCAATGTGGTCGGCTTCGATGCCAAGACTTGTCGCGACCGGCTCGATCAGCTCCCTCACACTTCCTCCGATGATCCGGACGGTTTTTCCGGCAGCCTTCAAGCCGTCGACAGCAGTTTTCGCGTTGGCGGAAATCTTTTCCATGATGTTGACGGCCGCCTTGGCGATATCGTCTCGAGTTGGTTCGAGGAGGACGATGCGGCGCTGGAGAACTTCAAAAAAGGACCCTCTTCCGTCCTCTAACATCTCCTTAATCTCTTGGAACTCAGCCTTTTGGGCGGTTCTCTCCTCCTCGGTTTTGCGGCTGAGAACGGTGTCGCAGAGGACGTCCCAGCTGTCGGTATTGACCAGGGTGTAGTCAAAATCGAGGAAGACGGTTTCGATTTTTTTAAAGTCGGCGCTCATGAGGATCTGCCTTTCGGGGAAGAGGGTTGCGAACGGCCGCTGAAGATATGAAACAATCGATGTTCCTGCAAGATGAAAGGAGGGGCATGGCCGACTACGTCATCGGAGACATCCACGGTTGTTTTGAGACCTTGACCGCTTTACTCGAGCGGATCAAGTTTGATTCCCGGCGTGATCGACTGTTTCTGGTCGGAGATCTCGTGAATCGGGGGCCCGGATCGCTGCCCGTGCTCCGCTGGGCCCAGGGTCTCGGGGATCGTGTAACAGCTGTCCTTGGAAACCACGATTGCCATTTGCTCGCCAGGTGGCAGGGGCTCAGGAAAAAAAAGCCCCTCGACACCCTGGAGGATGTTCTGGACGCTCCGGATGCGGAAGGCCTGCTTCAGTGGCTGAGAAACCGACCTCTCCTCCATGAGGAGAAAGGACTCATCTTGGTCCACGCCGGGTTCCATCCGGCCTGGAGTCTTGACGAAGCTCGGGAGCGGGCCCGGCAAGCCGAGGCAACCCTTCAGGGGAAGGGGTTCGTGCGAACGCTTGGCGATCTTTCTTCTTCGGTGAGGCCCGGCCGGGACGAACAGCGACGGCGCCGGGTCCAAAAGACCCTGAAAATCCTGACTCTTACCCGGACCTGCACGAAGAAGGGGGAAATGTGCAAGCATTCCGGGTCTCCGGAAGAAGCACCGCCCGGCTGTATTCCCTGGTTTCAGATGTCCCGGCGGTGGAAGAGCGATTCCCTTCTGTTCTTCGGCCACTGGGCAGCCCTTGGCCTCTACAAGTCAAAAAGGGTCATCGGGCTTGATACGGGTTGCGTGTGGGGAGGGTCACTTACCGCGATGCGTCTTCCCGATCTCAAGGTGTTCCAGGAGCCGAGCAGGGACAAGCCGGCGAAGAAAAAGGGCCATTAGGCGGCGCGGTCCCTGAGGCATCACCCGATGATATCGATCTGAAGGGCGGTGATGACCTTTTCCGACCATCCTGCGGAAGGGCCGGTGATCCGTAGTTTCTGGTCTACGGACAGGCAATCGGTGGTGGCAAGCCTTCCCCCCTGGACGATTCTCGTGTTGGCAACGAGATCGATCCGGTAGACCTTGTCCACCGTTTCGAACTTGAGGCGATCCGCCTCCACTTCCAGGAGCTTTCCTTCAATGATCATGCCACTATGATGGTGCACTTGGGGAAGGGGGTCAACCGGGTTCATCCGGGCTTGGATCAGAAGCACACGAAACGGGAGTGGATCGATGACGGACCAGGGGGCGAAACTTGGCGATTTCACCGAGCAGGCCGACTCCTATTTGCGGTCGCGCCCGGGCTATCCAGATGTCCTGACGGCCAGGCTGATTTCCGGTGCAGGAGTGAGCGCAGGAGATCCGGTTGCGGAGATTGGCGCCGGTACCGGGGCTTTTACGAGGGAGCTGGCGAACCTTGGGTTTTGTGTGGACGCGGTGGAGCCCAACCAGGCCATGAGGGAGCGGGCCCCCGCCCATCTAAATGTGGTTTATCGGGAAGGCACCTTTGAAGACACCGGGTTAGAGTCCTCCCGCTATCCCTGGGTTGTTGCCGCCCAGTCCTTTCATTGGGCGGACCGACCCCGGGCCATCCAGGAGATCCTTCGGATTCTCCGGCCAAAAGGCTGTTTTTCCATCCTCTGGAATTGCCGGGAATACGATCGCTGTGAAATTCTCGCCATGACCAAAGAGTTGATCGAACAGCATGTCCCGGATTTCTTTCCGGTTTATCGGGAGACGGACTGGATGGAGGTTCTTTCCTCCACCGGCGCGTTTTCTTCCGTTACTTTTGACTCCTGTCGCCACCGGGTTCCGATGTCGATCCATCGTTATCTTGAAGTCTGGAAAAGCCACCACAGGCTCAACTTGATCGCGGGGAAGGAACGCTTTTCAGTCTTTATTCAGGCTCTTTCCGTTGAGCTCGATCGGCGTTCGGTTCGCGAGGTTATTGTCCCCTACGAATGTCGGGCTTGGACCGGGGCCGTGAAAGAGAGGAGCTGATCGTGGAAATGGATCCCGGCGTGATCCCCGAAAGCTCACACCCTGGTATCTATGTGCACGTTCCTTTTTGTTCGGTGATTTGTCCCTATTGCGACTTTGCCGTTCGAACGGGGGGAAAGGAGAAGCGCAAGCGATTCGTCGATCACCTTCTCGCCGAGATGGATCTCTATTGCGATCAGTCTCCTTACGATCAACCCGCCGACACGATTTACTTCGGCGGGGGTACGCCCTCGGTTCTTTTACCCGAGGATCTTTCCCGGATCCTGGCCGGATTGGAACGCAGCTTTCCTCTTGCGCCGAATCCCCGGTTGTTCTTTGAGGTGAATCCGGAGGATGTCACCGAGACGTCCCTTTCTGCTTGGCGTGATCTTGGGATTTCAACTCTGAGTCTCGGAGCTCAATCCCTCGAGACCGAGAGGCTTCGTTTCCTCGGACGAAAACACGATCGAGACGAAGCTCTGGCAAGCATTCAAGCAGCCATCGAGAAGGGCTTTTCAACGGTTTCAGTTGATTTGATCTACGGTTGCCCGGGGGAAACTCTTGAGTCCTGGGAGAAGACTCTTTCCGAGGTCATGGCGCTCGGGCCTCATCATCTTTCCTGTTACCAGCTGACGATTCACGAGGGGACTCCTTTTGGGAAGAAGCAGGAGCGAGGAGAGCTTGTTGAAGTCGGGGAAGGAGGGATGGCCTCGTTTTTTGAACGAACTCATCTTGGACTTTCCGCCGCCGGATGTCCCGGATATGAAGTCTCCAACTTTGCCACTCGACCCGAGCATCAGTCGCGCCATAATATGAAGTACTGGAACCACACTCCCTACGTCGGGCTTGGACCTTCGGCCCATTCTTTCGATGGAGTCCACCGCTGGTGGAATGAGCGAGATCTTTCCGATTATGAACGGATGGTTGACAAGGGACAGCTACCGATCGCAGGCCGGGAGAAGCTCTCGAAGCGGGACCGAGCCTTCGAGTGTCTGATGCTTCGGTTGCGGACTCCCGGCGGCGTGGATCTCCCGGCTTTTGAGGCGAACCATTCCGTGGATCTGGTCTCCTTGAACCATGATCTTTTTGAATCCTGGATCCGGGAGGGGCAAGTTCTCCGGGCGGACTCCTGGCTTCGACCCACCGTCCGGGGGCTCATGATTGCGGATTTCCTGGCAAGATCGATTCGCTTCGAGAACGTGTAAGGGACAGGTGGTACCAACCCATCAAACTTCGTATGATCCACCCCTGGGAATGGTCCCCTTTTCTCCTTTGGGAGCTTGAGACATGTCGAGTTACACCTTGCCTGCCCTGTCGCCGGTCGATGAAGTTGCCGTGGTGGGTCGTGCTCAATCCTTCACGAAAAGAAGTATCAAGAAGGATTCAAAGGCGGCGGCGCTGCGGCTCATCGTAAGCATGATCGATCTGACCACCCTTGAAGGGATGGATACGGAAGCCAAAGTGAAACGACTTTGCCGCAAGGGGGTGACTCCGCTTCTTGATGCGGATCTTCCGTCGGTCGCCGCAATCTGTGTTTACCCCCCCATGGTACGGGTCGCGAAGGAGACTCTAGCGGGCTCCGGGGTCAAGGTCGCTTCGGTCGCGACGGCGTTTCCGAGCGGACAGACATTCTTGAACCTGCGGGTTGAAGAGGTTCGCCAGACGGTGGAGGCGGGAGCCGACGAAATCGACATGGTGATCAATCGGGGGGCCTTTCTTTCGGGCGACTATTCCCGGGTCTTCGATGAGATCGTTGCCGTCAAGGAAGCGTGCAAGGAGGCCCATCTCAAGGTGATCCTTGAGACCGGTGAACTCGGAACCTACGAACAGGTGCGAAAGGCATCCTTTCTTGCCATGGATGCAGGCGCCGATTTCATCAAGACCTCGACCGGAAAACTTGCCTCGGCCGCGACTCTTCCGGTGACTCTTGTCATGCTGGAAGCGATCCGGGAGTATTTTCTTGCCACGGGTCGTGTGGTCGGGATGAAGCCGGCGGGAGGCATCAAGACGGCAAAGCAAGCCTGGCATTATCTTGTCATGGTGAAAGAAACTCTGGGAGACGATTGGCTCCATGCGGATCGATTTCGTATCGGCGCCTCGTCGCTTCTCAATGATGTCTTGATGCAGTGGCGTCGCAAGGATACTGGTCGTTACCAGTCTGGTGTTTATTTTAGTGAGGATTAGGCCATGAAGACCTACCAGCAACACGAGCAGTCTCGCCAGGATCGGGAAGAAATGGATCGCAAGCAATCAAATCGAGGGGACATCAAGAGCGCCGGGCCGGATGTTGAGTCAACATCTCCGAGCGCTCCTCAGCCTGAGATCCCCCGGCTTCTCTTTGGTGATCTCTGGGACTACGACCCAGCACCGGAAAGTACCGAACCTTTCCCGATTGAAAAAAGATACGAGCATTTCATCGGGGGGAAGTTCGTTTCCGGAGAAGATTACTTTCCTTCCATCAATCCTGCGACCGAGGAGATTCTCTTTGAGGTTCCCGCTGCGGGTCAGAAGGTTGTGGATCAAGCCGTTGCGGCCGCCAGGAGTGCCCACCAGCGATACTGGAAGGAGCTTTCGGGAGCCGAACGCGGTAAGTACATCTATCGGATCGGGCGAATGATCCAGGAGCGATCCCGGGAACTTGCCGTCCTCGAGACCCAGGATAACGGAAAACCGATCAAGGAAACGAGAGATGTGGACGTTCCACTCGCGGCGGCTCATTTTCTCTACCATGCCGGATGGGCGGATAAGCTCGATTATGCCTTTCCCGGAGCCAAGGTCTCGTCTCTTGGAGTCGCGGCCCAGGTGATCCCCTGGAACTTTCCCCTGCTCATGGCGGCATGGAAAATTGCCCCTGCCCTCGCCACGGGAAACACCGTGGTCTTGAAGCCGGCGGAGACAACGCCGCTGACCGCGGTCATGCTTGCCAAGATCGTCCAGGAGGCCGATCTTCCTCCGGGGGTTGTCAACATCATTCATGGCGCCGGCGAGACCGGAAGCAATTTAGTGCAGCATCCCGACGTGAACAAGGTCGCCTTCACCGGCTCCACTGAAGTCGGAAAGTTGATCCAGAAGTCTCTGGCGGGAAGCGGGAAGAAGCTCACTCTCGAGCTTGGCGGGAAGGGAGCAAACATCGTTTTTGAAGATGCTCCTCTGGATCAAGCGGTCGAGGGGATCATCAGTGGCATCTTCTTTAACCAGGGACAAGTTTGCTGCGCCGGATCTCGCCTCCTCGTGCAAGAGAGCATTCTAGAACCTGTTCTTTCTCGCTTACGCAATCGAATGGCGTCCTTGAGGGTCGGTGATCCGCTGGATAAGAATACAGACGTCGGTGCGATCAACTCGAGGGCGCAACTCGAGAAGATCACCTCCCTTGTTCAGGCCGGGGAAAAGGAGGGAGCGACCATGGTCCAGCTCTCCTGTCCTCTTCCGGAAAAGGGGTTCTTCTTCCGTCCCACTTACTTTACGGACGTGGCTCAGTCTCACCGAATTGCTCAGGAGGAGATCTTCGGCCCGGTTCTCACCATCCAGACCTTCCGCACGCCGGAAGAAGCGGTGCAGAAGGCGAATAATACGTTCTACGGCCTTTCCGCCGGAATCTGGAGCGACAAGGGAAGTAAGCTCTTCAAGGTGGCGGGAGCGCTTCGCGCCGGTGTCGTCTGGGGGAATACCTACAACAAGTTTGATCCTGGTTCTCCTTTTGGTGGGTACAAGGAAAGCGGCTTTGGCAGGGAAGGCGGGCTCCACGGACTTCTCTCATACGTGGAGGTGAAGTGATGGCGGCAAAGAGCACCAGGAGCAAGGCGGGCTCCGAGTCAAAAGCTCGAGCGACGGTGGCAAAGACGTACAAGCTGTACGTCGGGGGAGCCTTCATTCGGTCGGAAAGCGGGAGGGTGATGGCCGTGAAGAGTGGCGATACCTTTGTGGCGAATTGTGCGCGTGCATCGAGGAAAGATTTTCGGGACGCGGTGAAAGTTGCCAGAGGCGCCCTTTCCTCCTGGTCGGGAAAAACTGCCTTTAACCGATCCCAGATCCTCTACCGAGCCGCCGAGATGCTGGAGGACCGCCGGGCGGTTTTTGTCGACCGACTTCAATCCCATGCCGGATTCAACGAGGCAGCGGCTGAACGGGAAGTCAGTGTTTCCGTCGACCGCCTCTTCTGGTATGCAGGATGGGCGGACAAGTTCACTCAGGTGCTGGGCGGGGTCAATCCGGTTGCCATGCCGTTCTTTAACTTCACTCTTCCCGAGCCAACGGGAGTGGTTGCGGTTTTGGCATCGTCGACGAGTCCGCTTGCCGGACTCATCTCGGCCATTGCCCCGGTTCTCGCCGGAGGGAATACCTGTGTGGTTTTGACCGATCATGACGCTCCCACGATCCCCTGCGATTTTGGTGAGGTACTGGCCACCAGTGATTTCCCCGGTGGGGTGGTCAATCTGCTCACGGGAAGCCGGAGCGAATTGCTTCCTCATGTTGCCAGTCATATGGATGTGAACGCGGTTGCCCTTTTCGGGGGAAGCAAGGAAGAAAGAGTTCTTCTCGAAACGGAGGCGGCGGAAAACGTCAAGCGAGTGCGCTGTTTCGACGATCCTCCGGTTGCGGATTGGGCTTCGAGCGATCATCAGAGTCCATACTGGATCGAGTCGTTCGTGGAATGGAAGACAGCCTGGCATCCCGTGGGGCTTTAGATCATGGCATACGAATCCGCCGAAAACGTTCAAGACGAAGAGGGCCGTCAATATCACATCGGGCTGGCACCGGGGGAAGTCGCCGAATGGGTGCTTCTGGTCGGTGACCCTGGCCGGGCCGAGCGAGCGGCAAAACTCCTCGACTCGGTTCGATTGGAGAGGAGAAACCGGGAGTACGTGGCGGTTACCGGGAGTCTTGGAAATCTAGAGGTGACCATCCTGGGGACGGGCATCGGGAGCGATAACACGGAGATCGCCATCGTCGAACTCCTGCGTTGCCAGCCGCGCCCTACGTTGATCCGGGTCGGAAGCTGTGGATCCCTCAAACCCGAAGTGGGGTTGACCGAGCTCGTGATCAGCACGGGGGCGGTGAGGCTGGAATCCACCTCGCTGGCGTTTGTGGAGGAAGGCTATCCCGCATTCGCCCATCATGAAGTGGTGCTTGCTCTCATCTCCGCTGCGGAAGAAAGGGGTAGTAAGTATCACACCGGAGTCACCGCCACGGCTGCCGGGTTTTATGGCTGGCAGGGTCGGACGAACGGGCCACTTGAAACACGATTCCCCGACATGGTGGAACGTCTTCAGCGCATGAAGGTGACCAACCTCGAGATGGAAACAAGTACTCTCTTTACTCTGGCCACTCTCGCTGGACTGAGGTCAGGAACGGTTTGCACGGTTTTTGCCAATCGAACCAGGAACGCTTTCATCGATCCCAAGGATAAGGCGGCCGCCGAAGAGGATGCTTTGCGGGTGGGGCTTTCCGCTTGCGAGTACCTGGCACGCATGGATGCCGAGGCGGGGGGAAAGCCATTTCATCTCACCTCTCAAAAGAAAGAATGTGGCTCGTGACTGCCAAGTCAAAACCCCTTGATCCTCTTTGTTTTCGCATGTACGACATTCGAGGAAAGGCAGACCTTCAAATCCATGAAGACCTGGCCTACGGAGTCGGAAGGGCGCTCGGAAGTCGCATTGTTCGCAGCGGGGGAACAACGGCTGCGGTAGGGCGGGACGTACGTCACTCGTCCCCTCTTCTCGCCAAGGCCGTGGCGACCGGGCTCGCCGAGTGCGGGCTGAAGGTTTTCCATCTCGGGCAGGTGCCGACCCCGGTTCTTTATCATTCGCTTTACCGCCTTGAATGTGGGGGCGGGGTGATGGTGACCGGGAGCCACAATCCAAAAAGCGACAATGGACTGAAGCTTTGTCTTGGAACCGCTGGGTTATATGGCGAGGCCGTTTCCAGCCTGAAGACGCAAATCGAAGCTCAAGACTTCGAAACCGGAGCCGGCGAGGTTCAGTCTTACGATTATCTTCCCGAATATTTCACGGATCTTTGCTCTCGCTTTTCGTTTGGTCGCAAGTTGAAAGTTGCCATCGATTGCGGCAACGGGGTGATGGGCCCCGTCGTCCTGGAAGCTCTCTCCCGTCTCTCGGTGGAGGTCGTTCCTCTTTATTGTGAGCCGGATGGAGATTTTCCGAACCACCTTCCGGATCCGGAGGTCCCCAAATACATGGAAGACCTTGGCAAGATGGTGGTCTCTACTGGCGCCGATCTAGGACTCGGCTTTGATGGGGATGGAGATCGTGTCGGAGTGCTTGACGAGAACGGGAAGAAGATGCCTGCGGATTGGTTGGTAGCGCTTTTTGCCCGGACGATGTTGAAGGATTACCCGGGGGGAAAGGTGCGGTACGACGTCAAATGCTCTGACTTCTTGGAAACCGATGTGCGCGCGCACGGAGGCGTGCCGGTGATGGGAGAAACCGGTCATTCGCTACTGAAGCGGGATATCAAGGCGTCGGATGCGATTCTTGGCGGAGAGCTTTCCGGTCATATCGTGATGAATCGGGACTATCTTCCCATCGATGATTCTCTCTACTGTGCGCTGTTCTTGCTGAAGATTTTTGATGCAACCACGAAGCCGCTTTCCGCTCTCTTTGCTGATTTTCCGGATCTCGTTTCCACGGCAGAGATCAAAGTTCCTTGCGGAGATACGGTGAAGTTTGATGTGGTGAAGTCACTTGTCGAGAGCTTTCAATCTCGTTTTCCGGTGATCGACATCGACGGAGCCCGGGTTCGCTTTTCCGAGGGGACATGGTTTCTGGTCCGAGCAAGTAACACCACGCCGAACCTGACGGTGCGCTTTGAGGCACCGACCCTGTCCGATCTTTCCCGGGCCAAAGAATGTCTCATAACCGAGCTCGCCCGTTTTGGCAAAGATGTGGGGATAGAGGCTTTACAGGCTTCAACCCCGTAGAGTGAGCGATTGGGGAGTTGCACCGAAACCCTGATCTCTCGGGCATTTGGGCTACATTCTGAACCTGTTTTATTCCGATAGCGACACCGTACCCTCTCCTGGTCCTGTTTCTTGCGGCCGGGGGGACTTCGGAAGAAGAGCCATCAACAGACAGGATCAGAAGAAATGCCGATTCCAGTCCGACTACTTCTTGTCCGCCTCGTTTTCTCAGCCGCCTTTCTCCTTCTCGTTCCCGCGAGTGGTTGGGGTCAGGTCGCAAAGCCGGAGTTCGTTGGAGACTCGTTTTCCTCCGATCTCTCGATCACGGTTCCGTGTTCGGTATCGGTTACCTGGGTATGGGAGGGTGACGGGTTCGAGATCGCTTTGGGCTACGTGGTGTATCGGAAGAACGGTCCGGACAAGATCGTCCTGGATCGGCAGCTCGTTTTTCCCGGTGAGTCCTTCATGATGGAAGGGGCGATTCGAGTCGGAGATCGAACGACCCTGAGAACCGCAACCGGTCAGGCCAGAGTGTTCGTTCCTGGGGATCAGATCGGCTTCTTTTTCGTGGGGGATGGTTGGGAGGGGCCACCGCTTCTGACTTCCTGGGACCCTCTCACGTCGTCGACTCCTTCCGGAAGCCATGAGAAAAATGGTCAGTACGGTCGAGGATGCTACACAAGCATCAATTCGATCAACCAGGACGCGGAGGTGGGCGGCGAACCAACTCGGCAGGTGGCTCTGATTCAGAGGGTCAGCCATCCGGATTTTGTTGCCCAGAAGCCGTTCATGGTGATGGGAACTAACGACCAAAAGCACCGGGGAGATTCGGTGACGGACGAGGATGAACCAGTCGAAGAGCTCTCTTTTGCCGATCATCGCCCTTACCCTGGAGCCTGCACAACAAAGTGCTACCCCAGGGTAACAAAGCCCATTCATCCAGCTCTGGGTGCAGGGTTGAGGTTGCTGGCTGAGATGCTCAGGTTTCCCTGAATCAGGGGCCAGGATGGAGTTTAGAGCGGAAGGATCCGTCTCTTGCATGATTGGATCGGATCTTGCGTTGTGTCCGGCGTAGAAAAACCACCCAGCCGGAGACCAGATCATGAAACGTTCGATTCGAAATCCTCTTCTTGTAGCAGCCGTCGCGCTTTCGATCCTCTCTCTCTCGTCGGGCGATGTTCTGGGCTCGGGGAGTTATAGGGGGCCAGGTGGTCAAGTGCCTCCCACGGGTCGTGTTCCTTCCGCAACAGGTACTGCGAAAATTAGTCCTGTACCCGGTGAACCAGGTGGGCCGGCATACACCGGACCTTCGGGTCAACAGATCGGGGGACGGGGTGCTTCGATTGGAGCAAGATTGGACCGAGAGGGGGGGAATAGCCGGGCTCGCAGGACGGGGAATAACCGGCGAAAGAAGAGTGGGGCGGATGGATTCTCCAGCTGGGAATACTGGTGGGCTTTTCATCGGGAGTCGTTTTTCGCCGGCCGACAGATTCTCGCTTCGGGTGGATCCACGGAGAGTCTTGATTATCTTCTCGGTAAGGGCGATGCGGACAACGTGCGTGATGTAGTGAACCCTACCTCCCGGATGATTCGTGAGGAAGTGATTCCTGCGTTGAAGCGGGCGATGTCCGATCACGATTCTGATGTGAGAGTTTCGTCCATTCTGGCTCTGGGCAAGATCGGGAACCAGACCGATTATCCGGTGTTTCTTCAGGGGCTACGGGATCCCCACTGGCAGGTTCGTCAATCGTCTGCTCTTGGCCTCGGAATTCTCGGGAGTTCCTACGCGATCCCTCACCTCGCTTCGATCCTCGAGGGGAAAGAAGAAGGATTGAGGCTTACCGGTCAGGCCGAGATTCACCTTCGAACCCGGGCATTCGCTGCCCTGGGACTTGGATTGATCGGGACCCAGCAGGCCTCTTCGCGAAAGAACATCTGTGACATCCTGCTCCGGGCTCTTGCGATCGAAGAAGCTACGGCTGACATTCCTGTTTGCGCGGCCCTTGCTCTTGGAGTCCTGGGAGAACGACGAGCTGTCCCAGCTCTGGTCAGCCTGAGTTTGGATCCCCGTCGAGATCCCCTTGTGAAGGCCCATGCGGTGACGGCTCTTGGAAAGATCGGGGATCCTCGTGCTCTACCCGCGGTTCGACAGGGAATCCGGGACCGAAGCGTTCATGTTCATCGCTCGTCGGTCCTGGCTCTTGGTTTGCTCGCCAAGCCTGGAGACTCGGCATCACTTTCTCTTCTGATTTCGACGGCTCGTCGCGGGCGAGATGGGCAGGGCAGAAACTGGGCGTTGGCGGCCCTTGGCCGTGTCGGCGGAGATCAAGCGGCGAAAGTTTTGTTCGATCGCCTGCAAGGGGGCCAAAAAGAAGACAAGGTGTTTGCGGCTTTTGGCGTGGCACTTCTTGAACGGTCGGGCGATTTCATCGACTCGGCAACCGAGGCGACTCATGAGGTCTTTCGAAAGACCAGGGATGATCGAACCAAATCCGGGCTCGGAATTGCGCTTGCCTTGATGGGACAAAAAGATGTCAAGGCGGATCTCCTGACGGTTCTTGGAGGAAAGGGGGAAGCTCAGGCTCAGGGTTACACCGCGGTGGCGCTGGGTATCCTTGGTGAGCGAAGTGCCGCTCCGATGCTAAAAGAAAAGCTTCGGGGGACGGGGCCCGTCGATTTCAAGCGATCGCTAGCCACGGCACTCGGCTTGATGGGGGATCGGAACATCGCTGAAGATCTCATGAAGATGATCCTGACAAGCTCTTCTGCGCCGGAGAAGAACGCCGCGGCGACCGCGATGGGGTTTGTCAAGGACACGACGTTTGTCGCACCTTTAATCGAGGTTCTGGATGATCGGAGAAAGTTCTCCGCCTTGGTACGAACCCAGGCGGCGCTGGCTCTTGGGTTCGTGTGTGACGAGCGGGAAGTCCCCCTGTTGCACGCGATCATGGAGAACACCAACTATCGAACTCCGGTCGATGCTCTCACCGAGGCGATGTCAATCTTGTAGGCAGTCAGGGCTGAACTGCTAATTTCGCAATCACGACCAGGTCGGAAGACTCTCCGGGAATCCAGGGGGCGCCCTCCATGTTTCCTCGTAGTTCCACGTCAAACCCGGCAGCTTCAAAGCGAGGCACGAGGTCTTTTTCTTGCCAGGCTCGCAGCTCAACTCGCCTGGAAGTCTTGAGGCTGATCGGGTCTTCCTTGTCGGGATGGAGAAGGAGGGTCACCGGAAAGAAGAGGATGCGACCATCTTCACCCGGCTTCATGAGGCGCAAGAAGACGATCTCTTCGGACCCGTCTCCCGGTCGCAAGTTGACAGGCAACGCTCGCTCGTTCTTTTCGAGGATCTTCTGGTAGTTCAGGATCTGCAGGAGAATGATCCCCTCGGGAGCGAGGATTGCTTTCATCTCGGTGAGGATGCGCTCGAGGGTCGAGTCTTCCAGCACATGGGGAAGCATGTTGCCAAGGCAAAGAGCAAGGCCGAAGGGAGCCTCTTTCTTGAGGGCGGTGGTGAGTTCGGTTGCGTCTGCTTGAAAGAACCGTCCTCGCCCTTCTTCCTCATGGGTTTTTGCCTGGCGCATCATGTCGTCTGACCGGTCAACACCCACTGCCCGCTCACACATTTCTGAAAGGAAGGCGACGTGTTCACCGCTTCCGCATCCGATGTCGACCACGGAAGAAACAGGGGCCTTGCCAAGAAGTGAAAGGAGAAAGGGGCTTTCGCGTTCAATGCGAGGTTTCCAGGCGATGAGCCGCCGGTATTCGGACCGTGCGTAAGGATCGGTGCTCTTCTTTTCGTTTTCGTTGCTCATGACGACAAGAGTACCGAAAAAATGGCGCCACGCCTCAAGGTTCTCCTCCACGTTCTCGTGATCGGTGAAGGCGCGGCGCCAAGCGGGCGAACTGAAGGGTCCGTTTTTACTTGAAGTAAGTTTCGAGACGGTTCACCCCTGGAACCTCGATCAGTTTTCGCAGGAAGCCGCTCCTGCGGTCGATCACCGACACCGTACCGGATGCGGCATTGGCAACCATGAGAATGTTGCATTCGTTGAGAAGGGGCGGCACGAATGGAGCGGGATTGAACCGATGCCAGGCCTTG
>JAJDCM010000095.1 GCA_029260825.1 Planctomycetota bacterium | reverse complement strand
ACATTTCATGACGATGGTCTCTAGATCACGAGGAATCCTTGGTTGCAATCTTCGAAGGGGCACCGGCAAATCGTGAATGATCCGGGTGAGAAGGTCCCGATGGTCGTGTCCCGAATGAGGCGGGCTTAGCGTGAGCATTTCATAAAGAGAAGCACCCAGACCGTACACATCGGCTCGATGATCAACGATGCCCGCTTCCCCCTGGGCCTGCTCCGGACTCATGTACCGGGGAGTCCCGAGGAACTCGCCACTGCCGGTGAGTCGATCCTGTCCCTCAAGCTGAGCAAGCCCGAAGTCGACAACCCGAAGCCTCCCCCCCTCATCCAGAATCAAATTGGAAGGCTTGAGATCTCGGTGGATGACTCCACGCTCATTTGCATGTTCGACCGCCGTCGCTGCGCCGACAAAAGCGGTAGCGACCCGAAGACAGTATTGAAGATCGACATCCCCCTCCGGAGAATCCAGTCCCTTTCGACTCACGAGGATTTGCTCGAGGGATTCTCCGGCGACAAGCTCCATCGCCAGGTAGGGAGTACCCCCCTCGACTCCCAGGTCGAACACGGGCACTAGATGGGGATGGTGAAGCCGCCCGACCGCCTTCGCCTCCCGCAAGAATCTCTCGACCGCGGACGGCTTTCCCAGGAATCCGGGAGGGAGCACCTTCAGTGCCACGCGCCTTTCCAGCGACCGTTGTCGCGCTTCATAAACCACTCCCATCCCACCCCGGCCAATCTCGCAAACAATCTCGTAGTCGGAGAAGACCCGGACATTTCTCCCCTCGGTGTCCGGATCATCGGGGCTGCATTCAATCAGAGTATCCAGCATATCCTCCAGCTCAGGAGCAAGGTCCGGGTGCTGAGACACGACAAGGTGACGATCAAAACCCCCCTTTGTGTTCAGCCGGTCCGAGCAGTCCGAGAGAATCTTTGCCAGGCGCTCCTCGCAATTGCCGGAAGCCACCTTCGGCGAGAGATCCTTCTTCGGGTCAGGTCGGATCATGGCTGGTAAATCCTTCCTTTGGGAGATGAAGACTGTCGGTGTTACCAAAACCTGTACGAAGGCTACGAACAGCGCGGAATAACAGCATGGAAACCGCATTCGGGGTCTTGCCGAGCCGGGACGCCACCTCCTTCACGGGCAGACCCTGGAGGCGCGCAAGATAAATGACTTCACGCTGATCAGGAGCAAGCTCCTTGATCGCCTGTTCGAGACGGAGAAGCCGATGATCCCGACGCATGATCCGACTCGGAGTTTCCCCCTTTGCAAGAAAATCCCCACCCCGCCCCTCCATGGACCCACTTCCCCCGTTCGAATCTCGGTGTAAAGGCCGTTCCTGATCGGCACGACGGACCTTGAATCGACGGGCGTTGTCCTGAACGACGTGGACCGCCATCGATCCTAACCAGCTACGAAAAGCCTTGAGATCCTCTCCACGAAACCCGGAGATGGACCGATACGCTCGGACCCACGTCTCTTGAAGGAGGTCCGCAACCTCGACTCTGAGCTGGAGGTAACCACCGAGCTGGCCTCGAATGATGGCCTGAATCGGAGTCTCGACTTCAGTCAGGAGCTCCTCGAACGCCCTCCGGTCCCCGGATCGGGCCTTCTCCAGCTTCAGTTCGATCGATTCCCGGCTCATGGCTCCGTCTCCAGGAGATAAGGCGGCCAGGGTGGTGAGATCTCACGAAATGAATCCCTTGCCGACACGATTCTCTACGCAAGGAGGCCCTGCACATTCCGGCGAAATCAGAAGCTCTTGTAAAGAAGGGGATTGTGAGCGCCGCTAGCTGGCTAGCTGGCGAGCCATTTCTCGAGACGGACAAAAAAGCTCTCACAGTCTTCTCGGGAGAGATCGCCCATATTTGCGATCTGGACCCAGCCTCTCTTCTGGAGATAGCCGCTCTCGCCACCGACCAGAATGCCCCAGCTCCGGCAGAGCTCGACGAACTCGGTGACGGTGAGGTCTCGTGGCGGAATCACGGTGGTGATGATGGGTGCTGCTTGCTCATCATCCACGAGGGGGGAAATTCCCAGGTCGACCAGACGCTTTCGGATATAGGCCGCAAGCTTCTGGTTCCTCTGGAAGCGGGCCTCTCGGAGAGTCGGCGTAGAATAAGCTCGAACCGCTTCATCAAGAGCTACGAGATCCTGGGAACCGAACGTGAACCGGGGCCCTTCGGTCTCGAAAGTTGAAACAAGATCGAGATAAACCGGAACCCGATCTGGATCCACTCCGCCAAGCTCGGAGCGGACTCCAAAAACAATCGCAATACCCGCCTTTGAAGCCAGAGATTTTCCGCTCGTTCCGGAGGCCAAATGAACCCCGGTGAGATCCAGTGGCGCTGATCCCAGGCTGCTGACGCAGTCCAGACAGAGCTTCACACCCCGAGGTTGAGTCACCTTGAGGAGCTCATCGAGGTGGTTCAGGCGACCCGTTGATGTTTCCAGGTGAGCTGCCCAGACCCAGTCTGCCTTGCCTTCATCCAGTGCCTTTTCAAGCTGAGCGATGGGCCAGCGCGAACCCCATGGCTTCTCGATCACGTCAAACTCGAGACCATGCCGCTTCGCCTGCCGGCTAAGACGCTCGCCGAATTCCCCGGTGACGAGGATGATTCCACGAGAAAGAGTTCGATCCGCACTCAATGTTGCAGCAACAACCTCATTGGCAAGAGTTCCGCTTCCGTTAAAGAGCGCGACTTCTTTGCCCCCGACCAGCTCGCTGAGAGTCTTACGCAACCGGGCAAACATCGCCCGGAAATCATCCCCTCGGTGGTAGAGCGGAGCTCTCTCAAGGGCCACTCGTACGGGCTCGGTGAGGTGAACCGGACCTGGAAGTAGCAAGAGAGGTCTTCTCTCTCGGGTTGCCAGTTTCCCGTTCTTACTCTCCTTCTGGAGCGAAATCGACGCCTCTGTCCTTCGAGCAAACCTCACCGCATCCCGTTCAATGGAGGCGGGGAAGCTGGAAACGGAGGCAACCATCGGAATGAAGTGAGCCTCGCCGTTCTTGACCCCGGGGCCGATTGCCTCGAAGCCAAGTCGTTCGTACATGTCCACCCGCTCCTGGATCCCGGAAATCAGGAGATGGCTGTAGCCGAACCTTCGAGCATGGTTATAGACAAGGTAAGTGAGCCCGGCGAACACGATGCGGTGACGGCGGTCTGGCTCGACGGCGAGCAATCGAACCTCGAGTGGACGGGACCCGAAACTTTCGAGAATCGCCGGATCGGCAAGCTTCCCCTCGATGCTGAAAGGAGCCTCATCGTGGACCGCGACCATCCCCACCGCTCGGTCCCCGAGAACCGCCATGAAATAGGTGTTCTTGCCGTGGAATTTGTCGACGAGAGATCCGGCACCGCGATCCTCATACTGCCCCACTTCTTGCACAAAGGTGCGGTAGTTCAACTCGTGGAGCTGCGCGAACTCATGATTGGTTTCGGCCCGCTTGAATTCGTAGCGCCCGACCCGAAACCCCACCGCCAGGGCAGCTTCGGAGGTTTGGACTTGGCTCATGGGTAGAATATAAACTCCGGGCCCGAGGAATCCCTTATCGTCTTCAAGGCGACAATTCTGACACCTCGGGTACCAAGCGTCAATAGGGGCCAAAGTCTCCGGGGAGTCAGGCCCCCTCCGGGCAGCTCATCACCCTCCTCATTTCCGACCTATCTCACTTGGTTGAAATGCAATAAAGAGCGTCTCCGGCCCGGGCGTACATCCGGTCCCCATCGAAAACAGGACAGGCCCTCATCGTGGGCAGCTTATTCTCTCCCAACACTTTAAGCTCGTTCCCCGGGCTCAAGGTAAAGACTCGACCGCTCTCGCTACACGTAAATATCGTGGACCCGGCAAGCGTGAGACTCGAATAGACCGTATCGCCGCCTCGACTTCCTCGACGTTGACGACGTCCTCCCCCTCGGCTGCCTCGTTCTCCGCCGCGTCCGCGCCGTCCGCCCTCTTGAGCTTCTGCCTCAGGAGGTGCGGTGGTTCCCTCGGAAGCTGACGCGCCGAGCCTCGCCTCCCACAATTTCTTTCCCGTGTCCGCTGCCAGAACGGTCAGGATGAAATAGCGGGTCATGGAATAGATCTTACCGTCACAGAGAACCGGTGAGGCGTAGTAGCGATCGCGCCGCAACCTTCCTTCCCAGAGGGGCTCAAGGTCGAGCTTTTCTTTCCCCTGGTCCACGAGATCCGGGAGCTGATCTGGAAGCCGATAGGCCTTGGCGTCCGTCGCCATGAAATAAACCACTCCGTCTTCGACCAGGGGTTGATTGTACTCCAGGTATCCAAGATCCTCGGCCAGAACCATTCCATCCACGGCCCGAACGATTTGCCCGGCGCAAGAGATCACGACTGCTTCCCGACCGATCCTTGCCACCGCGGGTGTGCCAAAGCTCTCTTTGCTGGAAATTCGCCAGAGGTCCTTTCCGGTCTCAGGGTCGAGGCCGATCAGCTGGCTGATGCTCAGGACCAGTACATCACCGGCAAGAACAGGAGATGCACTGTGCCCCCATCGGTGACCCGGCCGATCCACCAGACGAATCCAGCGCCGTTTACCGGAGACATCGTAGGATGCAGCGACCCCGTTTCCAAAGAGAACATAGACATTCTCACCGTCCGAGACGGGTGTGGCGCTCGCCCACCCGTTCGTGCCGTGAGACTTCGGACGCTCCGAGTCGATCTTCACTTCCTTGTAGTCGTGTTCGGCACTCCAGAGCTCTTTTCCGTCTTTCCGATTCAGGCAGACAAGCTTCAGGGGCTCAACCGTCACGAAGATTCGATCCCCGACAATGGTGGGGGTCGCGTTGCTCCAACCTCCGAGGTCCGTCTTCCAGGCGATGTTCTTTTCTTCGGACCAGGTTGTGGGAGGCTTGGCGTCTGGATAACGCCCGGTCCCATCCGTCCGAAATCCGAACTGATCGGCAGCCGAGGCTGCCCCGGCGATCGAGCCAAGGAGGGCGATGAGTGAAAAACAAAGGAAAAAATGGTCTGGACGCTTCATGGAAATTACCCCTTCCCGCGATCACTAGAAAAGATCGAGCCGAGCAGCAGCGGTAGCCGCAACTCCTCCCGAGGCGTTCGGATCCTGGACGAACCACTGGACAAAAAAGTCTCGCCCCCTCAAATCAGGGCTATCCGGAATGTCGAGCTTGAAGGTCCCGAAACCATTTCCTGGGCCCTGCCCGCTCAGAATCACGGACTCCATGATGTGCATTGTCGCTCCAAAGTCAACATGAAGAGGGATCCCGGTGCCCGTGGTCGTCCCTGGAGGTGTTGAATCTCCCGAGACCACGATGAAGGCATTCGCGCCACCCAATCCGCCACCGATCCCCAGCCGAAAACCCTCGGACGGGAGATGAGGAGGACTTCCGGCGATGATGTTTGGAATGAAGCCTCCTGTTCCCTCGCTCCCCTGACGGATACGGCGCGGATTCGGGGGCAACTCCGAGCGGAGAGTCGGGCGGTCAAACGGCGGGAGCCCTTGCTCGACTCGAGGATCAGTGAGCCCATTGGCGACAAAATCCAGGAGAAGGCCCCTTTGAGCCTGATTGAGGCCCAGAGGATTGATGCGGGGGTCCTGGTTATCCCCGAAATCGCCCCCTCGGTTGTAGAAGCCGATCACCTGACCAAGACGGCGAAGAGACCCGTTGTGCATGAAGCCGTTTCGAAGCCCCGCGTTCCGAAGAGTCGCCGTCTTGAACCGACCTCGATCCCTCTCCAGACCCGTGACGAGTTGCCGACCGAGATCCTCCTGATTGGGCCTGAGACCGATGTTGTGGAACTGGTCATCCGAGAAGAGAGGAGCGGTATGACATCGATTACAGCCCGCAGCCCCTCGAAACAAATCGAGCCCAGCCCTCTGATCAGCCGTTAACGCCTGCTGATCACCCGCCTGAAAAAGGTCCCACGGAGTCTCATCCGGAACAAGAGTTCTCTGATAGGTTGCAAGAGCAAATGCGATTCGAGTGGCGGAGATTTCAGAGGATCCAAAGGCGGCTTCAAACAATGCCGGGTACGTCGGAAAGATGCCGAGGTGATCTTCAATGTCCGCTGGTAGATTCCTGGCAAGAGCAAGCGGCTCAATTCCCGAAAGCTTGCCGATGATTTGCTCCCAGGTCCTTCCTTCGTGGGCCATTTCCACCGAGGAAATCAACGGCTGGACCGACTGGTTCTCCAGGGTGCCTCCTCTTGGAATCTGAAGCTCCCCGGTTTGAGGGTCCACGAAACGCCCCCCGGACCGACCGTCCCAGAAGAGCCGGCGAAAAAAGGCGGCTCCGATCACTGTCGGAGTCCTTCTTGCCGTGACCTGAGGTCGGAGTCCATGAAGAGAGTGAGGAAGAAAATCGTTATTTGCATCGGACCGGACGACCCCCGGCGATCCAAAGACATCGTCCGGTGTATTTGGAAGCTCGTCGAGCCCGGGAAGCCGGACCCGTCGGACATCCGCTCCGCCCAACTCGGGACGGTGGCACGTACCGCAGGAGACGGTGTTGTCGGAGGACATCTGCTCGTCCCAGAAGAGCATCTTGCCCAGCACGGCCTTCAACGCTGTAACCGGATTCTCGGGGGGAACGGGAGGTTGAGGGAGCTGGCTCTTTCCCGGATGAGCACTCAAGAGCCCGAGTAGACCCGCCCAAGCAAAGACCGGTAGCCAGTTCTTTCCTGAAAATACTGTCATGATCCCTTCCTTCTGAATTTCATCGTGAGAAACAAACTCTTCCTGCGCCCCTTTGTGGAAATCAGGCTTTTGAACCGGTGAAAAGGGATCCGGTTGCGGCGAAAAAGGCCAATATTTTGGAATGGTGCACGCGAGTCGTTCCCGGCTCTCGTAGTATCCCAGAGACTCAAACACGTGATCGGAGAGACCTGATGCATCGAATTCCCCTCGCCTTGATGGCCGCCTTGCTCCTCCCTTTTCTCACCGGTTCGTCGGGTCGAGCCGATGATCTTCTCTCCCGGGTCGAGCATGGCTTTGCCGAGAACGACGGAGTCAAGATCCACTTCGTCAGCCTGGGGGACGGGCCTCTCATGGTCTTGCTTCACGGCTTCCCGGATTACTGGTACACCTGGCGCGATCAGATGGATACCCTGGCAAAAAGCCACCAGGTGGTAGCCATCGATTTACGGGGATACAACAAGAGCGACAAGCCCAAAGGAGTGCAGAGCTATGCCATGCCCCGTCTCGTCGGGGACGTGGCTTGCGTCATCGATCACTTCAAGAAGGAAAAGGCCATTGTTGTTGGCCATGATTGGGGAGCGGCCATTGCCTGGCAATTTGCGATGCAGAAGCCGGGGCAAACCGACCGTCTCATCATTCTTAACGTTCCCCACCCCGCCGGGTTGACCCGAGAGCTGACGAACAACGAGACCCAGAGCAATAACAGTCAATACGCTCGCAATTTTCAAAAAGAGGGCGCCCACAAGAGTCTCAATTCAGCCGGGCTAGCCGCCTGGGTGCAGGATGCCGAGGCTCGCAAACATTATGTGGAGGCGTTCGATCGCTCCGACTTTGAGGCCATGCTTCACTACTACAAAGCCAACTACCCCAAGACATCGAGTCCGGGCAGTTCCGGCAAGAAAAGCCCTCCTCCGAGCTTCCCCAAGATCCAGTCACCGGTGCTTGTGATTCACGGACTGGAAGACCCCTTTCTTCTTGCCGCGGGTCACAACGACACGTGGAAATGGATCGATCGGGATATGACCCTGGTCATGATCCCCGGCGCCGGCCACTTCGTCCAGCAGGACGCCTCCGAACTCGTCACAAAGTCCATCGTCGCCTGGCTCGGGCGGTAAGAGAATCACCGTTACTCCCCGGCTGCTCACCCGAAAAAAATCAGCGAAACTTGGGTAATATTGCCCATTTCCTCCTCCCTGATTCCGGTTATGATTGTCGATACGGAATGAAGAAAAAAGGGAAAAGGCCCCCCGGGGCAGTGTCACCGGTTCCCGGATGACACGGAGCTCGGAACGACCTGAGCTTCCTTCGGGCCTTCCTCCCCCCCTATTTGTGAATCCAACCGGCTTGAGCTGAAGGAATCTTCGCGTACTGCCGAAGGATCACGAGGTACCGGCAGCGTTGCCGGCAAGGTATTGACTGCCTCCTGGTGTTTGGGAAAAGATACCCGGGGGCCGGAGGAAATGACGATGCAGCCGATATTCAGGTCCCGAACGACTTCTGCCCGGAACACGACCCTCGCCAGTCTCACCCAGAGGCAGTCGGGTACACCGCGACTTCCTCACTCGGCCTTTGAGCTTTCGGGCCCGGTGGTGAGCCAGGAGTTCCTCTCCGATGACCGGATGGTCGCTCGATTCTTGCTCCAGGACCAGGAACAGCAGGCGGACTAGCCGGGCTAGACACGAAGGAAGATCCTCTTCCGGTAGAGGCAGTAGAGAAAACACCACTTCAGGAGGAGCCCCGTCCCCGCCCAGAAGACGGGGTGAATACGTCCCTCGGACCCCGCAAGGATCGACTTCGAAACCCCATCGAAATCGACGAAGGCCTGGAGTAGGTAGATCGTGATGGGATTCATTCCAATTACCACGAAAACGAACGCCCACTTCCTGTATCCCCAGACATCAATGATCAGGTAAAAAATCCCGAGAAGCCCGGCGCTGATTCCCCCGGTCAGCAGGACGAACGAACTCGTCCAGAGGTTCTTGTTGATGGGAAACGCCCATCCAAAGATCACCCCGCAGAGGGCGACGATTCCCCCGACCAAGATCAGACGGCCCGCCTTCACGCCCTTTGAATGATCAGACCGGAGCCAGGAACCAGCCAGCGCGCCAAGAAGCCCGGTCCCGATGGCCGGAATCGTGGACAGGAGTCCCTCCGGATCTCGAACCTCCCGATGCAACCGCCCCGGAAGAAACTGACGATCCAGATAATCCGTCAGGGTTGCTCCCGGGCTCAGGTCCCCTGCACCGAATCCAGGAACGGGGATCCATGACAGCGCGGCGAAGTAACCGAGAAGTAGAACCCCGATCCACAGGGCTTGCCCCCTCACTCCAAAGAAGATGAAGATGCAACCCGCCCCGAGATATCCAAGCCCGATACGCCCAAGAACGCTGGCGCAACGAAGTTCTTCAAAGTCGAACCGCAAGAAACCGTTGTAGACGAGACCAAGAAAAACAAGCGTCAACCCTCTCCGAACAACGTGACCGACGAGCTTTCTTCGTGAATCTCCTCGCTCGCGTCTTTTGGACAGGGAAAATGGCATCGAAACGCCGGCGAGAAAGAGAAACAGGGGAAAGATCAGATCCCAGCAGCGGAAGCCATGCCACTCGACATGGGTAAGCTGGCCAGCAAAGGCGCGAAGAAGAGGAAAGTTCGTGGATTCGGCAAGAGTCACGACGATGGATCCTCCGCCGATGATCCAGAACATGTCGAAACCGCGGAGAGCATCGATCGAGTGAATTCTCTCGGTGGACGAGATGGTGTCACTTCCCATCAAAGATCCCTTTTTCGCGTGTCGCCCACCGATTATTCCTCTCATCCCTCGCTTCTCAGCACCTCACTCAGACCCATCACCCTCGGTCGGGAATTGCTTTTCCCGAAGAGAAGCAAAGAAGTCCTCAGCCTTCCTTGTACAGTCCGCCGAATTGAGCGCGAAGAGATAGTAGTGTTCGTATGCGCCCCGGTTCATGAGGAGTTGCATCGTTCCCTGGGACTTATGGGCTGCGATGGCCCAGTTGATCACGATCGCGTAGGAAAGACGGTCATTTCGACCGAACGACTGGGTGCGATCAAAGGAAAAAGGCGGGGAATCTCTTATCTCCGTGACGGGATAGCCTGGAAGGGCAACCAGCTGGGGACGAGGATCCTCCTCCCCCACGGTTCTCACACACATCGCCACAGGACGATCCATCGCCGGAAGATCCTTCAGAGCTTCAAGAGAGAGGATTGCCGCAGATTTGTGATGGGCGTGGGTTTCAAGAGTCGGAGCCAGGGTGAGGAGAAAGTCATAGCGCTCTTTGACCATGAGATCTCTCAGATAACCTCTGACTCTGGGGAGATCCCAGACCTTGGCTCCGTCACTCATCACCTCGGAGATATCCGTCGTATAGCGGTGATCTTTCTCGTCCAGGAAGTGAACGTTTCTCACTCGCAAGAAACGACAGCCCTCGATCATTTCTTTTCGACGAATCTCGGGAAGATGAGCGCGACCAACGGCCTCGTCAGTTAGTGAAAGACCGTAGACCACCTCTCCAAGAGTCGAATACTTGTATCCCCCTTCGCCGTTGGTGAGGACGACGACATCGCACACACCGTTCAGGAACGTGCTCGTCTTGTAGATCGTTCCACCGAAGGAAATCTCGTCATCCGGGTGAGCGACGACACAAAGCACCTTGGGGCCCGTTCCGACACCTACCGGGGTGACCTCTTCACGAATCGACAACCCGGGAACCAACGAACAGGATGGAATCAGCAGGACAAGAAGAAAAAATGAGAGAGATTTCATTCCTGGACCCTAGCGCAACCCCATCCGGAATTCTACCCCCACCCGTAGCTCTGCCTCAGGGACAGAGCGTCGAAGAATGAGGTTTTCTTTCATCGGCCGTCCAACGTCGGAACCCCGGCCCTGATTTCCAGTAAGAACCAGGAGAGTCTCTTCGCCACGAACGTAAAGGGGACGCTGAGTACCGGGTCGGATAAAATGTCGGCTCGTCACGCCGCTAGAGATTTCGGACAATCAAGGGATACGGAGCTCCACATGCTGTCGATCGAAGACATTATCAAGGTCTACCCGGGCCCTGTCGCCGCCGTGAAAGGGATCAGCCTTGAGCTCGATCATGGCCTCTTTGGCCTGCTTGGGCCCAACGGGGCGGGCAAAAGTACGTTCATGAAGATACTCGCCACTCTTCTCACCCCGACCTCGGGTTCCTACACCCTCGACGGGATGAGTGGGATTGACGCTCCTCTCGCCGTGCGTCGACGCCTTGGCTATCTTCCCCAGGACTTCGGCTTCTATCCCAACCTCAACGCCAAGGCGATGCTGACTTACCTCGCTCAGTTGAAGGGCATTCCGTTTCGGGGTCGAGGAAAGCATGTGAACGAAATCCTCGAGAGGGTCAACCTCCGGGACGTGGCGCGCAGAAAGCTCAGCCAGTATTCCGGCGGCATGAGGCAGAGATTTGGGATCGCCCAGGCTCTGCTCGGTTCCCCGGACCTCCTGATTGTCGATGAACCCACCGCGGGTCTCGATCCCCAGGAAAGGGTGCGTTTCTACAATCTTCTTGGCGAACTTGCCCAGCATCGAGTCGTGATCCTCTCCACCCACATCGTGGAAGACGTCCGGGTCCTGTGCCGTCGTTTCGCCATCATTCGGGGCGGCCGAATCGTCTACTCCGGAAATCCGACCGACCTCATCAACGAGATCGAAGGAAAGGTCTATGAGGGCTTTCTCCCCAAAGAAGAAGTCATGGAGCTCAGGGAAAGGTACGGAGTCGCCAGCGCCGTGATCAGTGGCGAAGCGGGAGCCTATCGAGTGCGGATCGTTCTTCGTCCCGAGCAGGCACCTCCTCCGGGATTTCAAGCGACGGTGGCAACGCTGGAAGACGGGTACTTCGCCACCGGCCTTGGCACCGATCTTCATGGCTCGGGCGAAAAGGCTGCTAGCATCGGGGGGATCGAAGCGTGAACCTGATTCTCACGATGGCCCGGTGCGAAATTCGCCTGGCTCTTCGGCGCCCCCTCTTCTGGGTCGCCATCTTGCTTTCGCTGGCGTTTAGCATCTTGTACTTCCTCGGCGGCGTCGGCATCAACGTCAGCACCGGTGGGCTTTCCGAAGAAGAAAAGGTCCACGTCAACGGTCCCTACCAGCTCGCACTTTTCTACATGGCCATTCCGTTCGTCGTCTACACGATGTTTGCCGCGATTGCCATGGCTACCTCCATCGTTCGCGATGAGGAATTCCAGGTCGAAAACGTTCTTCGTTCAACCCACCTCAGCCGGAAGCAATATCTTCTCGGAAAGTTCTTCGGCACGGGAGCCTGGGTCATCGGAATGCTATTATTCGGGATGGTCGTGGCGATCCTGACCGACATCATCACCGCGGGAATCGCTTCAGAAGGGGGAATGGACGACCCTCGTCTTTACGGCCCATTCAACATCCTCTATCACCTCTACCCCTTCGTCTGCTACACGCTGCCCTGGTTTCTCTTTGCCATGACGGCGGCGTTTTATCTCGGAGAGCGAACTCGCTCTCCGCTCCTGATCTTTGCCTCCCTCGCACTTCTCTATGCGTTCGTCCTCTCGTTTTCTGATTTTTCCCCGGCGTTTCTTGAGCGGTGGTCCAAGGACACACTCAACGTGGAGTGGGATACGGTTCGGGCCTGGGTCGATCCCTCCGGGCTCAGCTGGCTGACGGAGATCTATTCCACGGAAGATCGGGGCGTCTCTTTTTACAACACCGTCATCCCCACGCTGGATACCCCGTTCCTGATCAACCGGATTGTATTCCTTGTTCTTTCCGCACTCTGTCTCCTGCGGTCCGTTTCCCGCTACGGAAAGAGTAAGAACGGGTCCTTGAAAGCCCTTTCACAGGCAAGCGCAAAGCCCCAGCAAAAACTCGCGGACCAAGATCTAGCCCTTCCTCAGCCGTTTCTCCACGGGCGAAATCGAAAAGGAACCGCCGGTTGGTTCCAGATCTACAGGACCGAACTTCGGCTCCTCCGAAGACAACCTTCCCTCTGGGTCTTTGCTCCTCTCATCTGGCTGTTCACCATACCGGCGGCGTTTTTTACGCCGGGCCCCTGGGAAGCAGAAGTCATCGTTACCGCGAATCGGGCAGCAAGCATCCTGGCGGTTGCCCTTTCTCCCTGGGTCTGTGCGTACGGCGCATGTCTCATGATCGACGTGATGAATCGGGAACGAACGACCCGGTTTGGTGACATTTTTCTCTCCTCTCCCGTTGGAACAGGATCCCTTGTCCTGGCCAAGATCATGGCCGTCTTCACCGCCATGACCTTCCTGATCGTCGGGGCAGCTGCGATCACCGCTGCCTTCCAGGTAGGGCTTCATCAGACTCCTCCGGAGCCCGAGATCTACGCTCGAACGATTGGCCTTCTGCTCCTTCCCGGAGTCTTGTTTTTCCTCGTTCTTGCCGCTTTTTTTGCCTCGATCACCAGCGGGCGAGTCACCGCGTATGGCCTCCTCATCTCCTTTGGGATCCTGTATATGGTGGGGCTCTTCACCGGATGGCTCGATTGGAGAGGAAGGGTCATCCCCACCAGCCTGGTCGTTTCTTCTGACATTACCGGGATCCGTCCCTACTTGACGGAACTCGTGCTGAACCGAGTACTGGTCGGCGCAGTCACACTCATGCTCTTGACTCTTTCGGTCTATTTCTACCCACGAACCGACGAACCAAGACTCCCCCGTCTCGGAATTCGTGCACTCCGGACCAGGAAACTCGGTTTCTCCATCTTCTTCCTCCTCTTCGCTTCCGCTTTTGCATCCGGCGTGATGCTGGACCGCTCGATGGATCAAGGTGCTCAGGCCGAATGGCGCGAAGATCTTACCGATGAATATGAGTTGAGAAATCGGATCAAATGGGGAAGCCCGAACCAGAAAACGCCAGAATTCACGGCCCTCGATCTCAAAGTAGCTTTCCATCCAAAAGAGCGGCGATTCGAGGTCGACGGATTGTTCACCGTCGGTAACCATACAGATCAATCCTTTCCCGTCCTTCCTCTCACGGTGAGCCCGGACTTCGACATCGAACCTGAGGATCACATCTTCATCGTATCCAAAGACGAAGCGGGGGAAGCAATCGAGAGCCAGCCAGCCATCGACGATCGGAACGGGCTCTATGAGATCTCCCTCCCCGAGCCCTTGAAGCCAGGAGGTGAAACGACCCTTCGCATGACCTATGGAGGCATCCTGAATCCCGGTTCCGGAAAGACAACTCCCAACTTCGGGGAGTGGATCTTCGAGGATGCAATCTTCGTCGATTCATTTGGAGTCACATTCCTTCCGACCGTCGGTTATGTTTCGCCGGACTCGCCGAACCAGGACACTTCGGACAGTCGCATGACTCCAGAGGAACTCGCCCGACATTTCGATGGGGTTCATTCCTCACTCCTTGGCGGGCACGGGACCTTCTCGGTGAAGCTTGAGGTGTCGGTGCCAAGCGACCTCACGGCGCTCTCGTCCGGTACGATGACCGGCGAACGAATCGAAGGCGATCGGGCATTCTTCAACTTCGAAACCGATCATCCGGTTTATTTCTTCCCGATCATGGCCGGAAGATACGAGGTCAAGACTCAAGGAGATTGCTCCGTCTACTATCACAAGGGACATGAGCAGAACATCGACACCATTTTGACTGCGCTGGATCGATCGAAACGGTTCTACTCGGCAATCTACTCGCCCTACCCGTTCAGCGAGCTCCGCATCGTCGAGTTCCCACGGTTCGCGGGATTTGCCATGGGGCATCCGTCAATCATTCCGTTCAGTGAGGCACTGGGATTCCTCACCAAGGGGGATGACGGAATCTCCAACATCAACTTCATGGTCACCGCTCATGAAGCGGCTCACCAGTGGTGGGGAACGGTAACGACTCCCGCCCCCGTGCCAGGAGCCGCCTTCCTGACCGAAGCTCTTGCCCATTATTCAACCCTCCTCATGGAAGAGCGATTCAACGGCAGAGTCGCGGTCAGAAACAGGCGCATCGAGTTCGAGAAACTCTATGTAGAAAGCCGGACACCGGACGTTGAACGCTCCATCGTTCGCATCGATGGCTCGGAACAAAGCGACACTCCACTCTGGTACAACAAAGGCGGCATGGTTTTCTGGATGGTCTCGGAGACCATCGGGCGCGAGAACCTGATCAAGGCCTTGCGAACCTTCATTGAAGAATTCGCCTTCCAGTATGATCACCCCACCATTCACGATCTTCTTGGTCACATCCGCGCTCAAGCCGGACCCGAGCACGAAGATTTCCTTCGCCAGTGGTTCTACGAGGTCGTCCTTCCCAAGCCGGAAGTCACCTCTGCGTCCTCGGCAAAAAAGGGAGACGGATGGATCACCAGCGCTCTGATCAAGAACGCCGGTACCGGGACCATTCAGCTGGCCGTAGAAGTGGCGAATCGACGTCGACTCATCAGCGAAGTCGGAATCCAGCCGCCGTTGATTCCCTTCACCTACGATGACCTTCCCGAGCCATACGGCTGGGATGAGGAGCTCCTCGAGAAAGAGGACGAGATCGACAAGATCACGGCGGAAAGCGACGAGCCGGAGAAGACCACAACAACGGAAGAGGAAAAGATTCCCTACGAAGCGATCCGCACCACCATGACCTTAGGGCCGGGAGAGGAAATCGAGATCACCGTCGAAACTCCTTTCGAACCCAAGCACATCTTGCTCGACCCGGATGCTCAGATCCTGATGGGAGGACGACAAACAGCGCAAAAGGAGCTCTAGATGTGTGAGTGATTCAGCACACGGGGGGACGTTGAGAGGTCTTCCTGGTAATATCTAGGCTTTCCCACCGGCAATCCGAGGCCCCGGGTTTCATGGTCTATTTGAGCTTTGCTCTCCTCTGCGCACTTTGCTGGACCGCAGCTAACTTCGCCATCAGGAGGGCCTCAAAGAGGTTTTCTCCTTTCATCGCCCTCTTCTGGTCCCTCGTATTTGGAACGGGCTTCCTCGGTCTGGTGGCCCTTGCTCTTGCCCCCTACCCCCAACATCTTTCCGGTTCTTCGATTCTCCTCATCCTTCTCGCCGGGGGAAGCGCCATCGTTGCGTATGGTGGACTTTTTCTTGCTTTCGAATCGGGAAGAGTCTCGGTCGTCTCCCCCATCATCGGGAGCTGGTCCGTCCTGGGCGCAGCGATCGGACTCCTCTTCCTCGAGGAAAGCCTGTCTCCGCCGAGTGCCCTCGGAGTCGGCCTCGTCATCTTTGGAAACCTACTGCTGGCCAGTACGGAAATCCAGCAGGCCAAGGGCAAGAAGACCGGGCGGTACGCTCTTCCTGCCGCGTTTGCTTCGGCAATCGGCTTTGGATGCATGGCGCCGCTTACAGATCGACTTGCTGATGACGCGGGGAAACTCTGGGCGCCGGCCCTTGTCTGGGGCTGCGCGGCCGGAATCTTGGTCATTCTTCGGCTCTGCATCCTCAACCGACGAAGCCCTGGCGACACGAGAAAGACCAGAGAAATGGACCGGACAAGAAGCTACCTGGACCTTGGCTCCTTGAGCCTACCCGCCGTTCTTGAAGCGTCGGGCTTTCTCTTTCTCACTCTTGCCCTGGCGGGGTCACCTCTGTCGATCGTCGCTCCCGTGTGCAGCCTCTCCACAGGAATGACGGTACTCGCCGGATTGGTACTTCTTCGAGAGCGTCTTCATGGACGGTCTCTGATCGGCGCCATCGCAGCGAGCGCAGGTGTTGCGCTGGTCCAGATGTAGGAAATGTCCTTTCCTACTGTTGCGACAAGTCCTCGACCTTCGCCTCCGAGACGAGGGTCTGGAACCACTTCTGAAGAAGGTCTTCCTTCACATCGCTTGCAACCTTGTCTTTGATTTCCGTGAGAGCGCTCGTCTTGGCGTCGGTGTGCTCCGTGACCTTGATCACGTGGTATCCGAATTCGGTTTCCACCACCTCGCTGATCTCATCGATTTCAAGGGCAAACGCCACATCGGAGAAGGCTGGGATCATGTCCTCTCGGGGGAAGGTTCCAAGAGCGCCTCCGTCATTGGCACTGGGACAGCTCGAATGAGTTTTCGCGAGCTCCGCAAAGTCACCAGACTCCAAAAGCTTGGTCCGCACTTCGTCGGCCTCTTTCCGCTTTGAAGTCTTGGAAGCATCATCCTCCCCCTCGGTAAAGCCCCAGAGAATGTGACTCGCTGAAACCATCTCCTTCACCGAGTATCGATCGATGTTCTCCTTGTAGAAGGTTTCAACATCGGTCTCCGAAGCATCGGCCAGTCCTCCCTTGTAATGGTTGACCGCCATCTCCGCCAGCTTGCTCTTGCGGATATCGCCCTTCAAGGTCTCCCGATCCATCCCGGCATCCTTCATGGCCTTTTCAAACTTCTCCACCCCACCGAAGCTCTCCATGATCGTTGAGATCTCGGCCTCGATGACGTTCGCTTCGACCTGAAGCTCATTTTGCGTGGCAAAACCGTGAAGCTGTCGTTCGAGGATGATCTGCTGGAAGGCCTGCTGCTGAAGCTGGGCTTGCTGCTGAGGAGAGAAACTGGGAGGAGCCTGGCCCCCGGTCATCTGCTGGACGAGGTTCGCCATTTTTTGATTCAGGTCGTCTCGAGTAACTGGCTCTCCATTGATCGTTGCAATCGGCTTCATTGGGTCTTCTTTCTTGGGCTGATAGCCCGCAGTGGGATCGATCGTTTCCAGGCTCGAGAGCAGCTCGCTGGCTCCGCCTTCTTCCTTACTTGCCGAATCGGTACAGCCAAGAAACAAGGAGCCAACCAAAAAACAAAGTGCGGTTACCCGCACTGCAGACATCTGCAACATGCAAGACCTCCGGAATCGATGGAGAACAGAAGTGGCGGCTAGAAACGGCCCGATCCGTATGGGACTACTAGCACCACCAGGAAGAATAGAGGGATGGAGTACAAACGCCTGCGAGCTTCAGATAACCGTGTTCCTGGCCCGCATGAATCATGCCGTCGAGGGGCGTAATCGAGAATTACGGACAACTGACGCGTGTCGATTTGCCATGCCTTCTGCGTAATACGGCAAAAAGAATATCATTGTTTTCGATTGAGGTCGAGTCAGCCGGAAAGACCGATATCCCGGCTCCTCTCGGGCGAGCTGGGCCTTCGAGGGGCAAACCAGGTGAGAGAAGAGGGATCCCCTCCTTTTGTTTCCTCCCGGGAACGGTTAGCTTCAGGACCATGAACCGACCCCTTTGGCTACGGGGAGCCTGGCTCCTTCTTCTCTTCCTGGCCTTCGGGCTCCAGAGGAACCCCCTCCAGGCTGGCCATGAGCTTTTCGTTCCACTTCTTTTCGTCGAAGCTCAGGAAAAGCCCCATCTCCCCAAGGATCGCCTTGCCGAGCCAGTGTCCATCGGAGTGCCCATACCCCGCTCCGTTGGCTTGCGAACTCTCGATCGGGTCGTCGTCGTCGGTACGGAAGTGAGCCAGGTTCGGATCCTGGGGACATGGCCGGACGGATCCATTCGATGGATTCAGGTCGATGCCCGGATCGATCTTCCCGCAGGTGGTTTCCATGCCGGACTCTATGTCACCGAGGGGAAACCGAAAAAGGTCGGGAAACTCGCTTCGGATGAGGGCCAGAGCATCCTCATCAACACAGGGTCGACTCTTTTTCGGATCCCCAAGAACGGCCCCCCAAGAATCTTCCTTCGAGATCAAGAACAAACCCCTGAGCTTGCGCTCGACGCACCGAACGGAAAGGCAACCCTTGAGGAAAACGGCCCGCTGCGAGCTGCCGTTCGCTTTTCCGGATTCGATTCCCCGACTTCCGAAGAAGATGAGTCCTTCACTCTTCGGGCTCACTTTCTTTCCGGCAAGCCCGAGGTTCAGCTCGTCCTCTCGAAAGGAAACCCGGTAACCTGTCGTTTGAAGAACGATACGGTGTTCACCCTTTCCATGACCGATGCAAACAACCGGGAGGCCGCTCTCCTCCGGACCAATACTGGATTGGAATTGCGAGGTCCTAAGCATCGAAACGGGGCATCTCCGCCCAAGGTTGTAGGACGGGTCGCACACCTTGCATGGCTCAACGCAAGTCACATCGTCTGGGGAAATCTACTTCCCGGAGCGGAGCCGGGAGAGACGGCCCGATTCGACCTCCTGGTGAATGACTTTCTTCGGGCACCTCCCCAGCACCTGAGCTCTTCCTACTTGAAGATCAAGCATGCTATCGAGTCCGGAAATCCAACACACCCGCCACCTCTGGCCTCCTTGATCTCCTGGTACGGACTGACGGGGAACGAAGCGGTCGGAGACATCATCAGAAACCAAGGGCATCCTCTTGATCAAAAAGAAACACGGGAGAGCAACACTTCTATCTCGCTCTTGGCGGAGGAACTTTGTGCCTGGCACCTTCACTCCGGTTCGACCCATGCGCGCGATCGCCTCCTCGACATCCTCTACGAGCAACAGGATCGGTTGATTGCGAACCCATCCCTCTTGAAGACAATGGATCTTCTCCTGCGCAACGGAGCGCTTTGGCCACGAGACGACGAACATCTGCTGAGTCTCTTTGAATCGACCGCCTCGACCTGGAGTCGGCTATCTCCGGATGAGCAGGATCGACAGCCGATCTTGACCGCATTCTTCTTGAGCCAGGCATGGCGCCTCAGCGCAAACCCAAGATTTCTCCAGAGGGCGAGAACCTTTCTGAATCAAGAGCCTCCGCCGGAACTCGCGAATTCACCCGAGTGGCAGAACCTCCGAGTTCTTCTCACGGGAGTCGATCAAAGGGAAACGTGGCGACCTTTCGATGTCACGATTTCGAAAGGCCCGGAAAACACATCGATCCTTCGGTGGACTGTTCCAGAAAACGCAATGCAATTTCGAATCCGAGTCGCGGACCGCCCCATCGTTCATCCCCTTGATGCCAGAACGAATCAGGCAGAGGGAGATCCGTCGCTTCCTTTCTTTGAGGCCCAGCAAGTATCCTCTCTCCCATCTCCTGGGAGAAAAGGCGAAGCGCAGAGTCATGCGATCGCGCCAGCTCTTTCAGGCGAATATTTTTTTGCAGCAGGCCGGTATCTCCATCATCCATCTCTTGAACATGAAAAAGAGACGAGACGGCCGTCGAGGTCCCCAACTCAGCAGGAAACCCCACCCGTATCTGCAGGTCAGGGATGGATCATGTCTGCGATCTCGTTCATGATCATCTTCGGGATCGCTATACTGGGGTGGTTTATCTGGTTTCGAAAGTCGAAAGGGCTAACCGATGTTTGAATTCAAGAAGGAACCACCCGGCTCACTCCAACGCAGCCATCCCGCCCTACTGGGTGTTGGATCCTGGTTTTTCGCCGGCCTCCTTCTACTTGGATGCCCGGAGTCTCCAAAAACCACGAAAGCCGGGCTATCGTCCCCGACCACCCCTCTCTCGGTTGTGTCCGCACGAGAAACGTGGCGGGTGGAATGCACACCAACACCCTCTCCGATTCCCTTGAACGAGCATTTCTCCCTTCGAGTTCGAGTGAGACCTGGTCCGGAATCGGAGAGAGAGACCCTGGCAGGCATCCACCTCGAAGTTGACGCCGACATGCCGGCCCACGGACATGGCATCAATACCGCTCCCGAGACAAAGGCCATCGGGCCCGGAGTGTTCGAAGTGGAAGGCCTTCTCTTTCACATGCCCGGTGAGTGGGAACTTTACCTCGACGTCGTTGACGGCCCGCTTCGGGAACGCGCAACCTTCCCCATCTCGCTGGAGTAGACCGTGTCTCGTCTTCTCGTGCTCCTTACCGTCCTGCTCCTGACTTTGGGCCTCGCCCTGCTTGAGGGGTGCGACTCCAAAACAGCGAGATTATCCTCCCTCGGTCCAGAAGATATCTCGACCCTTTCGGTAGCGTTCTCTCCCGAAGAGCTTCAGATTCTTACGACCCTCTCCCCCCTTGGTCCCTTGCCCGATAGCCCCACCAATCGGGTCGCCGATCATCCGGAAGCCGTTGACCTTGGAAAGGTCCTTTTCTTTGAATCCAGGTGGTCCCGAAACCGGGAAGTCTCCTGTGCGACCTGCCATGACCCTCAGCATTCTTTCAGTGATCCCCAACCCCGATCCGTGGGCCTCTCCCGAACAAAACGCAATGCCCCCGCCCTCTGGAATCTTGCCTGGAACCGCTGGTACTTCTGGGATGGCCGGGCCGACAGTCTTTGGTCCCAATCCTTGAAACCTCTCGAGCACGAGGACGAGATGGGATCAACCCGGGTCCGCATTGCCCGTTTCGTGGCAACGGATCCCGAACTTTCAGGGCTCTATCAGAAAGTCTTCTCCGGACTTCCTTCCATGAACTGGGATGAGCTCCCTCGGGACGCTTGTCCCAAGCCGTCAGCAATCGACCACCCTCATCATCTCGCCTGGCACTCTCTCCCTGAAGCGGACAAGATGGTGGTCAATCAAATCTTCGCCAACATCGGCAAAGCGATCGAGGCCTACGAACGCACGCTGGTCATCCGCAAGACTCCGTTCGATCGATTCGTCGCGGGTCTCCTGACACGAAACAAGGAAGAAGTCGCTTCTCTTTCGCCAAAGGCCCAGCGAGGCCTCAAGATCTTCGCGGGAAAAGGTCAATGTACCCTCTGCCATCACGGCCCCAACTTCACGGACAGGGAGTTCCACAACATCGGACTCGACGAGGGGAGCGGGGAAGCAGCCGACCTGGGGCGTTTCGCTGGAATTGATGAAGTCAAAGTGGATCCCTTCAACGGATTGGGCCCCTATAGCGACAACCGAAGCGAGCCAAGCAATCGATCACTCCGCTACGTGGCAAGAAAGCCGGCCAACCTGGGAGAGTTCAAAACACCGTCTCTTCGCAATGTGGCGCGAACTCCTCCCTATATGCATGACGGACGATTCTCTACCCTGGGCGATGTTCTCCAGTATTACTCGGAGCTCGATCAAGAAGCAGCCCTCGGTCATCGAGAAGAAGCCCTGACTCCACTTCACCTCTCGCCGGAAGAACTCGCCGATCTGGAGGCCTTTCTCGAAAGCCTTTCCGGCGATCCCGAAAACCCGGAGATGATGACGCCACCAAAGAGGAGCCCCCTTCCTCGGACTCAAGCCTGGAAATTGTCCCTCGCCGAGTTCGGGGAAGTGGACTTTCAGATAAAAGAAGGAGCCGAGGTCTTTGCCGAGTTTCAGGCCAGCGCTCCGGTGGCCTGGGATTGCCACACTCACACGGATGACAACACGATCCGAATCATCAACTCGGGTCACAACGATCGAGGCGTACTCACGCTGAGGGCCCCGGCAGACGGAGTCTTCTGTTTTCTCTTTAGCAACACAGGTCCGACTCTCGACTCCATCGAAGTTTCCGTGACGCTTCGTGGTGACTTCACGAGGATTCTGGAATGGAAACACCAGAGACCCTCATTCAAGTAGGCACCATGATCCGGCAGCCCGTTGATAAAGTGCTTTTTGCCGAGGGCAAGGCATTTTAGTTCAGATCAAGGAGCCGGAACGGACTCGAATTTGTTGATTCTTGTGCTTTTCGGCGACGCAGAGCTGGACTGAAAGGGCTGTCCTCGGCGAAAT
>JAJDCM010000094.1 GCA_029260825.1 Planctomycetota bacterium | reverse complement strand
CCGAGACCTCACGATCTCCGGCGCATGACTTGGGGTCGGAGTGGCTTGCTAGGCCTTCTCCGTACGACTCTTTCATTCGCACCTCCAAGGGGCTTACGACGGCGCTTTCTGCCTGTCGCCGTCAGCGTCGGTCGCACCTTTTGGGCTTCGGGTGTGGGCCGGCGCTGACGGCGGCTGGTATGAGGGGGCGCCCCAGATCATGCTTAGAGCCGGAGGCTGTTGGGAGCAGGCGTTGAAAGTTGTCCAAGGACTCAATTCCAGGGATCATTCCCATTTTTCTTGTGTTCGAATCTCGAGATGCCTCGTGATTGGTTAGTTACCCACACGAAATCGTGAAGCGCCTCATTTCTTCCTCCATCCCTTCCCCGAAGAAATTCCACACACTTTGGATTTTTTCCTATTCGACCCATGCCATCACGACCACTATCCCCGTGAACAGCAGGCGCAAAAGACACGCCTCAAAACAACGCAAAAATCCACATAGGATTGGATATCGAAGAGTTGTGATGGAGAGCACCCGGACCGCTGGAATGAGTGCTCCAACAATGCAGGTACCCCTGGCGATCTTGTCGGTTGCGAGCCCGCATTATTGATGAAGGTCAGACACGCAGGTTTCATTCGACCTTCATGAATAATGCGGGCTAGGTGCCCCAGATTCACGGCTCCTACAATGGTGACACCGGCCGGGGGCGGACGATGTGGCAGCCTGAGTAGGAGCCGTGGTCCTTTCTTCCTTCACGGAAAATACCCGTGGCAGATGAAAGACGGCACCAAGCATTCCCGGAAAATAAGAGTCACGGTCGCAAAGAGGCAGACATACAAACAATGAATTGACAGGACGGATCGGGGCTTCGTTGATTTATCGATCCCCGTACGGGCGGGTGGCAAGAGGTATAGACACGGCGCTGAGCACCGGAAGTCTCCAAACCGTGGAAAAGCCTTTTCAACCCGCTCAACCTCTCTTCCTTCCATGCGCTGTCCTTGGGCCTTGTGCCCGACAATGGGACTGGCGCGGCGTTCCCGCTCAATGCGGCCCCGGTCCCGACTGTCATTCTTCCTCCCTCCTGACTCCTTTCCCCCCATCCCCCGCTCCAACCCACGTTTCTTTCGGGAAAATCGAGGGCCAGGTCCCTACCAAACAGCTAAATTGAAAAAAAATTCCAGCTTTGCACCCGATTTCGACGAGATTTTTTCAAACAGTATCGTGAGTGAAGGAACACGGCGAGGCTTCCCACGTAAACCGGACTGTCACCCGGATACGCGGTCGCCCACAGGGGCAAGCGAGGCGGCTAACCTGCTTGACCCGGCTGTCTTCCTTCCATAGGATGCGCGGCCCAAGAGGCGTTTCCACCCAAAAACTCACAGCAAAATACTCAGAGGAGCTTGAATCATGTTGAGATTTCCCCCGATGAAGAGCAGCAGGTTGGCGAGCGTCCTCCTGACGTTCACGTGCCTCGCGCTCCCGGTGCAAGCGACCCCGGCAGACCACGGCGATATCGCTCGCGCCATCCCCGCGGACGTCTCGATGTTCATCCGGAGCCAACCCAATCCGGAACGCGCCTTCCTCGATGCACATTTCGCCGAGGTCATCGAGACCTTCAAGAACTCGGGCGTCATTGAAACGGTGCTCGACATCGCAAAATCCAATATTCCTGAAGGCGAACAGGAAGAGATCGGCGCGGTCATGGGTCAGATCCATCGCTTCACGGAAATGGTCGACTGGATGTCGCTCGTCGAAGGTGACTTCGTCTTCTCCATGAAGATGGAATTTCCGACACCGGGTTACGTCGTCGCAAGCCGCCCCCCCGAAGGCAAATACGCGGCGGCTATCAAGGGTTTGCAGAACATCCTCACCGAGGTCCAAAAGTTCCAACCCGATACTTTCGTCCTGGAAACGGCTACCCGAGAAGGCGCCGATGTGATGGCCCTTTCTTTCGGCAGTCAGATCCCGATCGAAATCTGCATCGCCGGACATGATGGAACCATCTTCCTCACCACCAGCACGGAAGACCTTCGGAACAGTATCGACCTTTACAATGGAAAGGGCGGAAAAGCCCTCATTGACGATCCCTCGTTCAAAGAAGGCATGGGCAAGCTCCCGGCCTTCGAGGACAGCCAGTCCTACTTCAACATCAACTCGTTCCTGGATGGCTACCACACCATGCTGAAGAAGGCCTTCGCCCAGAACGAGAACGAAGAAACTGCGGCAATCCTCAAGGTCGTCTCGGCCGGTCTGGATCAGTTCCGCATCGTGCAGTACGTCGCGGGAGTTGGAATCACGGATGGCAACAAGACCATCAATGAAAGCTACACCCGTCTCTCCCCCCAGGCAAAGTCCCTGCCTTTCTACCAGGCTTTCGCCGATCAAGACACGTTCTCCGACTACCACACTCTCGTCCCCCGAGACGTGACCTCCTTTAGCCTCAATAGTGGCGCCAATCTGCAAGCCCTCTACAACATGGTCGCGAGCTTTGTGACCGAGAAAGTCCCGAACGGCAAAGATCTCCTGACCCACTTCGATACCATGCAGTCCCAATGGGGAATCAATATCGAAAAGGACGTTCTCTCGTGGATCAGCGGCGAAACGATTGCCTTCTCCATGCCCGCAGGTGGCGGAGGAATGATGGGTGGAATGGGCGGCGAGTCCGTGACCATGATCAAGGTCTCCGACGCCGAGACGGGAAAGAAGACCATCGAGCGCGGCCTGACTGCAGCTCAACAAATGCTCAAGCAATTCGGACAGACACTGATCGTCGCTCCAGCCTCGGACGCGGGAGAAAACTACCGAAAGATCACCTTCCCCATGATGCCCTTCATCCAGCCGGTGATCGGCTTTGAAGGCGACTACATGGTGATCGCAACCTCCGGAAAGGCTCTTGCCGCCATGCGAGCCGTGAAGGCTGGAAAAGCACCTTCCGTTCTCGAGAACGAAAAGTTCAAGTCTCTTGGAATCAACCCCAACGGTCCGGTGAGCAGCATTTCCTTCACGGATCAGTCCGCAACCTATCAGGGACTTGCTCAGGCCATCTCCATGGTTCCCATGATTGCCGGAATGGCTCTTCAAGGTGACGATCCTCAGATGAAGATCGCACGGGACTGCGTGAATATCCTTCCGCTCCTTGCACCTGTCATCGAGAAGTTCGATTTCCACCTGGCAACGAGTGGCTACACCGTCAACGACGACATGGGGTCCTACTCGAAGATGGTCAATTCCTACCGCAAAGACACCAAGGAAAACGACGACCTCTAGAGCGACCTCTGCATTCATCCACGAAAGGGTCCGATCCGATGTCTCGGGTCGGGCCTTTTTTTATTACCCTATAGGAAGAGTGGCAGTCGCTTCGTCGTCTAACCCGACAGGGCAAGCCCGGGCAATTCTTGCGGGCTATCAACCAAAGGCAGAGGAGCAAGACTTTGAAGGGTCGATCCGGCATTGTGATCTTTTGCGCCACCCTCGCCCTCATCCTGCTCTCTCTTCTCCTTTCTAAAAAGCCATGGCTGACGGTCTTCGGCCCGGAAAAAGAGCCAACAAGCTCCTCAAGAACCAGATCTGGTTCGCCCCTTCTCCGACAAAGCTCCCCTTCTGTTGAAATTGTTGTCGAAGAGGGAGTCGGCCCTCCCGAGACATTGATCGACATCACCGGCAGGGTGATCGATGATTCCGGAACACCCGTCCCGGACGCCCAGGTGGAGCTACAAAGCGCACTCGCTTCACCTCCCGGACAATGGGAGGGGGAAGGAATCCCCTCCCCCGAGAAGATCTCCAGCTCAACCGACGATGAAGGAGAGTTTGTCATCACAATGGATCCCGCCTCTTTGAGCAGGAGGATCCTGGTGATTCAAAGGGAAGGATACACGAGAGCACGAATTCGAAACCTTCCCTCACCCCATGGGGGAGAATGCCCCCTTGGAGACATCGTGCTGAGCCAAGGAGCGCGAATATCCGGACAGGTTTTGTTACCCGACCGTACCCCGGCGCAGCAAGTTCACGTCTACACGGCCAAACCCGGTCCGCTCGGTGGCATCGAGCTGATCCGTCAAAATCCAAAGCTACGGGCCACCTGTGCGATGGAGCTCACGGATTCAGAAGGCAAGTTCACCCTCCATGGAGTCCCGGCGGGAAAGGCAATTCTTGTTGCCGATTCACCCGATCACCCTCTCTCCTCGATCGGGAACCTGCTCCTTCTGACCGGCAACCACCTGCGGGATCTCACGGTCGAGCTTCGTGCTCCGGTAACTTTACGGGGAAAAGTTCAAGACCCCTGGGGGAAGGGGATTTCAGATGCCCATGTGATGGCTATTCCTTCCGATGAAGAGATCTTTTCCGGGGCCGGGATCTCTCTTCTGCAACGGGTCGACTTCTCAACCCACTGGGAAAGAGGGCGAGCAATCACCCGGGAAGACGGGACGTTTGAGATCAACGCACTTGAGAGTGGACCCTATGACCTCGCCGCCACCGCAGCCAACTATTCACCGACCAGCACCCGACAAATCCACGTCGATCAAGGCCCAACCGCGTTGACCCTGCGACCCAACAGCCGCATCATCCTCACGGTTCGAGATCGCGAGACCAACCTGCCGGTGAAAGCCTTTTCCGTCCGCATCGAGAAATCTCAAGATGCCTCGAACACAAGTTCCCTGGTTCAAAAAACGCCCACGAAAGCGATTCGAACCGAAGACGGCACCCATATTCTGAGCGACCTTGACCCGGATCTATACCGGCTAACGATCAAGTCAAAGGACTACGCCCAAAGGACCTTCACCGGTCTTCGGGTCGATTCAGATCCTCGCGGCATCGAGGTAGCCGCCTTTCTCGATTCCGGGACCACGCTAAGGGCTACTCTCGTGACTCCCGACGGGAATCCCGTCGCCGCCGCTCAAGCCACCCTTTACCTGGCACCCCGGAACCCTGAGTCCCTGGACGTTTTCTCCGTGACGGGAGATGTGGGAGATGCCCTGCAAAGTCTCTTTACGAGCATTGGGACCGAGTCCTCCGGAGAAGACGGCGGGATTCTCTTTCCACATCTTGCCGCGGGCATTTATCGTCTCCGGGCTCACGCTCCAAGACTCTCGGATGCGATTCGCGTCCCCATAACAATTCGCGAGGGGGGTGAGGTCGATCTTGGACGAATCACTCTCTTCGCCGGGGGCAATCTCATCGGCTCCGTTCATTCCGGCGACGGCGGCACCGAGCCCCGAGCCAAGGTCACACTCCGTCGCGCAGACGGCTTTGCCAGAACAGTGACCACGGACGGATCCGGAATCTATCGACTCCTGCATGTTCAGGCCGGGACCTACTACGTTCAACTTGAATCCGGGGGCCTGACCGTGATCGAACGGGCCCCCAAAAACCCGGACGGCTCTCCCTCTCCGTTCGATCTTCCAGGCCATCGGGTGGAAATTCAAGAGGGCGAAACCGTACGGGTCGACCTTCAGCGGCCCCGGTTCGGCCGGGTGCGGGGTCGGGTCGAAACTCTGGACGGTACCCCGGTTCCAGAGCTCAAAGTGAGCCTCTATCGACTCCGAGGCGTGGTCATTCCTCGAACCCAATCACTTCCCACCGAAAGCGGCGAGTTCGAATTCAAGGACCTCCTTCCCGATCTCTATCAACTCGCAATTCTCGCCAACAATAGCCGCCACATCATCCAAAAGAAGGTCCTTCTCAAGGAGGGAGAAACGGCGGAGGTCCCGATCCAGCTCCCTCAAGGCGCCATTTCCGGATCGGTCCGCTCGCAAACCGGCGATCCCCTCCAGGGCGCAAGCATTCGGGTTTCACTTCAAGAGCCACGACTCACCGGATCAGAAAGTGCCGGAAGACATGCCCAACGAGCCATGAACCTGAGCGCCCTTGGGCCATTTGCCGGGTTGATTCGATCCGACCAGGAAGGTCATTATCGGGCAGACTACCTCACGGACGGCGCCTATCAAGTCGAGGTCAAAAAGGAGGGGTTTGCCACCCAGGCCCGGTACGTGACGATCGAGAACGGGCTCGTCTTTGCCGATCTTGACTTCGTCCTCGAGAAAGGCGGTGGGCTCGAAGGAAAGGTCCTACGCTACGAGTCTCAGTCTGGAATTCCCTACGTCCAGATCACCTTGACCCGGCAGGGAGGCTCAGCCCCCAGCCGCCAGTTTCTGTCCAACGAACAGGGTCGCTTCATGATCCACGGGCTAGCTCCCGGCCACTATCGGGTCACCGCGGAAAAGAACGACTTCCTGTTTCCCGGGACCACTGTCCAGATCTTCAGTGACACGATTAGCGAAGCCATCCTCGACGGCTCAGAGGCGAACTGAGCGAAACCTCCTTGATTCAACGGTCGCCAGGGGCTAGTGTTCTGATTCTCAAACATCCTGATCAATTCCGAGATTGACCTTGCGCCTCGATCGCCCCACCGGGCATCGTTGCTTTTCAGGAAACGAGGCATCATGCCCCATCAAAAGGAAGACAACGTGGAATCGACCCCGAGTTACTCCAAATCAGGAGTCGACACCAAGGCAGCCGGAGAGAGCGTCGGTCGCTTTCTGTCCATGTTTCATTCCACGTTCGATTTGCGAAAGAAGATCGGGCGCCCCATGCTTCCCCTCGGTCACTTTGCCAACATCCTCGATCTTGGGGGTGATCAGGGGCTTGCCATCGCTACGGACGGAGTCGGGACAAAACTCATCGTGGCGCAGATGCTGCGCAAGTTCGACACCATCGGCATCGACTGCATTGCGATGAACGTGAACGACATCATCTGCATCGGAGCCGAGCCCATCGCGTTTGTCGACTACATCGCCTGCGGCAAAGCAGATCCAGATCTCATCGCCGAGGTTGCAGTCGGTCTTACCGAGGGTGCTCACCAGGCTCGCGTCGCCATCCCCGGAGGAGAGATCGCCCAGGTCGCCGAAATGCTTGCCTCTCATGGTGACGCACCGGCCCTCGATCTCGTCGGAACCGCGGTGGGCGTCGTGCCCAAGTCGCGCATTTTGACCGGCAACTCGATTCAGCCAGGAGACGCGATCCTTGGACTCGCTTCGAGTGGGGTCCATTCCAACGGCTTCACTCTTGCGAGAAATGTTCTCTTCAACCAGGGAGGACTCAGCGCCACTGACACCCATCCCTCGCTGGAGAAAAGTGTCGGAGAAGACCTCCTCACCCCGACATGCATTTACGTCAAGGAGGTCATGGACCTCTTTGAGGCCGATATCTCGATTCGAGGAATGGTCCATATCACCGGCGATGGACTGCTCAACCTTCGACGGCTCGACGCGAACGTCGGCTACGACATCGATTCGCTACTGCCGATCCAACCCATCTTCAGCCTCATCCAGGACATGGGAAAAGTGGAAGCCAGCGAGATGTTCGAGGTCTTCAATATGGGCATCGGTTTCGTCGTCATCGTGGCCGAATCGGACGAACAGCGAGCTCTGGAGATCATCCACAAGCACGGGACCCAGGCGCAACGCATCGGCACGGTCACGAACGATCCAGCAAGAACCGTAAGAGTTCGCCCCGCTGGCCTCATCAGCGGCGAGAACGGATTCGAGTCAGAGAATTGATCCAAATGGCCAGATCCTCTTTTTCTCTCTTCCGTTTGTTCTCCCCGGTCTTCCTCTGCTTGATCATCGCCCCTCTCGGCTGCGGCGGCGGAAAAGTAGAGACGTTCTCCGAGCCCAACATCCTCCTCATCGTGGTGGACACGCTTCGCGCTGACCATCTCGAGACCTATGGCTATTCACGCAAGACCATGCCAATTGCCCGGCAACTGGCAAACGAGGGCGTCCAGTTCGACAATGCTTTTTCTCAGGCGCCCTGGACCGGCTCCTCCATGACGAGCCTGTTCACGAGCGTCTATCCATCCACTCACGGTTTTCTTTACAACACCCTTGGTGGCACGACGTCGAACTTCGTCAACCAGAACCTCGTCACCCTGGCGGAAGCCCTCGGCGAGGGGGGCTATCATCGGGTTGGTCATGTCACCAACTTGTATGTCAGCCGGAAGATGGGGTTTGCTCAGGGCTTCGACAAGTTTCTCGAACACGAACACCTGGCCGACGCCGATGCAGTGACATCAGCCGCGATCAATGACCTGAACGGCTGGGCGAAGAAAAGTGAATCCCCTCTATTCATGTACGTGCACTACATGGAACCCCATTGCCCCTACTCGCCTCCGGCTGACTACAAAAAAACCTTTGAAAGCGAAAGCCAACCCCTTCCTCCGACCTACAAGATTCCCCGACACATTGATATCGGAAGCCGAGACCTCGCCGACTATAGAAACTCATACGACGAGGAGATTCTCTTTGCCAACGACCAGATCAGTCGCCTTCTCGACGAATTGAAGAAACTTTCCCTCGAGGAGAATACTCTGGTCATCCTCACGTCTGATCACGGTGAAGAGTTGTTCGAGCGGGGAAACTTCGGCCACGGACGAACGTTCCATGACGAGGTCCTTCATATTCCGCTCATTCTTCGCTTTCCGGCAAAGATCCCGGCGAACAAGAAGATCGACACCATCGTCGAGCTGGTCGACGTGATGCCAACGGTCCTCGATCTGGCCGATCTTCAAGCGCCGGAGCAGATGCAAGGAAGTAGCTTGAAGCCCCTTCTTCAGGCCGCGCCCAAGATGCCGGAGTCTCCCGAAGATCGGGTAGCCTACAGCGAACTCTTCATCAAAGGGCCACCTCGGATCATGATTCGCTCTCGAACCATGAAGGCGGTCTGCGTCACGGAGGGCGAACCTCACCTCACTTCGTACTTTGACCTGACGAAAGATCCCACCGAGTCAAACAACCTGGTCTCCACTCTCGACCCGAGCGAATCCGAGGCGCTCGTCAAACAGCTGGTTCAGTGGCGCGTTGCACGAACCAAACAAGGGGCGCCCTACCAGACCGGAGAAACCAAGTCTCTCACCGAACAAGAGCTTCAACGACTCAAAGACCTGGGTTACATCGACGACGAAGAGTAAAAAAAAAACCGGAGCCCGATTTCCGGACCCCGGTGATTCTTCATTGCAGGCAATTCAATGCTACTGAGGCGCAAGGTTCCTCTTGGCGTCCTCGAGCATCTGTCGAATGATGGCTCTTCCTGAATCAACCTCAAGCGCCCGCTCTGCCATTTCTACGGCTTCCTTGTACTTCCCACGTTTGATGTACAGTCGGGTAAGGTTCTGCATGGCATCGATGTTCGCTTCGAGCTCAAGAGCCCGAACGTACAGCTTGAATGCCTCCTCGATGCGGTCGAAATGATAGTCCAGCACAACCGCGTAGTCGTTCAGAATCTGAGCATCGTTCGGCTCGAACTTGACCGCTTTAGCATAAGCCGTCTCGGCCTTCTTGTATTTGCGCCAGTCCCGATAAACAAGGCCAAGGTCGGACCAGATAAAACCGTCCGTCTTCTTGAAGTCAGCCAGGAATTCAAGAATCTTGGAAGCACCCGAAAAGTCTCCCGACTCGCTCATCTTGCGGGCCATGGAAGAGAGAATGCTGATCGGATCTTCGAAATCGGGAGAGATCATGAGCGACCGCTTCATCGCATCGATCGCTTTGGCTTCGTTGAGAAGCTCGTTGTAGGTGAGACCAAGCTGATAGTAGGCGCCCGCCTTCATGTTCGGGTCCTTCGCAAGATCGAGAGCCTTCTTGAAATGAACAAGAGCCTGGCGGCTGTTCTCATCGTAGGAATGCACGGACCCAAGAAGCAGGTGAATGTATGCGTTTCGCGGATGCTTCCTGGTGAGATTGTTGTAGACGGCGATGGCCTCGGTAAACTTCTTCTTGGCAGCATAGACGTTCCACAGGTCTTCCCAGGCAGCAGCGATCTCCGGCGAAATGTTGATGGCCTTCACGTAAGAATCGGCCGCGTTCGGTTCATCTTCGAGGAACAGGTAGGAGAGGCCCTGCTTCCGGTAGGCTTCGTAGTACCCACCGTCAAAACTCTCCGCGGCTCGACCATAGGACTGGGCCGCATCCTCATAGTTTTCATTGAAGCGTTGGGACTCACCAAGCTGATACCAGGTGTAGGCATCATCCGGTTTGAGGATCGTCGCGGTCTTGAGCGACTTGATCGATGCGTCGAACTCGCTTTGAAACTGTTGGATGATCCCCAGGGTCTGATAGCCCTCGAATCGCTCGGCTTCGATCTTGATCGCTTTGTCGACCGATCGGACGGCGTCACGCAGGAGAGAGGAAACCGCAACCCCGCCCCGACCTCGGTCCGCCAGATCTCTGGCCTTGTAATAATAGGCAAGTGAAAGGTTGAGGTTCAACTCGTAATGCTCGGGCGCCTCTGCCAGGCCGGCCTCAAGAGAGTCCATTGCCTCGTCAAATTCGGCATAGGCGATTTGAACCGATCCCATTCCCGCAATTGCGTCGGAACTTTCCGGATCTTTGGCGAGCCATTCTTCGTAGTAACTTTTAGCCTTCTCGACTTGACCGGTGCGCAGAAACTCCTTGCCACGATCGGTTGCAAGTGCAGCGCCCGCTCCCGCGGTCAACACAACACTCATCAGCAGTGCGGTCAGCAGAACTCTTTCAATGCCATGTGAAAGCCTCAACAGGCCCTCCTTTCTACCCGCGCCATGAACGGGATCGATCCCGAGTGGCCCGAGGCAAGAAACAACATGGGCTCCCTCCGGATTGCCCATTCGGGTCCGGAGAACCAAAGCCCCATCCCATTTTTCTTCATTCTTCGCATGAGTCCCGGCACATGCAAAACGCATCCCGGACAAAGTTAATATTGGAGTCTAGCCTCGGATTCCCGGCTCTGTCAATGAAATCTTAGCCCTGGCAACAAGGCAATGCTAACGGTCACAACTCAAATATCTATCTAGACTTGCTTCAAATTCGATGTCCGTGGATGTCTTCAAGGCCGGTGATCCGGCAAAAAGAGCCGAAAACCGGCGTCAAAACATTACTATTGGCCCAATCTTCCCCTTTCTCAGGCATTCAGTACGGACTGAACGGATGAAACATCAAGAAAACACCCAAGATGAAGAAGCGACTTTCTTCAGCGTCACCGAGCCGTTTCACGGCTTGGAGCTCGAAGAATTTCTCAGCCTCAAGATCCTCGGATACTCTAAATTCTATCTGAGAAGCCTTTTACATTCAGGCAAGGTCAGTATCGACGACAAAGAGATCCGGGGCGGGACGGTTTCCGTCGGCACCGAAATCCAGGTACTCTTTCCTGCAAAGAAGCCGGAAACCTACTTTCCGAGCCCGCTCGACTTCGAGGTTCTTTACGAAGACTCCAACCTGATCGTCCTGGAAAAGCCGTCCGGGGTGCCATCGGTGGCCGAGCAGTTTCGCTCGGCTACGAATCTGATGAACGGCCTCCTCCATTATTTCGGGGTGCGCCAGTCTGATTCGCCGAACGAGCTCCCGATTCGCCCTCGGATGATCCATCGACTCGATAAGGACACGAGCGGCGTGATGGTGGTTGCCAAAACCCGTCTGGCTGAGAAGGAGCTCTCGATCCAGTTCAGAGATCGATCGGTGACGAAAAAGTACTACGCTTGGGTGATCGGAGACATGATCCTGGACGAAGATGTCATCGATAAGAAACTTGTGCCTCATCCCACCCGGGAAAAGATGATCACCACCGACCGAGCTCGGGGAAAGCCTAGCCAAACCCAGATCAAAGTGGTCAGGAGATACCGAGGTTATACACTTGTCGAGGCCACCCCTTTGACCGGACGCACCCACCAGATCCGGGTTCACCTCTCTTCCTACGGACACCCGCTCATCGTTGACCCGCTTTATGGAGGGAAAGAGGCGATCTACCTGTCGGAGATCAAACCCCGTTATCGCCCCAAGAAGGGCAAGGAAGAGCCCCCGGTCGTTTCCCGATTAACCCTTCATTCTCATTCACTTACGATCAAGTGCCCCGAAACTGGAGAGCCCATCCATCGGGAATCGTCCATCCCCAAAGACCAGGTCCGCCTCGAGGGCTACCTGGAAAAGCATCGCGCTGTTCGCCGGCCTCATGGCGGGTAAC
>JAJDCM010000093.1 GCA_029260825.1 Planctomycetota bacterium | reverse complement strand
GAGCTGAATCCAAGAGCAGCCAGGACGTACAGCGTGAGCAAGACTCCAAACGAGAGCACGGAGAGGAGAGGATCATCTGATTGCTGCTCGACGTGATCCTTGCCCGGCCAAAAGAATCGTCCGGCGTAGTGCATCTTGTGCCAGAGAGCTTTTCCGGGGTTGTCAAAAACATAACGAATCGTATCGGAGAGGCTTTTGCCCTTCCCGGATCCGCTTCCGTAAGTGGAGATCGGTTCTCCTGGAGGTGTGGCGACTCCCTTGTAGATCTCGTAGTTGCTCATGGAAGTGAGGTGGATGCTGCCGGTGATTCTGTAGTTCTGGCCGATCCAGACCCCCAGAACAAGGAGGCACCCGAGGAGGAATGTTGTTGTGCGAAGGATAAGATCTCGACGGGGGAATCGACAAACAAAGTGAAGGATCAAGGGGAGGAGAATCGGGACAAGGAGAAAGACGGGCCGGACTCCATTGGCGAGTCCCACGACGATACCGGCAAGGAACCAACGTGGAAGAGTTGGTTTCTTTGCGGCCTGGATGAGGAAAAGGGTGGAGAGCAATAGAAACACGATCATGAGGTTTTCCGAGAGGAGAAAACCTCGCAGATAAACGAAGAAGGGATGGATCAAGCACGCAAGAAAGCAAAGGCGCGCGGTCTTTGGATCCTGATGGAGATGGAGAGAGATCCGAAACATGATCGCGGCGGCAAGGAGCCCCAGCGCGAGATTGGAAAGTCGGAGGGTTGTCCAGGATTTACCAAGGCTCATCCAGCCGGCAAGAAAGAGGGCCGGCCCGGGAGCCCGTCTTGTGGGGTCTTCCCCGAGGTTTCCCGCGCGTAGGTTTTCGGCGGCCTCGACGAACCAGGTTTCATCCGACCAATAGGCATGGTCTTCCCGGGAGGAGAGCCAGTAGAAGTTCGCGCTCACTGCCAGGAACACGAAGATGCCAAACAGCAGTGTGTTTCGTCGGGGGCGAAAGACCGGCATGGGCCGTGCCGGGGCCGGTCGGTTCATCGAAGTGTCGCGCCTTGCTAGCAACGCCGATGGCTCCCGCATGGGCCCCCGATTCCAGGCCGTTCCAAGAACGGTGGAACCGGAGGCGTGATGAGATCAACGACGATCCCTACAGTTTTTTCAGCAGATCGGTCACTGCCGCATCCAGGACTTCTTGCTTCATGTCGTGTCCAGGGTGGCTCCAGAGAGGCTCGCCCTTTTCGTCGACACAGACGATCCCGTGGCTACCGAGCTCGTATTTCTTGACCTCTTCCGGGTGAGTCTTGGCGTCTCTGGTTTCGAACTTGAAGGCTTCGGGGTGAAGTTTTGCTACCGCATCGACCATGCGGGTGTTTGCCTGGCAAAACGGTCACACATCCGCGATCGTGTAGACGATCATCGTTGCTTTGGGGTCGAGTGTTGGCTCTTCCGTCGGGGCCTCGGTGGAAGTTTCCGTGGAGGCATCCCCCGTAGTTTCAGTTTCCTCCGCCTTGGGGCAGCCCAGGGTTTGGGAAAACAAGAGGAGCGCTGAACCCAAGAGGGCCAGGCCCAAGGGCTTCTTCGTTTGCATGATCATGGTTCTCCGAGTTTGGGTCAGGTGGGCCCGAATTATTGTGCAAGAGGATAGTGTGTTCCATTTGCGCGGGAGATTCAACCATGGGAGAGAAAGGAGGAGATCATGCGGGTTACCGCAACTCGAGGATGAAGGGCTTTTGAGAAGCCTCCTCGGCGACGATTTCGAAGTGGAGCTCGGCTTTTTGGCCACGGTCCGTTTGAAGGGCCAGGCTATAGAGACCGTCCGCCAGGTAAAAGGAATGGCTACCGGGTGATGAGCCCTGGAATCGGATGTTTTTCGCCCAGACGATTTGACCCTGAAGGTTCCTGATTCGAGTGGTGAGGCGCAGGGGAAAGGCCTCTTCAGGTGCCAATCGAACTTCAACCCGGCGCATCGGTGCCGGAGTGAGGAGTACATTCAAGGTCGTTTCCTGGTCGGTTCTGATCTGAAAAGGAATGAGCGTTTGATCGACGAGCCCATCGCCGGGAGAAAGATAGTATCGACCTGGAGCGAGCGGTCGACTCGATCTTGCCGCCTGCCGGTCAGATTCGATCCCGGTCACTCGATGGAAGCCCTCATCCAGGATGTTGAATTGCCGATGGTCGATTGGATTTCCATCTTCCCGTTTCAGGTTGAGTCGAAGGGATCCGGTTGCTTTGAAGAGGATCTCTCCCAGATCGACGGACTCGTTGTGTCTCAGAATGTGCTCGCCAAGGTCCATGGAGCCGTGGGAGGTTGAGATCGCTCGTAGCCTGTAGGTTCCCGGGCGAAATGGTCCCAGGACAAAGGGTCCGGGCTCAGAAATGTTGCAGTTGATGTAATGGAAGCTCGTGGGGACGAGCTGCAGCGATACGGGTAGCAACGGGCGACCTTTCTCACTCTGCAGGGTTCCGCGAACATGGGCGGTTGCCCGGTTTGCATCCGGGACCATGATCGTTGTTCTTGGGAGTCCTGGTTCGACCGAGTCCAAAGAGAGCGCAGAGACATGAGTCTCATTTCCTCGTCCGCGAGGTTCAAAGATTTCTAGCCGGTACAGTGGCTCTTTACAGTTCGCAAAGCTGAAAGTTCCGTCAGAATCAGTGCGAGTTTTACCGCGTGAAGTCCGGAACCCTTTCTTGATAGTAAATATCTCTACGATCCATCCTTCCAGGTCGTGATCATTGGCATCCACGACTCTTCCCTGGATGGCCTGTCCCGGATCGAGCCTGGTGTCCCAGTGGTAGTTTTGGCCGGATTCAAGAGAGACAACCTCTCTCGCCTGTCCGTGGGCCCTGGAATATGCGGTCAGAGTGACGTGTTCGGGGGGAATCGGGCCCAGATGAAAGATGCCCGTTTCGTTGGTGTAGGCGGCAAGGGAGCGGTTGTGTTCGGAGAGGAATTTCTCTTCGGTGCGAGCGTCGATCCGGATGTGTGGAAGAGGGTTCCCATTTTCATCCGTGACTCTTCCGGAAACAAACGCTCCGGGAAGCAGCGCACAAGAAGCGATGGAGATGCGCCCGTCTTCGACAAGAACGATCTCTTTTCTGGGGGCAAACCCCGACGCGCCGATCTCGACGGACCATTCCCCGGGAGGGATCCCGCTGAGCTCGAATTCCCCCTGGTCGTTTGCGCGGGTGCGGAAGAGTTCCGGTTCTGCGTAGACCTTGCCGCTTTGATTGCGCAGCCGGTTCAAGATCGGGCGCTTGATGGCGATGATTCCGCTGCCCCCGAGAGGAAGTCCGTCGACACTGACCACGTTTCCGGCAATGGAGCCCCTCTCGTCTCGAAGTTCCAGAGTCCGGTGAGTGGGCCCTTCGTCCCGCGGAATCTCATGGAGGAAAGATGGGCCAAAGCCGGTTGCCCGAGCTCCCACGTAGGATTGAGGATTCAGGGCTCGTACGAAGTATTTCCCGTTCTCATCGCTGACAGCGGAAGAAGCGCTACCTGGCTGACCATGGGGGAAAGTGACCCAGATGGACGCAGACGGAATCGGTGTGCCGGTTGGATCGATGACCGTCCCTTCGATGTCTTTTCCGGGGGGAAGGATCAATGTGGTTTCAGTGGTTCTTCCCGCGCTCACCGTGATCCAGGTGCTGATTCCTCGATCGAGTAGAATATTATATCGACCAGGGGATAGGTCAGTGATTCCGAACTTTCCCTGATCATTCGTTGATCCTGAAATCGTTTCCAGGATCGGCACGGGGATTCTTTGATTTTCGGAGAGTGGGGTTATCCTTGCATTGATGCCCGGAGCAGCCTCTCTTTCCGCCCAGCGAACCGTGAGTTCGAGTCCGCCAACGATCGATGTGGGCCCGGGGTCGGGCTCCTCGGCTTCTGGTAGAGATCCTTGGATCAGGATGGCCGGTGCGGCGGCAACGGGAAGCGGATCGGGCGAGGCACTCCCGGCTGTCCCGGATGGATTTGTCTTCGGTTCGGGGTCCGTTGGGCTCAGGATCCAGGAGAAGAAGAAGAACATGGAGCCGATCAGGAAAGCCAAGGGCATCACGGTCTTCATCGCGGCGAAAACCGGAGTGAGTCCTTGAGCGAGTGCACCGGTGCCCCAGGCATTTTGGCTTGCATTTCCGGATAGGCCGGCAAGAGGGATGATTGCTGCTTGCCAGGCCGATCCTTCATCTGCCTCTTTTGCCCCGAGTTCTTTTCGAAGGAGTTGAAGTCCTCGCTTCAGACGAGTGCGCACGGTTTCCAGCGCGATCCCTTCGCGCCTTGCGATCAACGTTGGAGTTGCATCGTCGTAGTAGCGCATCAGAATGGTTGAGCGGTACGGCTCGGACAGAGAAAAAACTGCATCGACCATGCGACGTACACTCGCTTCTCGACTGACGACATCTTGAGCGGAAAGAACGACTCCATCTCTGGCAACAGCTTGTTCCCGCAATGTGCGGCGGCTCTCTTCTCTCATGGACTTCTTGGCGAAGTTCACCGTGACCTTGCCGAGCCAGCTGCGAAGGGATCGGGTGTCTCGCGGGGGACGCTCGATGGCGGCAACCCAGGTTTGTTGCACCACATCGTCGGCGCGATCGTCCGAAAGGAGAAGGCTTCTGGCAAGAGCCCGCAGGAAACCGGAGTGAGTCATCAAAGTTTCTGTATTCATTGCGCTCTCCATGATAATCGAGGGCTCCCAATTTGAACATGTGACCCGAGCGATCGCCTGACGAGGAGTTGCCCTTTTGGATCTGATTTTCCCTAGGATCCCGGGGTCCAAGGGGAGGGTTCAGAGAATCTGAAGAATCTCGGGAGGGGCTTGTTGTGGCCCCGTTTTTCCGAGTAAGATGAAGGTGAAATTGCCTCTACACACCGTTCAACGGGTCATGACCAGGATAGGGAACGCGATGGACGAAAAGAATTGGATTGCCCCGCTTCCCCTGGCCAGCGACCTGATGCGGTGAGGGGTCGCCGGTTCGTTTTTTGGGCGGTTCCCGGGATCCTCTCGGTGATCTGGTTTTACTGCCGTTCCTTTCAGTGGGATCTATCTTCGACGATGCGGGATGTTGCCTACTTTTCCTATCTTGCCGAGATGGGGAGCCAGGGTTCGATTCTCTATCGCGACATCTTTTCACTTCATCCTCCCCTTCATATGTGGCTCACGTCTCTTGCCTCTCTTCTTGCGGGATCGAGTGGGCTTGCCGGCTTTGGGCTCCTCTTGGTTGGAGTTCTTACCATGGGGTCCATCGCAGCCTCACAGCTGGCTCTTGGGAGAAGGGAGAATCTTCTTGGAAGCATCGCACTGTCTCTTCTTGTGTGGGGAGTCGGTACGGCATGGGCGGATATTAACTTCTTCGTGCCGTGTGGCGGGCGTCCCAGCCTGTTGGCGTCGGTCTTCTTGGTCCTGGGATTGATCTGGGTCGCGAAGGAACGTTTTCTCCCCGGCGGCGCGCTCCTTGCCGCAGCGTGCTTTTCCTGGCAACCGGCCCTGTTGATCGCGGCTGCCGCAGGTGTCCCGGTGTTTCTTCATCTCAAGAACGCGGAGAGGATTCGTTGGCCCCTCAAGCTGCTTCCTGGCGGGGTCGGAGTCGTTGTTGTGGTTGCTCTTTTCCTCCTGTTTTCTGGCGTTCTGGACGAGTTCTTTTCTCAGAGTGTATTATTTGCACTCAGCAATCCGACCGAAGGAGAAGAAGAGCAAGGGCGGGGGTTGGTTGCCAAGATGATAACCATGCTTCCGACCGCGTGGTTTCTTGCCGTCGGACTGGGTCTTGCATGCGGATTGTTGTCACTCTTTTTTCCTCGTGCACCGCGAGCTGAACCGGTCCACGGTTCCCAAGCGATGATCCTGCGTCTTTCCATGGCGGGCTGGGTCGTGGGTTATGGAACCTTTTTACTCTTCAATTTTCAGGGTCGGGGGGATCTCATTCCGCTTCTTGTTCCGGTTGGCATCTTGTGTGGCTGGTGGGTGGGTTCGATTTGCGTGAATGTGCTTCGGCTGGTTGTTCCCCTCCTTGCCGCGGTCTTGTGTCTCTTCATTCTTCTTGATCATGAGGCGCCCCGAACTCGATCCGAGTTTCAACGGAATCGGCTTGGCACGATTCAGTCTCTGGCCAGGGATGAGGGTGCTTTGATCCTGGGCGATCCGTTTATCCAGAGGGGAATCGGAGGGGAACCGTCTCATCCGTACGTGTACTGGGAAGCCGGAACCGTCGCCTGGATGGAGAGAAACAGACCGGGGGCGGCGAGATCCTTCGCGTCAGATCAGATGAAAGAAAGGCCTGCGGTGGTTGTCGTGGGATCGCGAGCCGAGGAGCTATTGCCGTACCTGACGCCTTTTCTTTCGGAGTATCGCTCAAGACCTGATCTGTCGAGTGGTCAAAGTTCGGTCTGGGTGCGAGAGGCGGGAAGTTGAACGAACCGGGCCGCAGATGAGCCAGAGATCTTATTCTGTATAGCCCAGTAGCTCGAGCTGTTTCTTGTGGAGAGAGAGTCGATCTTTGACGAAGGCGTCTCCGTCTTTGGGGGCGAAGCGTTCCGGCACAAAGGGAAGCTTGTAGTTTCGGATTTCTTCGAGCCACTGTTCCATTTTTTCTACATAGGGAGCTTGCACCGGGTCTTCTCGGGAGAAGATGTTCTTGGATTCCTTTGGATCCGAGGCGATTCGATAGAACTCCCAGGAAATGACCTCCATGTCGCGATTTCGGGCGATCCGACAGATCAGTTTGCCGTCGACTCCACGAAGCGCGATGTGGGTGACATCTCTTGGGACTCCGCTTTGATCGATGAGGATGAAGGGGTCTTCACGCTTTTCCTGCTCGAGTGCTTTCAGGACTCCCTGTCCGTCCAGGTTCGCAGGAGGGGTGCTACCAATCGCCTCGAAAATTGTGGGCAGGATATCCACCATGGATACGGGGATATGGCTCACCGCCTGACCCAGGAACGGACCCAGACGATCGTGGATGGATGGATTGGGTTTGATCAAGAGGGGGACTTTACTTTCTTCTTCATAGACGTCCTGTCCGTGACGAAACCACCATCCGTGTTCACCCAGAGACTCCCCGTGATCGGCGTGAAAGAGGATGAGGGAGTCGTCGTACAGGCCATTTGCTTTGAGCCCGTCAAGGAATCGGCCGATCTGCTGGTCGCAATACGCGATCTCGCCATCGTAGCGATCGATGTAGTAGGACGCATCGGTCGAGTCCAGTCGTTGATAAGGGGGGATCTTGTCCGCTTCAAGATTCAGGGATCGGCCGGTCCGGAACTTCTCGTCAAAAGGTGACGGAGGTAGGTACGGCCCGTGAGGATCCATGAGGTGTAACCAGACAAAGAGGGGGCCGGTAGGACGGTCTTTCAGCCAGGAGAGAGCTGCGTTTACCGTGTCTTCACCCTTACGCTCGTAGATGGCACGGTTGGGTTCTCGATGATTAACGAAGTCATCGTAGTGATCGAAACCCTGTTCCATATGGCTGAGATCCCGGATCAGAACATAATTGCTGATGAATGCGGAAGTGGAGTAGCCCTCCTGTTTGAGCATCTCGGGAAGAGTGGTCAGAGAGTCGTGTAACGGGGTGAAGTTTGTCGCGACTCCGTGTTTGAAAGGGTACAGCCCGGTCATGGTGGATGCTAGTGACGGAGACGTGCTGGTGCGGGTACAAGCCGTTTCCGTGAAGCGAATGGAATCTTTGGCGAGCCGATCAATATTGGGGCTCGTTTCTCGTGAGTAGCCATAACACGAGAGGTTATCCTGGCGGAGGGTGTCTACCGTGATGAGAAACACGCAGGGTTTCGGGGCTGAATCGCCCTTGCCGCAGCCGATCATCAACGACGTCAGGAGTAAGGTCGAGACGAATCGGAGGAGACGATTCAAAGTCAGGATGGGAGGAAAGATTCGGGCTGGAGATCCTGATTCTTCCGGTGTGTTTGAATGGTTGGACAAGACGATTTCTTCTGGTGGCGGCTCGATAAAAAATCAAGGAGCCGGCCGGTGCCGACTCCTTGTTTGATTGTTCAGGTGCTTCAGGGAATCTGGAATGTGCAAGTGTCCTGAGCGAGAACTTCGCCGGTTCCTTCGCGGTAGACCTCGATCCGTAGCTGAAGGTTGCAGCCGGTGGAAAGGCCCAGGGGAAGGCGGATAGGAATGGTCCTCGTTCGTGAAGCAAACACGGTGAGAGTTCTTCCGCCAACGTCGCGGAACGTATTTTCGGAGGAATCGCACTCGATGATGGTGAACCGTGCACCGATCGGTGTATCCGAGTTCAGCAGATTCTCCGCCGTCGCCGTGACCTCAAGTCGGTTATTCACGGGAGCGGCTGCGCACGAGATGGACAGGTTCATCAGAGGGAGAGGAACGTTTGCCGCAACGCTGACCGATTGGTTTCCGGCGAGTGTTCCTCCGGCCAGGATGCGAAGGGTCCATTCCCCCTCATCCGGATTCTCGACCAGGACCTGTTCGACGTTGTTGACCGAATCGACGCCTCGGGTTGCCGGCATGATGTCCGCTGGCGTGATGGGATCAATGCCTGTCATGGAACCGCCCACTGCCTCATGCGGAGGAGCCTGGACCACCCACGGGTAGTTCAGGGTTGAATCCGGTGCCTTGAGAGTCAGGTCCAGGTTATTCACGAGTTTGGGAACCGTCTCACTTTCGGCGGGGTTACCGGGAAGGTCGTCCCACGCGATCGTGACCTTGAGCTCGGGTAGGCCTGGAGGAATGTTGAGTTTCAGGCGTCGGTTGTAGAGGGGCCTGACCGTGAATTCTCGGAGTCGTTTTTCGACGATGAGGTTCGCCGCATCTTCCGCATTGACGAGGCCATAGCCGGTCGCGTAGTCCGGACCCTCGTGATAAAAGACCGGATCACCGGTGTCCGGGTTGTTTCCCTCGGACGCGCTCGGGCTCAGGTGGACCAGGTCTTTGGCTGTCTGAACGACGATCGCTTTCATGGTCGAGGGGAGTGGGCCGTCAACATCAAGGTTGACTCCGTAGGTTGTGGCGTACTGTTCATACAGGAGAGCGATGTTTCCGCAGGCAGCCGGACCCGACATCGATGTGCCGCAAGAGTATCCGTAGCTATCATTGGGTTGGGTTGAATAGATGGCGGAACCGGTCCGGCAACCGGGGGCTACTACATCGGGTTTGAGTCGAAGGTCAAAGGTTGGCCCCATGGAACTGAATCCGGATCGGATGTCGCTGTCCGAGTTTGTTGAGCCGATGGCGATCGTGTTTTTCGCCGACGTGAAAGAAGAATAGTATCCAACGAGATCACCGTACTGGCGGCTCAGCCCGTTATTGCCGGTTCCGAACAGGATGCATATCGGGCGGCCCGCAGCTCCGCCGACGAAGTCATCCAGGTCGACGGCTCGGTTGTCGTAGTTGCAGGAAACGGACTGTACCCAGGAATTGTTTGTCACTTCTACGCCGAGTGTGTTGACGGCCTCTTCATAGTCGGTGAGGGTCGAACTGATTCCGAACGAAGCGATTTCGCATTCCGGTGCCATTCCCCGGAATTGATATGCGGATCCGCCTCCGGAAACGTTCGAGAGGAGTCCGCTTGATCCAACGATGCCCCCTACATGGGTTCCGTGACCTCCGGTTCCGGATGTGCGGAGAATGCGTCCCTGGAAATCGTCATGGTCGGGATCGACACCTGTGTCAAAGACCGCAACCTGGACCCCCGATCCGCTTAGATCGTAATTGATAATACTCTGGTTGATTTGTGCGTTCTGGACGATGTCTGCGTGGGTCGCCTGGCGCACGAGATCATTCAGCGGTTCGGAGAACGGGTTTCCGGGTTCGATCCACATGACCGCGTCATAGGCTGCCAGGTTGAGGAGGTTGTCGGGAAGGATGTCGATCTCGACTAACCTCGAGCTCAGGCGCTCCGGAACCGGGTCAAACTCCTGGATGACAGCCTCCATCAGCACGGAGGGTACATCCTTATGAAATCGGACACTGGCAATGATCTTTCCCTTGCCGCTCTGAATGCGGAGTGGGAGTTCATCTTCTCTGAGGATCGGATCGATTTTGTCCGTGGGAAGGAGAGGCCCGGCATAGCGGATGAAGTGGTCGGTGAGATTCGTTCCGCGGGCCGCCGATGCAAACCAACCGGACTCTCGAAGCGGTAGCAGCAGCTCGACACTTTTGTCCCGAAGGAGCTCGATCCTTTCGGGAGTTGCGGGGCCACGGATCTGAAGAATGAAGTGAACTCGTTCGGTTCCCTGGGTGGCAAGGGTTTGCTGGAGGGCTTGATCGATGCCTTCTGTGGGCACAAACGTTCGAGCCTTGAGTTTGAGCGCATAATCTTGTGTTTCGATGCTCGTCTGCTCTTCTGCTGCGAGAGGAGCGGGATGCATGGCTAGCGCCAGCACAATGAGCGCACCGATGGTGTGCTTCTTCAATGTGACCTCCTTTTGTCGTCCGTTGTCCGTCGTTTGGGTGTGACGGAGCTGCCTCAGGGAGGGTTCATGATACACGAGACCGGGTGAATCTGGCAGGATGTTCGGGTAAATTTCGGGAAGGTTGTGGTTTTGACGACTAGCTCGTGGCAGAAAGAGCGCGCCCCAGGTGAACCAAGGCTCGTGCTCGGATCATGTGATGCAGCTGGTGTTGCTGCTAGGCGACGATTTTCTTGTGACGCAGTTCGGATAGAGTCTCGAAAAGGTCACTTTGCAAGACTTCGGTGGGCGCGGCGAAATGTTCTTCGAGCGCTCTTAGCAATTCTCCAACCGACTGGGTCCCGTCGCACCTCTCGAGGATGAAGCCCGCGGTTCGATTCAGAAGGACAACCTGGTGGCTTTCCGGGTTGTACACAACTCTTTCGTTTTCGATGATCCGCTCGTGGTTCGCCGGGCTCTTGGTGGGACAGTCGTTCGAGAGATCGAACGTTGTGTTTTCGACGAGAGGCCGTTGTCTTGTGTCTTCACTTCCCTTGATCTGAGGAACGCTTCCGTCACGAAGAAGTCGACCCCACGTTGCCAGGACGTTCGACATGTTGTGTCGGAGAAAATCACAGGAGATGGGATTCGGTTCGCCAAGGCTTCCCCCAAGGGTCACGTTTTCATGGTGACAGCCTCCGCCACAGAAGTACCGGGCCCAGCAGGTCGAGCACTGGGTTTTCTTCTCGACTGGAAGCTCAAGAAGCCGTTCGGTCACATCCCTGGTGACACCGTCGTCGACCGAGCCCATTCCGAACTCATTGTCTTCATAAAACCGATAACAGAGGTTGAGTTTGCCGTCGGCGGCGACTCCGAGGTAATCTCTCCCTCCATAGCAGAAATTCTCCCTCTTCTTGCCGGAAAGGAGTTGGTCCATGTGTGAGTTGAAGACATGGACTGAATTCCGCTCGCCGGATCGAAGTTTTGCCTCGTAGTCGGCCGCCAGCTCATCATAGGCCTCGAGCAGGAGAGGAAGATCAGACGGGCGAATACCGTTCCCGGAGCCGTCCATGTCGGTGACGAGGCTGAAGAACACTTTTCGAAAGCCAAGGCTCTCAAAATGTCGAACAATCTTTCGGATGTCGAGGTCGAGACGGGTGATTACGGCGGAGCACCAGGTCTCAAGTTCGAGCTCGGTTCCCGCTCTCGATGCCAGGAACTTGCGGATTTGCGGCTCAGCAAGAGCGTAGGAGCTGCCTCCCGAAAGAGGACGCACCACATCCTGCAACTCTTTTGGGCCGTCAAAGCTCACGGCGACGCGGATCTTGTGTTCATTCAAGAACTCGATCACGTCATCGGTGAATCGAGTTCCGTTCGTTGTCATCTCGAAGGTGAAAGTCTTTCCTACTTTCGCCGCTTCTTGTTTCGCATAGAGAACCGTGTGAGCGAGGACGGGGAAGTTGAGAAGGGGCTCGCCTCCGAAGAAGTGAATGTGAAGCTCGGATGACTGGCTTTTCACGAGCATGTCGACCGACTTTTCTGCAACTTCCTTGTCCATGCGTTGGGCTGGACTGTAGGCGTCTTCGCGAACCGCATAGTAGCAGTAGCCACATCGAAGATTGCACGCCTTGGTCAGCTCCAGGGTGAAGGCTCGAAGACCGGGAGAGGTGTCAGCAACTGTGCTCATGGCGAATACCGGTGATGAAACTGGGCCTTGAAAAGAGCCAAAGCCTCCGCGAGGGCGGAGGCTCTGGATGAATGGATCGTTTTCATGCGGGTGAAGCCGACCGGCCTCACTCTCCTAGGAGGATGAAATGAGGTTTCAGGTGAGGGCTTCAGCAGCCTCGTCGCTCAGTTTCATGGACTGAACTTTCGGTGCCTCGTACGTTTCTTTGGCCTTGTCTTGATCCGCTTTCTGGATCTTTTCTTGTGGCTTGGACATCGAGATAAACCTCCTAGCGGTCAGCTATCTTTTTCGGTCGAGACCAGAATCAAATCACAATACTTCCAGTCACTACTCTACTGACGTCTTTCACCTTCGTCTAGTGGTGGATGAGGTCCAACCGGGGGATTGTAGGACCAAGGCAGGTCCCCCGGGCGCGGGAGGGAGTCGTCCCCAATCGAATGCGTGGGATGATTTGTGTTGGTAATAACATGATAGGTAGGTGGTTATGGTTGGGATTGGTCCAGGATGAAGCGAGCAGGCTCCCGTCTTTCCGTGCCCCAGACCCGTTCTCGTCTTTCTCTTCTCGCCGATTCGTCCAGAGCGCATTCGATTGAAACTTCAAGCTTGTCCGGCGTGTCGCATCGCACCGCGAGCCCTTCTTCCGCGTAGCGAGCCGGGTCTCCTAGATCCTTTGAGGTCAAGCAGATAACGCCGAGACCAAGTTCGAGAGCTTCAAGAAGGGCCGAAGAGGAGTTCCCAACAGCGATGTCTACCCCCGCAAGATCGAGGGCAAGGTTGGGTTCGGGAGAATCGCCGGTCCCGGAGGCTTCGGCAGGGTGACGTCTGATTCGCAAGTCGATCTTCGGGTTCTCCTCGAGTCGCGCCACATAGGGAGAAGCCCCCTCGTGAAATCTCTTGCTTGGTTCGGAGATCAGCAGGATCCGGATCTTTTCGGGGCATGTCGGATTGGACTGACTTTCCGGCTCTTGATTTCGCAAGCGGCCGGCAACGAGCGTGTTGGACTCGTGATAGATCGGTGAGATCCGAATCAATCGGGACCGAAACCAGGGGCTCCAGGTGAAGAGACAGTTCACAGCTGCTGGGGGGAGCCGGCCTTGCTTGCTCCACTCCGATGGATCGTACTGAGGGTTTCCCGGCTGGAAGTCGCCGTGCTGGATTCCATAGACCGGAATCCCGAGCTTCAGGCAAGCGCGGACGTAGGTTTGCCCCGAGCCTGATTCATCAATCAGGTATGCCTTTCTGATCCCGAGGTTGCGAAGGATCCAGCCGGCAACTCTCTCGCGTGAGCGAGCTTGTTTCTCACGACTGGCTCCGGGCCCTCTTATCAATTTGGCCATGCCAAGGATTGCTGCGTGGGAAAGGAAGGGGCGTTTCTTTCGGGCTTTGTTCTTTGATAAGGCGCCCCACCAAAGAGGAACCTGAGTGATCTCGATCAGAGGTAGGTTGCGCTCCAGGATTTCATCGGTAAGAGGACCCATCTGCCGGTCACGGCCGTCTCGGTCAAGGTCCTGGAAGTGAGTGAAGCAGAGGATGCAATCGGTCCTGGTCGAGTTTCTCCGGCGCAGTGTCACGTAGGTCAAAAGGCTTTGGAGCATGTGTCCGAAAAGAAGGATCCCCCGAAGTAGGGATCTCATGAACTCCGAACCAGAATGGCGAAAGACTTCACCTGGTTTGCCACTCGGTCGAAGGCCCGCTGATCTCGATAGAGCATCTCGATGGTAAAACCCGCTTCAAGGGTTTCCCGCTCGAGCTCTTTCCTGCGAGGTATTACGTGGACGGCCTCGTTAATAAGAATGAGGTCGCCTTGTTCGTGGTAGGGGTTCAAGGTCGATAAGAACGTCGTGGGGACCTCGCCATGTTCGTTTTCGGTGGACACGTATTGGGTGAGGAAGGTGAGGAGAACCTTGCCGCCTGGTTTGAGGTGACGCTTTGCGCTTTCCAGGAAAGAGAGGCGTTTTTTTCGCGGTAGAAGCATGTTGTAGATCCCGGAGAAACCGACCACGTAGTCGAAATCCTGGATGGGTAGGGAGAAGTTGTCAGCTTCCCCGAGCTCAAAACGAATGTTCAGACCCCGCTTTTTTGCTTCCTTTCGGGCTCGCTCCAGCATGGCTTCCTGGTAGTCCATTCCGACCACCTCACAGCCCAGTTTCGTGAGGGCGATTGCTTCGCGACCGGGTCCGCAGCCAACGACCAGTGCTTTTCCGGAGATTGGATGTCGGGAGACCAAGGTTTCTTCAATCAGGGTGAGGCCGGCGTTGACGTTTTCCGCAAGAGATGTGAACTCCTGGATGGACCATTTCTCGTAGAGTTTCCGACGCATCTCAACTTTCTCTTCCGGAGAAAGCAAGGCTGCCCGAAGCGCCCAGAGCCGGCGAGAAATCCTGAATGACAATCGTTCGATCTTGAAGAATGCCCAGCAGGCTCCGCGGACGAAGAGGTGGAGGATGCCCCGGCAAATAGATCGGCGCTCAAAAGATTTGCGAATCCAGGAAATGAAGGGGCGTGACAGGATGACCAGGAGAGGGAAAAGTCGACCGGAGACAATCCCTTGAGCCCGGCAAAGAGTCGATGTCAGATCGGTGCGGGTCTCACCGCCACGGTTCGATGAAATGCGGGCGATCACCGAGCCGAGGTAATTGCCCTCCTCAACCCGATCGATTCGGAGGCTCGAGTCTCCACGAGCGAGGAGAATGTCACCTTTTCTTCGTAGGACTCGATGAGCTACGAGGCGATGGGTCCCTGCACTGTAAAGAATGATATCGTTCTTTCGAACTTCCGAAAAAGCGTTTTTCTGGATCTCAAGGATTGACCCGTCGGGAATCGTCGGGCGCATGCTTCTTCCACGGGCCTTGAACCTCAGCCGATTGGATGTGGAAAGAACCGCCTTGGCGAGTTCCTCCATGTCATGGCTGGAAAGCGCTGAGCCGGTGGTGGGGGACTCCTCTGCCGCTTGGGTTCGCTGGACAACCTCAACGGGGCTTTTGGGATCGAGGCCGAGTTTCGCCAGGTCGGCAACGAGAGACTCAACGTCTTTCTTTGCCTGATCGGTCGAGATGGTGGCGCTCCTTGCCAGCTCCGCCCAGACTTCTTCCGTCCTCTTTGATTTCCGGAGTGACTCCCAGATGGCAAAGGCGCTCGGGTTGAGGACGAATCCCCTGGACAGATCTGCTACCCCGTCCTCGATGGGTACGATCAGCAGTTGACCTCGCAGTTGGACAGCAATTCCGTCCCCGGACTTGGACTTCATCGGTTTCAAAGTTGGATTCTGGGCTCGTGTGACCATGGTCAATGCACTATCATGAAAGAGATTCGAAGGATATACCAGCTTGCGGTCGGCTTTTGAGTCAATTCCCCGCCTTCGTACCCTCGGGTGAGAAGTCTGAACTGGGAGGGGAGCCAGGCCCGCTCCCGGTGGAATGATTTTCCATCTTTCGCGTTCACCTCTCCAACCTCGCCATTCCACAATATATAATGCTGCCACCAGCATGATGCTGCCTCCGGGCTCGATGTGTAGCGAAGCCTGGATGACACCTCACAAGATCCTAATCCAACCCTATTTCATGGAGAAGTGAACGCGATGAGCAAGGTTGCTGAGACCCACGAGTTTCAAGCGGAGATTAACCAGCTCCTCGACCTGATGATTCATTCCCTCTACACCAACAAGGACGTGTTCTTGAGGGAGTTGATATCCAATGCGTCGGATGCCCTGGATAAGGTCCGCTTCGAAGCTTTGACCCGACCGGATCTGCTTCCCGAGGGAGAGCTTGGAATCACTCTCACCGTGGATCGGAAGGCTCGAACCTTGTTTGTTCAGGACAACGGGATCGGCATGAGCAAGGACGAGGTTCTGACCAATATCGGAACCATCGCGAAGTCGGGTTCAAAGGAATTCTTGAAGCTGCTCAAAGAGAGCAAGAAGAAGGATAAAGAAGTCTCGCCCGAATTGATCGGTCAGTTCGGTGTGGGCTTCTACGCGAGTTTCAT
>JAJDCM010000092.1 GCA_029260825.1 Planctomycetota bacterium | reverse complement strand
CGACAGACTCCTAGCGCCGATTGCTGGAGAACTTGATCTCCCAGCCACTGGTGAGTGGGAGAGAGCTGCATGTCACCGATCATGCCAAGGCCCGCAGTCTTGGGCCACGTCTTGATGGCCTCACCCATCCCTTCGAGGAGGGGTGTGGCCCGATTGAGGCGGACATCGCCGGTGGTGAAATTGATGGAGTCATAGAACAGGAGGAGGCAATCCTTTTCGGTCGGATTGGCTCCCATCAGCTTTTGGGAGAGCTCCTGACCCGCGGCCTTTTCTCGATCCGCGATGTCCGTGGCGACGAAGGCCTGGCTCTGAATTGTTTCGGAGGATAGAAAGAGGACGCCGATTTCGGTGCCATCGTAGGAAAGAAAGTCGTGGGTAATGATGCCAACGGCATAACCCCCGATGATCAGAGGGCCTTTTCCGACAATTTGCCGGACGCCGTCTCGCAGGGCTTTTGGGTCATGCTTTGCGGTCGAAAAGAGAAGGACGAGGTCGGGATCCGCTCCATCGGCCATTGTCATTGCGCGTTGCGAAGCCTCCGCGCCTGCTTTTCGAGAATCTTGCCGGGTACTATGACCGACGCCGATCCTTGTCGTCATGAAGACGGCCCTCTCCTTGTGGTAGTCGTCGAGATTCCGAATGTTTCATGCCCGGCCGCCCATCTCGTCAGCCGAAGAGAAAGCATATCAGTTTGCGGGAGGTCTTTTCTGCTCCGATGACGAGGGGGTGCACTTCACGGATCATTCGGGTCGCCGAGCTCGTCGGTTGTAAGCTGCTTGGAAACTGGACCACCTGGAACTATCATGGCACCGGCTGTTTTCGATCATACGGTCTTCACTCAAGGATACTCCAAGTGAACCAGGGGGAGAGTAGAGCTCTTGGGCACACGTGCCGGATCGGTCTTTTGATCGGCCTCGCCGTGGTCGGGTTCTTCCTGGGCTCTGCAGCCTTTGAGTCTCTCGGGAATTTCTCGTTCTTCCAGGATCCTCGGATCCAGCGAAAAGTCGACCATTTCAAGGTCCAAAAAGACGCCTATGACGTCCTGTTCTTCGGCTCAAGCCACGTCCTTCGCGGCATTGCTCCCAACGTTTTTGATCGGGAGATGGGAAAGCTCGGCTACCCGGTCGAGTCCTTTAACTGTGCCTTCTGGGGAATGCTTCCTCACGAGGCGAACGCGAGCATGCGCAGTATTCTCTCGTTGCGCCCCCGGAATCTGAAGTTCGCATTCATCGAGCTCGGGTGGTGGGATGCACACATCAACGAAAAGAACCACTACACGCTGCGAACCATTGTTTGGCACGATTTCGAGGAGACCCTCTCAGTTCTGAACTCGATCGTCATCAGCAGGGAATCTCTCCTTGAGAAGCTAGAACTCGTCGGGCTGCACATCGGCCATTTTTTTGCTCGTGCCGCCCACCTCGGCCGTGGATTTGAGCTCTTCAAGAGGGAGCCTTCGTCAGGGGGCGACCATGAGATGGATGGTCCCGGATCCACATTCCTCGCCCGGGAAGGCTTTGAGCCTCTTGATGCATCCATGGAGCTGGAAGGACATTTCGCCGCCCGCCACATCGAGTTTCTACAAACCATCGAAAGCCAGGCAAAGAGGGTGGAGAGGATCGAGACCGAGAACCGGCGGAAAGTGACGGCCGAAGAAATCGGCGCCTATAACAGGAGGGCGCTTCGACGGCAAAAGGCGATCATCGAAGCCTATGGCGCCCAGCCAATTTACGTGATCCCGATGAGGAACTCCGGATCGCCGGTTCTTCTTCGTCTTGGGAAAGAGGGTTTTGTTCCTGTCCTGTTTTCTCTTAATGATCCGGTGAAGTACCCTCATCTCCATGATGTTGCCAACCTGTTCGATGCGGACCATCCGAACGCAACCGGTGCGGCCCGCCAAACAACTCTGCTTGCCCAGCTGTTCGCCGCCTATCTTTCATCTCTTTCCTCAAAGAGCGAGGAGTAGGAAGAGATGCTCTTCACGGAACCGCTATTCTTCGCCTTTTTCCTGCTGATCTTTGGATTGTATTGGGCTCTTCCCACGAATCGATCCAGAAAAGTTCTGTTGCTTGCCGGAAGTTATGTCTTCTATGGAGCCTGGGATTGGCGCTTCCTCTTTCTGATCCTTGCGTCCACTTCTGTCGACTTTCTTGTGGGTCTTCTCCTCTCCCACTCGAAACCGAAAGGGGGACGGAGGCTATGGCTCGTGATGAGCCTCATCGCGAATCTGGGGATTCTCGGCTTCTTCAAGTATTTCAATTTCTTCGTGGCTTCAACCCAGGATCTTCTTTCTCTTGTCGGTTTCGATCCGGGCTTGCGAACCCTTTCGATCATTCTCCCGGTAGGAATCAGTTTCTTTACCTTTCAGTCCATGAGCTACACCATCGATGTCTATCGAGGGAAGCTCATTCCCATCCGCAGCTTCCTGGACTTTTCCCTCTTTGTGGCGTTTTTTCCCCAGCTTGTGGCCGGTCCCATCGTGAGGGCATCGTCTTTTTTGCCCCAGCTTCGACAAAAGAGGAGTTTTTCCTCGGTTCGAGTCAAAGCGATGCTCTTCTTGTTTCTTGTGGGGTACGTGAAGAAGGTCTGTCTCGCAGATAACTTCGCCGTTCTCGTGGATCAGGTGTTTCGTGATCCGGCGATCTATGATGCAAAAAGCGTCTGGCTTTCGATGCTTTCCTACACTCTTCAGCTTTATGGAGATTTTTCCGGCTATTCCGACATGGCTGTCGCTACCGCGGGGCTCTTGGGATACGAGCTAACAATCAACTTCAAACACCCGTACTTCTCCGGGAACCTGTCGGAATTCTGGACTCGATGGCACGTCAGCTTGTCCACCTGGCTTCGAGATTACCTCTACATTCCGATGGGAGGAAGTCGAGGAACGCGGGTTCAGGTGTTGCGAAACCTATTCGTTACCATGATCCTGGGGGGGCTCTGGCACGGAGCGGGATTGAACTTCATGCTTTACGGGGCAATTCACGGGGTGGGCCTCGTGATTCACCGAACTCATGTAGGACTCACCCAAGGGATTCGGAATAAGCGATCTTATCGAATCGTGTTTTTCATCCTTGGGCCAGTCGTGACCATGTATGTCTTCATGGCAAGCCTGCTCGTCTTTCGTTCCGAGTCGGTGGAGGGCGCGCTTTACATGCTTCGTGCCTACGCATTTCTCGGTACGGACGGTGAGGCCTCCCTTGATCTCAGAGTGTTTCTGATCTTCATCCCGGTTCTGATCATTCACGGATTGACGTATCGATTTGCCGGATCCCGCTGGGTGGATCGGGTTCCTGGCTGGCTCTTTGCTCCGGCCTATGGCTTTTTGATCGCGTTCATCCTGCCGTTTATTCCGGTGAGCTACAAACCCTTCATCTACTTTCAGTTTTGAAGGGCCGCCTTGAAGGCTCGAACCCGGGCTTCGTCTGTTCGGGTTCTCTCGTACTCTCCCGGTGGACTGGGAGAGCCCATGAAGACTCGTGAGTTTCTATGAGTCATCGGGCTTTTGGACCGGACCGACGCGGAGAAGTGAGCTTCGACGGCCCCCGTAGATTCAAGGATCGATCGAATGCTCTGTTCTCGAATGCCTCCTCCGGGAAGGATAATGATCTTGTCCTCGGCTTTGTCGACGAGCTCTTTGAGGAGGGGGATGCCTTTTTCCGCCGAGGCTTCCTGCCCTGATGTGAGGACCCGGGTCACTCCGAGATCGATGAGCTGATCGAGGGCGACAAACGGGTCGGGAGTCATATCAAAGGCACGGTGGAAGGTTACCGGAAGTGGACTTGCCCTTTCCATGAGTTCCTGGGTCGAAATCAGGTCGATCGTTCCGTCGGTAGAAAGCGCACCGAGGACGATTCCGCTGGAGCCCGATTCCCTTGCGTGGTCGATGTCGGCCCGCATGACTTCAAGCTCGGCTTCTGTGTAGCAAAAGTCGCCTCCTCGGGGCCGGATCATCGTCATGATGGGAATGGTCGTCACTTCTCGAGCCAGCTTCATCATGCCGCTGCTTGGAGTCGTTCCTCCCTCGATGAGGTTTGCGCACAGTTCGACGCGATCTGCCCCGGCCCGGGTAGCAGCGGCTACTCCCTCGACGCTGCCCACACACACCTCAAGCTTCCACTGCGAAGAATTGATCACTTTTCTTTCTCGACTCTTTGTCGCCCTGGATCGATTGTCCGCCTCTTGAGATCCTTGCTGTCTTCCACCACGATGCGTGTTTTTCTCCCTTCTCCTTCGACCCGGATTACCTGGCCCAGGTGCCGACGATTGACCCGAACCCAATCTCCCCGCTGAAAGCGGGGTGGGGAGGGCGCGGAATTGCCGGCCTCTCTGGTGGGGCTCGTGTGATCCTTTTGTCGGGTCAGGTCTCGCCGAGGCATCTTCTCGGAAAGCCAGGCCTTCCCGTCGGTGCATGCATCGCAGTTGCCACAGGGAACCTCGGATTCAGGGACCGGGATCCCGAAATGACGCCCGATGGTAACCCGGCGACATTCAGCATCACCCGAAGCAAATCGGGTCATGGTGAGGAGCCCTTGAAGATCGCCTTTTAGCTTCTCGGCGCTTCCAACGAAAGAGGGAAGTTTTTCCGGATGCAGTTCGGCCACGAGCTCGAGATCGTGGGTCTCGAAGGATCCCTTGGTGATGCCCATCACCTCCAGCCACTTGAGACAGATATGGATGCGATTGTCCCCCCGGCTCTTGATCAGGAGTTCATCTCGAAGGTCGTCCGCATCCTTCGCCTGGAGCCTCTCTCCCCAGCCCCGCAGGGTTTCGTAGACCCCAACGAGGTATTCCAGGGTGGGGTTTGCCCAGCGGATGAAGTTCTGCTGGATGGCAATGTCTTCTTCGAAGTAAAGCATCTCGCAATAGGAGGGCTTTCCGTCTCGACCGGAGCGTCCGACTTCCTGGGTCCAGGCCTCCAGTGTACGGGGCATTTGAGCGTGGAGAACGAAGCGAATATCTTCCTTGTCGACCCCCATTCCGAACGCATTCGTAGCAAGGACCACCTCCTCTTGGCTCTCCATGAATCGGTCTTGCATGGCGCGGCGCTCTTGCGGGGAGAGCTTTCCGTGATAGACAAGACTATTGATTCCTTTTCGTTTTAGCTCGGAATGGAGTTCTTCCAGGTCTCGAATGAGCGTGGAGTAGACGATGCCCGCACCACCCATCGATCGGATTCGATCCATGAGGATGGGAAGTTTTTCGTCGGCAGCGAAAACGGGTGTGCTGGAGAGAAAAAGGTTCTCCCGCTCGATTCCGGTGCGGATCACCAGGGGGTCTTGGAGGTCGAGTTTGTCGAGGATGTCATCGGAAACGCTCATGGTGGCCGTCGCGGTGAGGGCGAT
>JAJDCM010000091.1 GCA_029260825.1 Planctomycetota bacterium | reverse complement strand
AAAGTCTGTTCGAGAATTCTCGTCCCCGCCGCGTTGTTCTTGATCCTGATCGTTCCGGGTCAGGCAGCGGTTCTGAAGATGTCCGCTCCCCTTGATGGAGGGCAGGCCACCCCGCCGAATGGTTCCACGGGAACCGGAGTTGCCACGTTCGTCATCGATACGGCGGCAAACACTCTCGACTTCGAGATCGAGTTCAGTGGATTGACCACAGCGGAGACCGTTGCTCACATCCACGGCCCGGCACCTCCGGGTTCGGGAGCCGGGATTCTCTTTCCTCTTCCTCTGGGAAGTCCGAAAATCGGTACCTGGAATTATCCTCAGAGCATGGAGTCGAGTATCCTTGCCGGTTTGACCTATGTGAACATCCACTCCATGATGTTCCCTGCCGGCGAAATTCGCGGCCAAATCGTCAAGTCCAAGATCATTCGGTACACCGCAAGTCTCGACGGGGGCCAGGCTACGCCTCCCAATGGTTCCGCCGGGACCGGGACGGGAACCTTTGAAATTGATACCTTGAACAACACTCTGGAATTTGACATTTCCTTTTCCGGTTTGATGGCTGCGGAGACCGTGGCTCATATTCATGGTCCGGCTCCCCCGGGAATGGGAGCGGGGATTCTCTTTCCTCTTCCTCTCGGGAGTCCAAAGACCGGTACCTGGAATTACCCGGAAGGGATGGAGGCAGATATTCTGTCCGGACTGATGTACGTGAATATCCATTCCGCGATGTTTCCGGCCGGTGAGATCCGGGGACAAATCCTGGAAGATTGTGGTCGTGGGACCGTGAATCTTGGAGGCGGCGGTCCGGAGGAACCTTTGACCGTGAATGGTTCGGCGGGCTCTCCCGGATGTCGCACCGTCTCTGTTCCTTTGAGCACGGACATTACGGTGGCCCTGGCTTCTTCAGGGGCAGGGCCGGCGATGGGTCGCTACGTTCTCTACGCCTGGGCTTGTCCTCCCCAGAACCCCATGAACCTCATGGCAGCCGGAAGTCTCCTCGGTTGTTTTGGCAACCCGACTCCGCTGCATGGCGGCGACCCCAAGCCTTTCAAATGTATTCGGGGTGGATTGCCCGGCCTGGTATGCAGCGGGGTCAGTGAGATCAATGGTCCGAGCACCACGCCGTTTAGCCTGACGAAGTCGGGAGGTTTGGGGAGCCCGATCACGGTCACGATTCAGTGCTTGTTAGAGGATACGGGTGCGAACCCTGTGGATTTCAGCGTCACGAATATGGTGGTGTTGGTCGTCGAATAGCCCGCCTTCCGCCTTCGCTCTTCGAGCTTCGGCGGACGAGTCGGGCTGCCCCTCGCAGAGGGTTGTTCTCAACTCGGTTTGAATGGTTTGTCCGGTCCGCTCCTACCACCGGGTTACGGTGGATACCATGGAGTCTGGACCGGACAGATCTTCTAAGAGCCACTTCGCCGACTTTACGTTCGGCCTACCATTGGTCGGTGATCGGGTTCTCTTCGAACTCTTTCAAGATGGACCGGGGTATGACTACCGAGGTCAAGAGCTCGTTTGCTCCCTCGCCGATTCTTCCAAGAAGGGCGTCGCGCAGGTGACGTTCAATCTTGGAATCCTTCACGTATCCGTATCCGCCCGCAAGTTGAATCGCCCGCTCGGCAACATAGACGGAAACTTCCGTTGCTTTCATTTTTGCCTGGGCAGCGAGCCTCGCTACATCTCCCTTTTTCTGGGTGTAGTAGAAGGCGGTATCGTACGCGAGGGTTCTTGCGGCTCGGATCTCGATCGACATTTCGGCGATCTCTTTTTGAATCGGCACCAGGTCTTTCAGGAGTCCATCGAAGAGCTGACGCTCATGAGCGTATTTCAAGAGCTTCTCGTAGGCGCCCTGAGCGATACCGGTTGACCAGCTGGAGATGGTCACCCGGCCGCCATTCAGCATGAGCATGGCCTGCTTGAAACCGCCTCCAGGTTCCCCGACGAGATTCTCCTTGGGAACCTTGTAGTCCTGAAAGATCAGTTCGGCGGTATTCGAACTCCGGACACCCATCTTGTCTTCGATCTTTGCCTGTTCGAAGGTCCCGTCCCAGCCTTTTTCCACGAGGAAGGCGCTGATTCGCCCGTCGGGCCCGTTGGCAAAGACATAAAACACGTCGGCGCTGAGAGCATTGGTGATCCAGTATTTCGTTCCGTTCAGGAGGAAATCGCCGTTGGAGTCCTCGGGGTACCGGGTCTTGATGGCCTTGGCATCGCTTCCGCTGTCCGGTTCGGAAAGGGAAAACGCCCCGATCTTCTCGCCGGAAACGAGCCCGGGAAGGTACTTTTCCTTGAGGCTGTCGTTCGCGAAGAGGTTGATCCCGCTTGCTGTCGTGCCGTGAATGGCAACCCCAAGAGCGAACCCGGCATCCCCCTTCGTCAGGGTCTCGAGCCCTGCGTTGTAGTAGGAAAAGCAGGCCTCCATCCCCCCATACTTCTCGGGAAACGGCAGTGAGATGAAGCCAAGTTCCCCGAGCTCATGAAATGTAGACTCGGGGAAGATTTCGTCCCGGTCGTTTTTCTCAGCATTCGGGGCCACTTTGGTCGCCACGAAGTCCTGGAGGGAATCTTTGAGGAAGCTCAGATAGTCCTCAAAGTTCTCTTCCGTCCGATGAAGCTTATAGAGCGTGAGCTCTTGCTCCGGGGTAAAGAAAGCCATAACGCGCGAACCTCCTGGTTTTTTGGAACAGCCCCCTATTTTTCGAGTTCAAGAGGGCTTGTAAAGGGATTACCTGGGCATATCCTGTGAGGTCGTTTGAACCAGGGGGCAAGACCGGTTTTCTTCGTCGAGCCCGCGGTGGAGTTTTGCCCGATTGTTCTCGGACCGAGGTTTTCATGAGAATCAGCATTGCACATAGTCCGGATTCCGACGACGCCTTCATGTTTCACGCTCTCGCCAAGGGCCACGTGGAGACCCCCGGATACGAGGTCGCGACCGAACTCGGGGATATCGAGAGCCTGAACCAACAGGCGCTTACAGGGTTTTATGAGATCACCGCGATCTCGTTTCATGCCTATGCTCATCTGGCGGAGGTCTATCGCCTGATGACCTGTGGTGCGAGCTTTGGGCTGAAATATGGGCCTGTCCTGGTTGCCGGTTCGCCCCTTACCGTCGATCAATTGAAGGGCCAGGTGGTGGCTGTTCCCGGGGAGTGGACGAGTGCCAACCTGCTTTTGAAGCTCGCGGTTCCCGGAGTCAAAACCAAGGTCGTTCCCTTCATGCAGATTCTGAACGAGGTGGCTCAGGGGAATTTTGTGGCCGGAGTGGTGATTCACGAGGGCCAGCTCACCTACCAGGAAGAGGGGTGCCAGAAGATCCTCGACCTCGGGGAGTGGTGGTTCGAGAAGGAGGACGGTCTTCCTCTGCCTCTCGGGGCCAACGCGGTCAGGCGAGATCTTGGGGAGAAAGTCATGGAGGATTGCGCCCGCATGGTCTTGAAGAGCGTCCAGCATGGGATCGAACACCGCAAAGACGCTCTTTCCCACGCCATGGGGTTTGCCCGGGACATGGATCCCAAGAAGACGGATCGGTTCGTCGAGATGTACGTCAACGACCTCACCCTGGATTACGGAGAGGAAGGTAAAGAGGCGGTCCGTCGACTCATGATTCGGGGCTTTGAAGCGGGAGTCCTGCCCAAGAAGATCGAGCCCGATTTCTTGTGTGTTTCTTAGCGGGTTCCTGCGTGGTCAGGGGAACATGTTCGTGTCGACGAGATGAAACTCGTCCAGAGTCAGGCCCGATTTGAAGCTGGCGGAGACGATGATCCCCGTTCGCTTGGAGTAGAAGATGATGTCTTCCCGGTCAGGGAGTTGACCCTGAATCTTGATGACCGGGATTTCGCGGCCGTTGAACTCGTAGACGCTTTCGCCGTGGCACACGAAGTCGGTTTCGTCGGGAGTGCTTCCGTCCCCGATTCGCCCGAGGGGAAGCAACTGGCCTTTTTTGGGGAGTCCGGGTGAATAGGCCCTTGAGTGCTCCCCCACGTCACCGGGAAAGTCCGGGCAAAACGTGATTTTTCCGGTCTCCTGATCCATGAAGTAAAAGATTCGCGACATCTGGAGTGTTGCATCTCCCCCGGAGTCATTGAAAGGCGTCTCGGCGCCATCACTTCCTGTCTCCAGGATTTCCTCCGGCGGAACTTCCACCTGAGTGGTCTGCACGATGTGGAGTTGCCCCGGTCTGGCAGGGAAAAACTCGAATCGAACCATCTTGTCTTCGCTTTTCAGGACGTAGAACGAGCCGGCTTCGAGAGGCGCTTCTACCGGAGTCAGCATCGTGCATCCGGAGCTCAAGAGGAGGAGAAGAATGCCGGCGCAAACTGGTGACAGGATGATTGGTCGCATGCGGCCGTCCGGTGGCTTTTGCCCGTCTGTCATGAGGTGCCCTCCGAGGAGATGGTTCAGGTCCCGTTCTCGCTTGGAGACGTGGTCATGTCAACGGGCGAGGTGCCAATCCACTTTCGCCACAGGAAATATCCGATGGAGAGGAGAGCCAGGAGGGCCAGGAAAGCAGCTGCCTGGCGGGGTCTTCCTGCTTCGATCCTGGCCAGGCTTTCGAGGGCGGCCCTGGCTCCCGGATCGTCTGGATCGTGAGTCGCGTGTTGATGGTAGGCGGTCTTGGCTCCTCCGAGATCTCCCAGGACGAAGCGCATGGTTCCAAGGAAGGACCAGGCAGCCGGGACGTATTTGTTGTTCCCCTCGGTCCTGACCACTCTCTCGATGACCGTGGCGGCCCGGGAGACGTCTCCAAGCTCAAAAAGAGACCATCCTCGATAGTAGAGAACATCGAGGTTATCGGGCTCCCGTTCGATTGCTGTTTCGAAGAAGCGCTGAGCCAGCCGGATTTCTCCATCCTGAAGAAAGGTTCCGTAGGCGTAGCCACTGTAATCTTGCCCGGCTGGATCCAGAGAGTAGGCAAGGAGGAACTCGTTGAAGGCGTTTTCTCGCTCGTCGTCCTCCCAGAGCCTGGAAAACCTTTGAAAAGCCTGACGAGAGGCTTCTGGATCCAGATCGATCGTGACGGAGGGGGTCTTTTCTTGTTCTTGATCTCCCAGCGGAAGGACTGAGGGCTCTTGATTGGAGAGTTCCTCGTTCAGATATTGTTCAACGGGAGCCCAGTCATCGGTGAGAACCTCGGCTCGGCTTCCGGAAGTCAGGAGCGGTTGGGTCAAGTCTCGGGCCCGCCGGTAGACGACGTGGAGTGGATCTGGAATGGCTTCGGTTGTCAGGTCATCCCAGGTGCGATGGAGAGTCTCCCTGGGGGCGAAGATCATCTGGTTCCATGTTCCGCCAAAGATCGGAGTCCGGTAGACCGTTGAAAAGGCCTGGGTCAGGGAGCGCGCGATCGATCCAAAGAGGGGGGAATTCGTCGAGAACGTGCTGACGTTCATTCCGAGGATTCCGTGGGGACGAAGTCTCTTGTGAACGAGGGAAAAGAACTCTTTCGTCGTGAAGTGAAACGGAATGTAGACCTGGTTTGCATAGGCGTCGACGATGATGAGGTCATAGGATTTCGTGGTTGTTTGCAGGAAGAAACGGCCGTCCGCCTCCCGGGAAACGGCTTTACTTTCAGGCCCGAAGTCGGCGTCGAAGTAGAGGCTTCCTACCTCGATCACCTTTGGATCGATTTCAACCGCGTCGATGGATGCGATCCGCTCCTCGCCCACGATCTGGAGAAGACTCCGGGTAATCGTTCCTGCTCCAGCACCCAGGATGAGGATGTCGAGAGGGTCGTCGGTCGGCAACAGCCACGGGAGTAGGATGTAGTAATCAAAGTAGAGGCCGCCGGTGAGAGGGTTTCCCGGGATGTACAACGACTGATAGTCCCGGACACCTTCATCCAGGGTCAGGACGACCGATTCCGTCCCCGCGGGTTCAGAAGGAGGCTTCAGCACGTTGATGTACTGATAGCTCGATTCGGTCTCGTAGATGCTGTCGACGGTGGCCCGGATCGGGCCCTGTTCGCACAGAAATCCCAGGCCAACGGGAAGAAGGATCAGAGGGATGGCTTTTTTTCGAAACGCTCCCATCGCCCCGACCAGAAAAAGGACTCCTCCGGCGATGATGTAGGTCAAGCGAGTGCCCAGGGTCGGGATGGAGAGATGTGCGGGAATGAACGTTCCCAGGATGCTCCCGAGGGTCGAGACCATCAGAATTTGACCCGAGGCGGCCCCGGACGGTTTTCCGGCCTGGGTCAGGAGCTTGACGGCGAAGGGAGGAATTGCCCCGAGAAGAAGGATGGGGATGACGAAAAGGATGACCGTGCTGGCCAGGGAGCCGAGGACAACTTCACGATGGGCTCCCCGGGGCGGGAGATCGCCGAAGGCGGGAAGAAAAAAGCTCTGAACCGCTGAGGAAAACAGGGGGACCACCAGTACCAGGAGTCCGGCGCTCAGAATTAAACGGTGGAGTACCCGAGGTTCCGGGAATCGATCAGCGGTGCGGCCCCCGAAATAGTAGCCAAGGGCGAGTCCCGCCATGATGACTGCGATAATATTGGTCCACACATAGACCGAGGATCCGAAATGGGGCTGGAGGAGCCGTGAGGCGCTCATTTCGATCGTCATGACGCACGCTCCGCAGACGAAGACGGTGCCGAGGAGGGGAAGAGACGGATTGGACTGGGCCATGGGTTCTCCGATGGAGCGAGCGATTTCGTTGTTGATTCTTGTGCTTTTTGGCGACGCGGAGCCGGGCTGAAAGGGCTGTTCTCGGCGAAATCTGACTTTGTCTACGGGCTGCTAGACTTGGGTCGAGGCATGAAAATGTCAAGAGGGGACGGGCAGCAGCTTGCTTGGGGGTCATCGGGAACGTAGATTCAAGATGGGGGTTAACGGTGGGTTTGTTCGGTTGAACCCTATTGGGCTTGTCCGCCGTGAGGATTAGGAAGTTGTTCTCCAGAGTCCTGACGGCCAGAGCCTCAGTGAGGCCAGATGAATCAGCGAGTGCTGATTTTCAGCAAGAAAAAGAAGAGGACCAGGTTTGCCCACAGTCTTGGGGCTGCGCTCCAGAGACGGGGAGATCTGGTCAAGATCCTTAATTTGAATCGGTTACGTCGTATCGCGGGTGAGCGAGCGGCCTACCGACGCGCCATCTCCGTGTTTGAATCCTTTGCTCCCGACCTTGTGTTTGTCTACTCCAAGGATGTGACGCCCGAGGTTCTTTCCCACATTGCTCCGCGGGTACCCTGTGTCGTCTTCTCGGAAGATCTCGGGGTGCCGATTGATCCTCGCCTGGTTGAGCTTGCCCGGCTGGGCCATGTCTTTCTCATCACGAATCGAACCCAGGCACGAGAAGTTGTTGAGCTCGGTGTCGATCGGTCCTACTTCATCCGAGGGGCTGTTGATCCGGAGCTTCACGTGCGCTTTCTGGGTTCGGTGCCTCCCAGGTACAGAAGCGACATTGCTTTTATTGGCCGGCCAGGGGATCAGGAGCGGCACGATCTTCTTCAGAGGCTCTCCCGCAGATTTGATGTTCGGATCTATGGGTCAAAAGACTGGAAGAAGCTGACCGGTCTTCAGAGCTGGAAGACGGACGTGTTTCCTCGAGACTATGCCCGGATTTGCGCCGGAGCAAAGGTCGTTGTTGGATTGGATGCTCGCCACGACTTTGAGTGTTACTGTTCGAATCGGACGTGGCTGACGCTCGGGTGCGGTGGGTTTTTGGTGACGAGTTGCTCCCCGGGAATGGAGGAGGTCGTCAAGCCTGGAGAGCACGCACTCCTCTACAAGAGTCATGAAGAATGCGAGGAGATGGTAGCGAAGTACCTGGAGCTTCCGGACGAGCGTCATCGGATTGCTGATGCGGGGTATCGATACGTACTTGAGAACCGCACCTTCGACCACTTCGCGGTCGAGATGAAATGGGCGGTGGAGGGAAAGAAGCTCCCCCTTAACCTGGAAGCACCCACTCCATTTCCCGACGTCCCCGCCGCCACACAGGTGGTGACAAAACCTTCCTAGCCGCATTATTCACGAGTGTGGCGAGAATGGCTCAGTCGATGGGGCGTGTCCAGTGGTGCATGAGTCCGAGCCGATTCATTCTCAAAGCGAGTTCTCGCTCGAGCGAAAGCTCACCTTCCTCGTCGAGTCCTCTCTCCAGAAAGAATGACAGGGGGCTCATCGAGTCGAGGTCTGGCTCGTGAACGAGTACCATTTTTGTTCCGCCGTCGGTGAGGTAAGACTGAACGCTCAGGGTGTGATAGAGGCCATCGAATTCATCATCGACCTCCGTTTCCATTCCGAGTGCATCGACTTCACCGAAGAATCCTTCTTCCGCCGATCGGTTGAGGGAGAGGAACATTCGCTCGGTTCCACGAGCCGTGGTTCCTCCGGGCTGGAATGGGTCCATGGGATAAAAGACCCAGGTGCCGTGGGGCCCAGCGCGGCAGAAAAAGACTTCATTGTCTTGTGAGCGCCACAGTCCGAGGAGGTCGTCCGTGTTTGTCCGGTCACATTCGGTGAGGACGAACCGAAGTTCCTCGATTCTTGTTTCAAAGGCGGCCCGGTCTGCTTCTGACAGGGGGGCTTTTTGAGGCGCACCCACGAAGATGGTCGGGTCGTCAACGCTATCGCCAACGTAGCTTTCGGGATAGGTGTCTTGCGAAGCGCAGCCGGAGAGGGCAAGAACCAGTCCGATCGTTAACCATCCAATGGTGGACGCAGTATTCATGAAGGCTCCTTTTTTGCCCGGAGGGCTGGCGAATCTCGAGGGGTCTTCGCAGGAAGACTCCTTGGCCCTATCGGATCTGGAGGAGCCAGGCTTTACTGGTTCGTGGGAATGATCTCCCGGAGGATGCGTAAAGTCCCTGAGGGGAGGAGGCTTGTCGTGTTCCCCATTTGAACGGGGGCGGTCGGTCGACCAATTCTCGGGGGAGGCACGAATCCTGTCAGCGGCTGGATGAAGAAGGGATTTGCATCGTTGTCCGGGTCGGGTTCAACGGTGATGAAGACGGTTGAGCCCAGAAGTCCTCCGGCTCCGTCAAAAAGGATTTCAAGGGTGTCTTGAGGGGTTACGAAATCTTCTCCAGGAAAGAAGAATCCACGATCGTCAGGGCCGCGAGTCTGGCTGGTGTAGCGATTCTGATCCGGACCCTGGGGAGATCTGAATTTGCCGGTGGAGAGGCGATAGTCTCCGGAGTCTGCGGTGATGAATCCTTCGTAAATCCAGCCGGCGGGGAGTTCGGGTAGATCGAGCACCGGGAACCAGCAGCCGAATGCGTCGTTCTGCATGAAACCGACCTGGTCGGTGAGGTTGTCGGTGGGGGTGGTCAGGAAATAGGATCCCCGGCTGCCTCGGAAATCGGCGATGGCGTTCGTCACGGTGAGGTTGAACACTCCAGGAGTGCCCGGGTTGACGCTACCGGAGATGATCCGGGATGGGGACGGTTTTCCGTCCGAGGAGCTCAAGCCTTCGGGTTCGATGGTGATGAAGATGCGGGTTGCGTTGACGACATCGGGAAAACCGGAAGTGTTTGAGGGGTCGAAGATGGAGCTGGTCAGGTTGCCGAACGTAGCCTTGAAATCTTCCCGGACGAGGATGGCCGGTGGGCCGCTTCCCAGAACGAGGAATCGAGCGATGGATTCGTCCAGGCCGTTGATGGTTGCCCACATCTCGTAGGTTCCCGAGGTGACGTTTGGATCGACTTCTCCGTCCATGTTTGCCGAGGCTGCGTCGAGATCGTCCAGGATGATATTGGAGAGCGTGAGGAGTCCGGGCGAGACGCGAGCGGTCGCCGACGGAAATCGGGAAATCTGAAGTTCAAGAGCAGGGGTGAGAGCGCTGACTCCTGTGTTCGGGTCGACACTGCCGTCCAGGATAGGAGTGCTGAGGACTGTTAGTTGAAGGAAGGGTGCAAGAGCGTTGTCGGGAAAGGGCTCTACAGTGATTTGAATGGTTGCTGGTTCTTCGGTCAGATCCTGGGGCATGATGCCGGGAAAGATGACGGAGCTCACGAAGTCCTGTCCGGGCGAGATGGGGCCGTTGATCAGTTCCCCTCTTCCCGGGTACGTTGCGTAGTCGTCGTCGACGTCTTTTGAGTCCTGGAATCGACCGAGGGAGACCGGAACGTCTCCTCCGGCGGCAATCCAACCTTGATAGGTCCAGCCTCGGGGGAGGGCCGGAAGATCAAGGAGGGACGTTCGGGGGTCAGCTTGATCGACGAACCAGAGGCCAAGGGATTCGTTGGCTTCATCCCCGAAGCCGAGGTCGTCGGTCGGGGTGTAGATGGAGAAGGAGCCGGATGCCGATGAGAAGTCGGGGAGTCGGTCCTCGGCCCCGATTCCGTCGCCGTTGACGGTGAGGTTTGCGACGACCCGGTTGTCAGCGTCCGTGATGGTTGGATCGATGGGGGCGACGAGAACGATGGTGCGAGTGGGTAGAGAGTCTCGATCATCATCGTGTTCGAAGGTAATGAAGACGGCGTCGGCCTGGGAGGGCGGGGCACCGGCGACGACTTCGAATGTGAAGGATCCGAGGGTGCCGAAGGTGACGCTGGTGAGGGGGGACTTTACTTCGGCATTGAAGCCTGAGCCGACGACCCGGAACTTGCCAAGGGAGGCGATGTCTTCGCCGTATTTGATCCAGGCTTGAAAGTGGCCTGTATTTCCGAGGTCGGGGATACCGTCGAGGCTGAATTCCAGGGTGCCTACAGACGAGGATCCGCTGCCTCCACCGCCACCGCACGAGGTCAGGGCGAGGGTCAGCACGACCAATGCTACCAGGGATTTGCACCGCATCATTTGTTCAATCCTTGCTGCGAGAGGGCGGATCGGGTGTTGGGTTATGCGCAGGTGGCAGCGCACAATTCCTGAGAGTGTAAACCGTTATCCTAAGTACGGTTGGATTGATCGTCAAGGTGGTCGTCCGGGCTTTAATGACCCTGCCCTGGTTTCACGCCCCAGGTTGATGAAAGTCGGAACGGAATTCGACGCCCCAGGCTGATGGTTGTGGGGTAAACCGGGCTGATTCCGGCCCGTCGAAACGCCCCAGGCTGGTTAAAATCCGGTTGTTTTCGGGACGATCTCGTCCCGTTGAAATGCCCCAGGCTGATGAAGATGCTCTTTCGATTCGCTTCTTTCTCGTTGATGGAACTCAAGTTCTTCTGCGGGATGGAGCCGGGTTGGAGTAGCCTTAGAGCCGTCTTGACGGTCACGGTCACAAAACTCGAAGGAAGGCATATTTGACGATGAAAGAAAGGCGGATGTTCTTTGCCACCTGCGCCCCCGGAGTGGAGCGGGTGTTGCACAAGGAAGTCCTGGCGCTGGGGCTCAGCAATGTGGAACAACAGGTTGGCGGCGTCAAGTTCGAGGCAGATATGAGAGGTGCGTTTCGGGCGAATCTCTGGCTTCGAACCGCAGTCCGCGTGCTTCACGTCCTCCGAAAATTCCAGGCTCGTGACACGGATGAGCTCTATAACGGAGTCGCCGTCGTCGACTGGTCAAAGTTCATGAGCCGAAACAGCTCGCTCTCCGTCCACGCGCAATGCCGGGATTCCGTCATCCGCCACTCACAATTCCTCTCCCAGCGAGTCAAAGATGCAGTCGTTGATCAACTCCGAAAAGGCGAGGTCCGGCCGACCGTCGACAAGCGCGACCCGGATTTTCGCATCCACCTTCATCTCTATCGGGATCGGGCCACCCTCAGTGCGGACACCTCCGGAGAAAGCCTCTATAAACGGGGTTGGAGACGCTATATGGGCCGGGCTCCTCTCCCGGAAAGCCTTGCTGCGTTCGCAGTTATCCTTTCAGAATGGGATCGCAGATCTCCCCTTGTTGACCCCTTTTGTGGTTCGGGGACGATTCTCATCGAAGCAGCGCTCCTCGCCAGGAACCTGGCACCCGGGCTACTTGGACGCTCCTTCGCCTTCGAGAAATGGCCGGATCACGATGCCAGTGCCTTCTCCGAAGAAAAAGACAAGGCCTGGACCAAGGCGGTTCCCCTTCCCCGAAAGCTGAAGCTCGTCGGATGGGATAAGAACCGGGTTCACCTTCATGGAGCCAGCGAGAATATCGACAGCGCGGGCTTTACGGATCAGATCCAGCTCGAGCAAGGAGACGCGACTCTGGTTGAATTCAAGAAAGGGTGGAACGCATGGATCGTGACAAATCCTCCCTTTGGTGAGCGCATGGGGGAAACCGAGACGATCCATGATCTCTATCGACGCTTTGGCAAGAACGTCAGGGATCGTTGCGGGGGATATCGGCTCGCCCTCTTATGTGCCAACCCCACCTTGCTCGAAGCTCTTGCCGTTGAGCCCGAGACCTTGACGGAGGTCACCCATGGGGGGCTTTCTTGCGCTTTTTCGCAATCAACCATCCCGAATTGATCCGTTCGTAGCTGTTGTCAGTGGAGTGATTTCGTCGGTGAGATCAGTCGTACCAGGATTGGGACTTCCGGAGTAAGGTGCACGAGTTGGGTGGAAGGTATGCAGGGTAAGCGGCTCTCGGATCGATATGAGATCCTCTCGGAGCTCGGTCGGGGTGGAATGGGCGTTGTGTATCGCGCCAAAGATCCACTGCTGAACCGAGAGGTTGCGGTCAAGGTCATCTTCGCCTCCCACCTCACTCCGGAAACCGAAAAGAGATTTCAGGCCGAAGCCCAGCTGATTGCTGGAATGGATCACCCCAATATCGTGTCCATTTACGACTTTGGTCGTCACGAAGGCGGGCTGTTTTTCGTCATGCCAGTCCTCGAAGGGGAAAGCCTCCGCCAGTTCCTCCGGGATCATGGAAGCTCCCTCAGAGATGTCGTCGACATCGGCATCGCCATCGGAAAAGCCCTCGAATACAGCCACGAAAAAGGAGTGATCCATCGGGATATCAAACCCGAGAACGTCATGATCTCCCGGGAGTCGGACCGGCGCCTGCGCGTACGCGTGATGGACTTTGGCGTCGCCCGCAGAAACGACATGGCTCGCGTGACTCGAACCGGTCATCTCATCGGAACCATGCACTACATGAGTCCCGAGCAGATCATGGGCGAAGCCGGCGATGAACGGTCGGACATCTACGCCCTTGGCATCGTCCTGTTTGAATGCCTCACCAATCGCGTCCCCTTCAGCGGCGAAGCCCAGGCTCTACACTACCGAATTCTCAACGAAGACCCGGCGCCACTGAGCACCTTCGGAGTGAATGTGGATGATGAAATCGAAGTTCTCATTCAAAGCTGCCTCGCCAAAACGCCATCCGATCGTCCCGCGAAGGCCAAGGACATCGTCGCTCAACTCGAAGCTTACCGTTCCCGACTGAAAGAGGATGTTTCGAATGAATCGATGAGCACCACCCGAGGTTCCAAGGCCAGCCTCCCTCCCTCCTCATCGCCCTTCATCGGACGAGCCGAAGAGCTTCGCGAGCTCCAGCGAAGATTGAACATCGCGCTCAAAGGTGCTTGCCAGTTTGTCGTCGTATCCGGCGAGATGGGTGTCGGTAAAAGTCGACTCCTCGATGAACTCGAAACCGTAGCGAAGATGCGGGGGATTCGAGTCCTCCAGGGCCGGTTCGTGGAGCACGACGGTGCCTTTCCCTATCACGGCTTTTGCGAGGCCTTTCAGGACTACTTCCGCCAAAAAGAGCTATCCCAGGATGACAAGACTCTACCGGACATCTCGGATCTTGGCTCTGATCTCATCGAGCTGTTCCCCATGCTGAGCGATGTGGAGGCGGTTCGCCAGTCCACGTCAACAACCTCTTCTCTCTCATCGAAAGTCTCGAGACACAGCCCCGAACACAAGACTCAGGTCTACGAACTCCTCGCACGCACATTCATCCGTTTGAGCGAGGGAGAGCCGCTGGTCTTGCGACTTGAAGATCTCGATCATGCCATCGCATCCCTCGATGCTCTTCAGTACATCGTGCGCCGCTTGTCCACCACTTCGGTGTTGATCCTCGGAACATTCCGGGAGCCCGTGGTTGACAAGAAGGGGGCCTTGCGTCGCATGCTCGATGGTTTTCAGGGAGATCCCCGCTTTTGTGCCCTGCGCCTTCTCCCCTTCTCTCGAGACGAGTTGCAGGTGTATGTCTCCCACCTTGTGAACAAGGAGGTCAGCCCGGGTTTGCTGGAGGAGCTGTTCGAGGAGACGGAAGGGAACCCTTTTTTCGTCAAGGAACTGACGGGCTCCCTTCTTGCTTCCGGAGGAATTCAACCGGATCCAACCGGAGTTTGGGGCTTGACCGGCGGGGTCACCATCTCCTCCGGAGGACTCCCCGCAACCCTCCAGCAAGCGGTCGAGAAACGAATTGCCCGGCTCCCCGATCATGACAGGGAGTTGTTAGCGGTTGCCTCGGTCATGGGGAGGACGTTCGAGTATCGAAACCTTGAAGAGCTCACCGAAGCGGGGTCCGATCTTGACGATGCAGTGGACCGTCTCCTGCAGGAGGGATTGATCGAGGAAAGGGAGGCACGCGGAGACCAGCTTTCAATGGCCAGCGGCGTCCTTCGTGAAGTGCTTTATCGTGAGCTTTCCCGGCGTCGTCGAAGGACTTTGCATCGAAGGTACGGGACATTACTGGAAAAGAGATTCGCCGGGCGGTTGGAGCGCGTTGCTCAAAAGCTCCTCTATCATTTCTCGGAAGGGGACGTTCCGGACAAGACGGTCACCTACGGATTGCTCACGGCGAAGAAATCCTTGGATTCTTTTAGCCCGGAAGAGGCGATTCGATGCGCCCGCATTGCTCTTGAGTTTATTGACGCAGAATGGGAGGGAGACGCAACCGCCGAAGGAGAGGCCCGGATGCTTCTTTCGGAGGGCCAGCGTATGACGGGCGACGTGGATGGCGCCCTGCGAGAAGCAAATATTGCCGCTCGAGTCTTCGAGCGAACAGGATGTGCAAAGAAGGAGGTTGCGGCTCTCCTTTTCGGGGCTCGAACCGCGTGGCAAGCCCGAAGAACGGAAGAGACAAGGAGCTGGGTCGAGCGGGGTGTTGAAGCGGCTCGGAGTGCGGGGGAGAAAGAGAGCCTGCGCCAGTTTCTCTCTCTTGCAGCAACTCTTGCCAACCTTCGAGGAGAAAGCTGGCGAGCCAATGAACATCTGAAGGAGTCAGAAGAGCTGGGCGCGGATACGGAGGTGGTGGCGAAACTGAGCGAAGTCCCCCAGGGAGGAAACCTTCGCATCGGTCTTGGAAATCCGGTTTTGCCCGGAGCTCTTTCTTCGATCTACCTTCGAGAAGAGAGAGAGGTTCTTTCTTCGATCTACGAGACCCTTCTCGATTCGGGAGAGTTTGGTAACCCAGTACCCGCGTTGTGCGAGAAATGGGAGGTTCGGGAATCAGGTCGTTGTTTTTATTTTTGGCTGAGACCTGGAGTCACTTTTTCCGATGGGCGAAAGCTTGTTTCCGAGGACGTCAAGAACTCCTTTGAACGTGGAATCAAGGAATGCGGATTTCCTCTCATTCCCCCGTTTCGTCCGATTCTGGGAGCCAACGAGTTTCTCCAGGGAAAGACGGAGGAGGTTGCGGGTCTGGTTCTTCATGGGAAGCAGGAATTCGAGATCCGGTTGACCGAACCTCTTCCCATTTATCCGGCGGTCCTGACCGATGTGAGGGCCGGGGTGGGTAGGCCCTCTGAATCGGGTACGGGGGCGTCGGTCCTGCTCGGTACAGGGCCCTACTGCATTCTTTCCCACGGGGAAAGGAAAGTGGTTCTTCAGAAGGTTCCCGAGTACTGGAGAGGGCCTCCCGCCCGTCTGGACCAGCTTGAATTTCACCATGGGCTCTCTGCCTCTCAGCTGGCGGAAATGCTTCGCAGTGGGGAAATTGATCTTGCCGGGAATATCTTGCCTCAGGACCTGGAAGAGATCCTCCGAGATCCACGGTTTCGAAAGAGCTTCGTCGAAGTTCCCGGCTCCTTTACCTACTTCATCCTCTTCAATACTTGCTCGGGACAGTTCACCCGGAGCCCCCGAGTTCGAGAGGCGCTCGCCAGTGTCTTGAGGGTTCGTGATCTCGTTTGGCAGACTCTCGGGCGGTTTGCCCAGCCCGCGCTGGGAATGATTCCTCCTTCGATTCTCGGGCATGATCCTGGCCGGAGACCTCGCCAGGCTTTGTCCGTACGAGAAGCTCGGGAAATCCTCACCGAGGAGGGGATTCCGGAGTCGGTGAACTTGCGAGTCCTGGTTCAACCCATCATTCAAGACAGCTACGGGGATCTGCTTTCAGCCATGGCGGCCACCTGGAAGGAGCTTGGAGTTTCACTTTCGATCGATTCTCCCGACATGGCTCGATTTCCAGATGCTCTCTTCAACCACCAGGGCCTGGACATGGCGGTGATCCGGTGGCATCCGGACTTCAATGACCCGGATGATTGTACGCACACGTTATTCCACGGGAAGACGGGAAGATTTCGTAGTTACTTCTCCTCTCCCGAAGGAGACGAGATCCTTGAGGCCGCACGGGCTGAGTTGCGTCCGTCGTTGCGTGAGGGGAAGTATCGGCGGTTTGAAAACCTGTTGGAGACGGCGTCGGCGATTGTGCCCCTCTTTCATGATGTGGACTATCGAGTGGTCAGCCCCAAGGTGAGGCGGCTTGAACTCGGGAGTAATCCTCCCTACGTTAACTATCGCCAGCTTGGTAAGAGTGAGGCGGAAGCAGCGGATCCGGTTGAACGCAGCGGGGGAGTGTTGCGAGTTCCCATCACCGGACGAGTTCGTAGTCTCGATCCGGCGATGACCGCTACGACTCAACAGGCAGAAGTTCTTCCCTGTCTCTTCGAAACCCTGACCCGGGATGTCGGTGAGGCGACGGTGGTACCCTGGCTCTGTGAAGAGTTTTCCGTCGAGAACGGGGGGAAAAGATATCGCTTCCGTCTGAGAAAGGATGTGCTGTTTCATGATGGTCGACGCCTGACCGCGAGAGATGTGAGATATACGTTTGAGCGTCTATTGCGAAAGGGATGGAGCGGGAACCGTTGGTTGTGCTCTCCCGTTCTTGGTGCCAAGGAAGTGCTTCGAGGGGAAGCCCCCCATCTCTCTGGCTTTCATATCGAGTCCGCGATCCGTTTCTCGATCGAGCTTGAACGGCCCGTCAGTTTCTTTCCCGGTTTACTCTCCGCCCCGGGTCTCTCCATCGTCCCGGAGGGATCGGAGAAGTTCACCGGATCGTGGCGTGACGGCCTCGTCGGAACCGGTCCCTTTCGCGTTGCCCGTTTCGAACCGGGTCGACGCTTGAGTCTTGAGAGTCATCCCTCCTACTGGCGGGATGGCTATCCTCGGAGTCGAGGGCTCTTCTTCGACTTTGGTGTTTCTCCCGAAGAGATCCTGAAGGGGTTTCGTGCCGGGCGGTATTCCCTGGCGTCCGATCTGTTCCCCGAAGATGTGTCTTCTCTTCGTCGCGAGACCGGTACGGACATGGATTACCGGGAGACTCCCTCGTTCTCCACTTGCTTCCTGCTATTTAACCTTCAGCGCGGCTCTTTGAGGGATCGCTCCACTCGGGAGGCGCTGGTGCACAGTGTTGAGGTCGATCGCCTGGTAGCCAGTCGTCTGGGCCAGCTTGCGGTACCGGCTCGAGCACTCATTGCTCCTGGTCTGCTCGGTGATCTTCCTCCCGAGGCCCCGGTGCACAGCCCGGAGGATCGACCGACCGAGGAGAGAAAGACGGATCAGGTCAAGCTTACGGTTGCGGCGGATCCCATCTATTTTCGCGAGTATTCGGGAATCTTTGAGTCGATTCTGGACTCCTTTGAAAGGGGAGGCTTCCTGGTGAGCCTGGTGAACGCGACGATGGTTGAATTTCAAGAGGCTCTCGATGGTGGCCGGGTGGATGTCGTTTTTGCTCGAAGGGTTGCCGATTTTCCGGACGCTCATTCTTTTGTGCAGACGCTTCATTCCGTCGAAGGACGTTATGGACATCTTCTCGGGGCAGCTGAGATCGACGCTCTCAT
>JAJDCM010000010.1 GCA_029260825.1 Planctomycetota bacterium | reverse complement strand
GATGGGTTTGACGTTCTCGGCTCGGGGACCCTTCGGTCCTTGGCCTTCGGTGTAGGAGACTCGTTGTCCCTCTTGAAGCTCTTCGTAGCTCACGCCCTCGAGGTTCGAGGAGTGGAAGAACATGTCCTTGTCACCTCCGGTGTCGATGAATCCGAAGCCTTTGTCCGTCAGTCGCTTGATCGTGCCTTCTGCCATGTGTCCGTTTCCTAAAAAAAGGTGTGCCGCAGCGTTGCCCGAAAGTCGTCAGGCTGCTCCACTGCAAACGCGACATCCTAGACATTGTAGAGCAACAAATCAACAGAGAACAAAGCGATGTTCACGACGGACACCAAATCCAGCAAGCTCTCGCCCCGGCAACTTGCTTCTCTTTTGCCTCCAGGTGTTGCTGAGAGGGCTTTTTGGGCATCTCTCCCCTTTACAGAAAGACGACTTCCGGAGCATAAGAAAACCCAAACAGAAGACCCAAAAACCGATCCGACGCCACGTATCCTTCCACTGCCCCTTCAAGACGCGCCTCACGGAATCACCTGGCACCCCTTGGAATGAAGAACCTCCCGAGCCATCCTGGGGGCTTGAAGAGCAACGGAAGTACCACCCCCACAAGACAATAGACGGTTTTTTTGGCCCAAGGAGCACTCGAGGTCATCCGCCAGCCGCCTCCACCTTCGTCATCAACTCAGGGAGAACCACGCTAAACACATACTTCAAAAACACTTACAACACAAAGAAATGGGTCCGTTACATCCTTCGCGGGTTTCCCCGCGGGAGAGCCTCTTGCTTTGGCGCCCCCATGCAGACCAGGAGATACTCTCGCTGGTGCTTCAATTCCTCAACCTGGGCCAGAAGATCGCGCCGCTCTCCCTCGACGGTCCTGACCTCGGCAAGAATCTCCTCACGCTCCCCCCTCAGGTCGTCTACAAGAACCCTGAGCTCCTGAAGCTCCCCAAGAAGCTTGTTGGGATCTTCCCTGGGTTCATCGAGATCATCTGTCCGGTGAGTGACGGACGCGGATTTACCCCACAGACTGTCAAATCGACCCATTTCCATCGTGTCCTCCATCCCCTGAGGATCTATCCAATCGCTCCGCAAAAACCCTGTCGAAAAGGAGACAAGAGGCGGCACCCTGTCAGTCATTAGTGGGCGAGAATCAGGAAACGAATAGAAGAAACTTCCCATCCAAGGAGAAGCCGGGGATGTCTTCTTTCCTGCTGGCGGGAGCAGCGAGAACCAATCGCTTGAGGCCGGGGTATTGAGTATACCCTCTTACTTCTCCTCGGAAAAGCCAACCGTCTTGAGCAGCTTCCGGATCGTAGATACCGATGGAACTCCCCCATCGATGAAGATGACACGTCCTTTTGAGTCCGTGATGAATGTCACGGGAGTAGCATCGGTTCTCAACGTGTCATGGATCAGCTTCTGGGCCTCGAGGATTTTCCCCTTTTCCAGATCGACCAGGAGGTTGTAGGCCGGGCCGACAGACTTTTTATAGAGACGAAGTCGCTCCCGGTCATCCTCTTCGTCGATGGGGAGACCGAAAAGGGCCACCGAATCGGCGCCAAAAGAATCTCGGAGGAGCTGAACCTGAGGCATCTCTTTCTTACACGCCACGCACCAGGTCGCCATGGTGACAAACACGGAGAGAGGCGGAGAAGGATCCGACATCTTGGCGCCTACCTGATACCGATAAGAGAGGCTATCTACCGGCAAAGGAGTCGCTTTCTCGGGCGCGCTGCGGATATAGGGTTCTGACAAATAACCCTCCTCGGCCTTCACATCTTCTGGATTCTCGAAGATCGTGAGAAGGAGCCCCGCCTCGAGATCCTTGACGGTGGTCTTTTTCCCTGAAGGCCAGGCAACTTCAATCTTCTCCACCCGATCACTCTTACCCAGCCCGAAAAATAGCACCGAACTATTCTGAGCATCAAAGCCTTCTCCACAGCGAAGCTCGCGGGTCAGGGTTCGATCCTTGAGGAAAACCTGCACGACGGAACCGTAGCCATCCCTCGCGCTGAACTCCTTGGATGAACGACTCGTATGGTTCCCCCCCACGAGCCTGACGGCAAACATGTGAGCCGAAGCCTCTCCCGAGGAACGGCTCCCGATTCGATTCCGATAGAAGTTAAAGAACGGATTGTTCGCGTTCACCACCGCCATATCTTGCCAGCCGTCCCGGTCATAATCCCAGATCACAAAAGCCCGGCCGTCCGAAGGACTGTTGAGCCCGGAGATGCCGGAGAGATCCTTGAACTGCTTTCCTTCTTGACTCACGAAAAGATGATTGCGCTCGAAACCGCTCCAGGAGATGTGAATGTTGGTCGGCCCGCTCGGACGCATCCGCCCGGCAAATCGATCGATCTCACTCTGCTCCCATTGTTTGACTTCCTCGGCAACATCGTCATCAGTGCGCACGACCGCGCGCCAGAACTCGCTTCACAAGTCGTAGGCAACTTCGACCCCTTTGGGAGTCGAGAAATTCCCGCTGGTGCAGAAGACGTCGAGATGTCCGTCGTTATCCACGTCGAGGAACTGGCCGCCCCAGGCCCACCCGCCGTTCTCGACCATCAAAGCAGGTTCTTCGGTGCCGGACAACTTGGTGAATTGTCCACCTTTTGGCCCCGGGTTGCTGAAGAGTGAGTTGCCCCGAGCCATCTGGGGCATCCGGCTGTCAATGTCCGGGAACTGGTCCGTGATCCGCCGACCTGCCTTGCTGTACATGTTGGAGACGTACAGGTCCTGGGTTCCGTTGTTGTCAAAGTCACCGAAAGAAGCGCCCATCCCAAAACCGATGTCCGCAGTTCCTGTTTCTTCGGTTGCGTCAACAAATGTTCCACCATCATTCCGGTAGAGGTTGTTGGGTGCGTAATCATTGGCGACGTAAAGATCCGGATCCCCATCCGAATCAATATCCGCCCAGGTTGATTGAAGAGTGTTGTGCCAGGCCTGGACCTGCTTCGCCTGGGGCGAGAGGGCGAACTTCCCTCCTCCTTCATTCACGATCAGTACGTTTGGAGGCCCGGTGGCGTCCATGAAAAGGTGAGATGCAGACGCCCGGGAAAACACCTCTTTTGATTGATCCTCCGGCAGGAATTCGACGAGGTACTTGCCTTCCTCAAAGCCCTTGAGAACTTCCTCGGAGAGATTGGTCGTGGTGGCATCCATTCCCCGATCGATCAGTCCATGAAGCCTGACCTCCTCGAGGATCGTGCCTGCTGCATAGGTGGAGAAGTACACGTCGAGCAGGCCGTCCTGGTTATAGTCGGCAGCGGAAATCGCGGAAATGAGATACGGAAGCTCGACGGAGACGAGTGAAGAGCGGTCGACGAATCGCCCATTCTCGTTCACCAGATACAAAGTTCTCTCCAGGGTCCGGCCGAGAAAGCAGTCCACGTCACCGTCGTTATCGAAGTCGGCAAAAATCGCTCCCGAGCAATTGTCCTCGTAATCGAGCCCAAGCTTCGGAGCAAGATCTTCAAACGTTCCATCTCCCTGGTTGTGAAGGAGAATGTTCTTACCCCAACGGGCCATGATGTAAAGATCATCGAATCCATCCCGGTCAATGTCCACGACGGAAAGACCCGGGTGACGATCAAACGAGACGGGTGAGAAGTACTTGTGTGGTGCAACAAAATCGGGGTTGAAGGCGTACTCCAGGATGAGCTTCTCGTGCATCGATTCCCGAAGTCGCTTGCGAAGCTTCGGATCCGGAATGACACCGTCTAGCACCTCGGTGTAGAGGGTCTCCTTCCTTTCATAGGTACGAAAGCTCTTTGTCTCCCACCGATGAATGCGCCATTCGGGCTTTGTGACCACCTGACCCGGCTCCTTGCCCCACACAACATGCTGCTTGGCTTTCACCCAGATCTTCCCGCCATCCGAAGTCGTGGCCACACCCTCGAAGTTGACCTCACTGGACCAACGGCTTCGATCCTTGGGGTCGGGAAAGCTCCCTCGCACGAAATAGAATTTCGCCATTTCGAAGTAGTGGACACGGCCAAGCAGCCCTTTCCACAGACTCAGTCGATCCCGGGGAACTCGGCGCGCTGTCTTCGAAACATCCCAGTCGTAGATTTCGATATCAAGACCCGGCAAGGTTCCCTTCACATGGGGATCCTTGGCTGGATCAAGCCCCAGAAAGAAAACCTTGGAGGAGAAGAGATCGAGACTGCTTCCCCCTGGAAGCTGCAAATTGGCGATGGATTTTGAAAGGATCTTGAGGCGACGGGTCTGATCAAGAATCAACTCTTCGCTCTCGAAAAGACACGAAATCGTCTCTTGATTCTCGGCGACCTCGGGGGAGTTGCTGGCGCTTTTCCTCGTCTCCTCCGTCCCTCCGTCATTCTGCGCTGCGGACGTATTTGCCGCTTGAGTGTCGCCGGAAGTCACCGGGGACGATTCGGGTTTCGTTTCAGACGGGTCACCGCATCCAATCGAGGGAAGCAGCAGGGTAAACGCTGCAAAAATTACCAGGAGAATCGGTACTCCACTTTGCCTCGAAGCCGGTCGCATCATCATGCTAAATTCTCTTCCAGAAGCCCCATGAAGTTCGGAACAGGATATGGCCCTTCGTCCCCCCCCCAAAGCCCACTTCCCGGACCAACCTTAATGTTTGACAGAAACCCTCGGATCCCGTTCCAAAATCAGGGTTACCATGCTAGCCCCGGCGAGGAAAACTGTCAACGGATCCTCATCCTGCGCCTGCCCGCACCGAGAAATACCCTACTGCATTGGGAACAAATAGGCTACGTTGATCGGGATGCCCTCATCACCTGTGAAACGAGAGGTCGACCCAGGATTCTAGCGCCTCCCGAGAAAAACTCAGATTTCAGGGAATCGACGGAGCGCATGCGAGTCAAAACGGGTTTTGCCACGGCACGAGGCTCCGTTTCTCGAGCAATGGAAGACCAGAACATGATGAGGAATCGACACAACTATGACCGATGAGCCAAAGAGTCACTCCGTCTTGGATCACAAACGGCTGACTCTCTT
>JAJDCM010000090.1 GCA_029260825.1 Planctomycetota bacterium | reverse complement strand
CGCCAGTGACGTCGGCCAGGGAACCACCGTCACCGTGACATTGCCGATTCTCGGGATGCCCCGCCCCGATCCCGGCCCCCCGCTCCTGATGAGCCACCAGGAAAAAAACGACAGCCCAAAAGCCCCCACAACGACCGGGAGATCCGAGACATGATCCCCCGCGTCAAGAAAGCACACCAGATAGGAAGGCCACTTCGATCCGGGCGCCCTCTTCCCAATGCCGGGCCCCGTCGCTATAGTGGGCACGTTCACGGTCCCTGGGCGGTGGGATCGCGTGACCAACCACTCTTCGTTTGGCAACAATACGCGGGCCTACTGCCCAGTCCACGCTTTGAGTCCATGGGTTCACAACAAGCGGAGGCTGGGATGGAGTCACCGACCCGTATCCTGGTAGTTGATGACGAAGCAACGATCACTGAATTCATATCGGAGCTTTTCATCGAAGACGGTCAAGAAGTCATCCGGATCTCGGAGCCTGAATCGGCTCTTAGCGAGCTCCAGACGGCTGCCTTTGATTTGCTGATCACCGATCTCCGGATGCCCGGAATGAGCGGTCATGAATTGATCCAGCGGGCCAGAGAGATCCAGCCTGGACTTCCTGTAGTTATTATTACTGGCAATGGCACGATGGAGTCTGCGGTCAAGGCACTTCGCCAGGGAGTCGATGACTTCCTGACAAAACCCTTCGACATCGAGACTCTCGAGCGGGTCATTCATCGGGTGCTCAAGGCAAGAGGCCTGGAGACTGAAAACCGTCGGCTGGTCGGAGAGCTCAAGAAGGTCAACCAGGCCCTACGTAGCCACAGAGACCTCCTTCAGCACGAAATCGCCGATGCAACCCGCGATCTTGAGCGGACCAACATCGATCTGAAAGATCACATCCGGGATCTCAGTCTGCACCAGCGAATCTACCGGATCGGAACCTCCACGGATGAGCTCCCCACCCTCCTGAACGAATCGCTGGATATTATTTGTCGAGCCCTCGGCGCCGAGCTCGGATCGATCATGCTCAAAGAAGATGACGACGATCTGAAAGTGGTTGCCACCTACGGGGAGCGCCACGAACCCATCCGGGATCTTCGTCGACCAAGAGTCGGGGGCATTGTTGGACTCGTCACGGACAAGGGACGGGTTCTTCGGGACGACAGTCGATCCCAGGTTCTACTCAGCCGAAGGCGAAAGTACCGGACCCGACATTTTCTTTCCGCTCCCCTCCTCGTCGGAGCAAAAAGCGTGGGGGTGATCAACATCTCCGACCCGGTTTCAAGACACCCCTTCAGTCGAAAAAGCGCCAAGGTTCTATCCTCGACGGCCGAAGAGGTCGGGCTTCTGGTCGATCGGATCAAAGGCGTGCAAGCCCGGCAGATCAGCTACGTCAGTACCATCAAGACATTGGTCGACACCCTGGAAGCCAAGGCTCCCTACTTCCGAGGTCACTCGGAGCGAGTGGCAACGATCAGCCTTGAACTCGCCCAGAAAGTGCGACTGAGCGATGCCGATTGTCGACTCCTTGGTCACGCATCTTATCTCCACGACGTGGGAAAGATCGGCATCCCCGACCGGATCCTGCACAGCCATAAGAAACTCACCGAGGAAGAGATGGATGTCATTCGGGAACATCCGGCAATCGGAGCCGACCTGATCAGGCATTTTGATTTTCTCGAGGATACCCGGCCACTCATTCGCCATCACCACGAGAGGTGGGATGGAAAAGGTTATCCGGATGGCCTCATCGGGGATCGGATCCCCTACCTGGCTTCGTTCATCACCATTGCCGACTCCTGGGACGCCATGCTGTCCGCCAGGCCCTATCGAAAAGAGCTCACCCGGGATGTTGCTCGCCGCGAAATCCTGAAGGGAGCCGGCACTCAGTTTCACCCGGAGCTTGCTCTTTCCTTCTGCGGGAGAAGCACCCCGATCACCGGAAATCCAGCCGGTCGTGTCGTTCTTCCGGGTGCGCTGGGTCAGGCAAAGTCAGACTTTCAAGAGGAGCTGCGCCGGGTCGAGCAAGGTAGAACTCGCGGATCGAGTTCCAATCGGAACGGACCCAACACACGCACAGATATGTAGTGAACATGGATAAAGACGAACTGCTTTTCATTCGGATGGGAGGGAAGGAAAAACCTCCGTTGATTGTCACCGAGCTGGAGGCAGAAGGATTCCATGTTTTCAAGGCAAGAGATCCCCTCGACGGGATCGTTCACGCTCGACGCCGAGAATTTCGGGCAGTTCTCCTCGACTTATCGGGTTTCCAAAAACGAGAGCGACAGGTGATTCGTGCCCTGGAAAGGGTTGCTCCCCAGGCCAACTTCTTCGCTCTCTTATCTCCTGCTTGTGCGGGGCAAAACCTCGATCTGGAGCAATCGGGAATTCGAAACATCCTTCAAGAACCCTACAAAGTATCCGATCTCGTGACTCTCCTTGACCAAGACCACCAAAGGCCGGACGATTTCCAGGCTGGCTCTCCCTCGCGCTCGGTCATCGCGGAAGTACCGAGGCGCCTATCTCCCCGCTCTTTGGACCTCCTCCGACTCTGGACTCGAGACCTCAGCCAAGATCTTGCCAACGTCGAAGAAATCCTGACTCTCACCCTGGAGCTTCCTCGAAAGGAACTCTCGGCCAATCGGGCGTCTCTGTTTCTCGTGGACGACGACAGCCAGACTCTCGTCGCCAAGCGCTGGGAAGGACTGGAAAAGGACGTCGACCCAAAAAGCCTACGTATCCGACATGGAGCGGGGATCGTGGGGCATGTAGCCCAGCACGGGATCCCGGTTCTGGTTCACGATCTGGAACACGAGGTCCTCTTTCAACCGACAGCCGAGCGCAAGTATCAAAGCCGTTCCTTTCTCTGTGTTCCCATCCTCCACGGAAACAAGATCCTCGGAGTCCTGTGCTTTACGGACAAGACGGACGGTTCAGCGTTCACCGAGGCGGAGCGCGAGCTTGTCCAAGGGCATGCCGAGCAAGCTGCCGCCTTCATCGAGAACGCTCATCAGCTCAAACGCATGGAAACACTCTCGATCGTGGATCAGCTCACCGGTCTCTATAATCGACGGTACTTTGAAAGCTGTCTTGAAAACGAGACCATCCGGGCCAAGCGCTACAAAAGGTTTCTCACCCTTGCGCTTCTCGACATCGATAACTTCAAGAACTTCAACGATTCTCATGGCTATCTGAGGGGAGATCTTGCTCTCACCGGCGTGGCAAAAATCCTCCAGCAGAACTTCCGAAAAACAGACATCGTGACTCGCTGGGGTGGGGAAGAGTTTGCGGTACTCCTACCCGAGACAGAAAAGCCTGACCCGAGCAAGAAAAACGCGGCGTTCCATTTCACCGAAAGAGTCCGCCGGGCGATCGAGGCAGCCGACCTCTCCGTCGAGGGCGGCGAAAACGTGCGCATCACCCTGAGCGGCGGCGTCGCCACCTTCCCCACGGATACGCTAGAAAAAGACGAACTCCTGGCCAAGGCGAATGTTGCTCTCAAGAAAGCCAAGACATCCGGAAAAAACAAGATTTGCATTTTCGGGGCCGACGACGAGAAGTGAGTGACAGATGGCCACAAAAGGCCTCTTCGCCCCTTGCAAACATCACGTAAACATGGTTCGATAAAAGATATCCGACAACTTCCCGAGCCCCGTTCTGACTCGATCCAGAGAATCGGGCGCCCATTGTCCACTTGCAGTAGAGGAACTTTGGACTCATGAAATCACGTCACACTCTGGACAAGCTTGTAACCATCCTTCGAACCGCGGGCATCCTTCTTCTTCTCACCCTTGTCGTCGGTTCAATCGGGGGAAGCAGCTGCTACTACCATCACGATGACGATGACAATTGTCGTCAAGATGACGATGACTTCAGCTGTGACGATGATGATCATCATCACGGTTCCTCCGCCTCCTCACCAAACACCGGCTCCACAACCCCCAGGGGACCGTCATCGACACCCGAAAGAACAGGGTCTTACGGGGCCTACGACCCCGGTCAGGTGAAGACCATCAATACTGGCGAATCGGACATTTACCTTCCTTCGCCGGATGCACTGGCCGCGGCAAACCGACTCCAAACATTCGACCTGGTGAAATCGGTTGAAGATGGGGCTCATCCCATCCGAAGAATCACCCACATCGAGGGGGTCTCCATCTTCGCCTCCTACGGAGCGGGTGAATTTGGAAGCGAAACATTTCAAGAGTTTGCTTCCTCCATCCTTTCCGCAAACCAACACCTGCTAGGACTGCCCGCTGCGGCCGGCACCCATGCATTCCATGAGGTCACTTTTTCATCGGAAGCGATTCTGGTTTCTTATCTCCAGGTCATGAGTGACGAAAAACCACTTCCGGGAGCTTCTGTCATCTTCCTGTTCGATCGGCTCGGTGAGTTGCGAGAGATCGAAAACACAACCTGGGCCCATCCAGAGATCGAAACCTCCCTCATCGGCCAGTGAGTCCTCCCTGGAAGGAACGGTTCTACGAACCGATTCACCCCTCGTCGCTAGCCTTCTTGAGGGCTGGAGCCGGGTTGATTCTACTCTGGGAAGCCGTGCGCTTTCTGACGTCGAACCGGATCGAAGTAGATTACCTCCAACCAACAATCCATTTCACCTACCTGGGATTCGATTGGGTTCGCCCCTGGCCAGGCGATGGTCTTTACTATCACTTTGCCGGACTCGGGGTCCTTGGCCTTCTCATCGCTCTTGGCTTCCTGACCCGGATCAGCGCCGTCCTTTTCTTCCTCGGGTTTGCCTACGTCTTTCTCCTCGACCAGGCTCGTTACCTCAACCACTTTTACCTGGTTCTGCTTCTCTCTCTCCTCCTGATCTTCGCTCCTACACATTACCGTTACTCGATCGACGCGCTCATCCGGCGAAAACGGAAACGAAAACGAAAAGCCACCCCGCGCTGGGTTCTCCTCCTCTTTCGAACACAGATCGGGCTCGTCTACTTTTATGCGGGAATCGCGAAGATCAATCCTGATTGGCTCTCGGGAGAGCCTCTCCGAACCTGGCTTCGAGCCAGGGGAGACATGGCATTCATCGGAGATCTTCTCACCTGGGAATTGACGGCCTGGGTGTTCAGTTACGGCGCGGTTCTTCTGGATCTTCTGGCCTGGCCTCTCCTCCTCTACCGCCCCACTCGCACCCTGGTTTTCTGGATTCTCGTGGGCTTCCACCTGATGAATTCAATCCTGTTCGGGATCGGGATCTTTCCCTGGCTGATGATCGTGGCAACAACAATCTTCTTCGCCCCGAACTGGCCCCTGGCGTTCTGGCAAAAACCCCCTGGCAGCCAAATGGATCCAAAACCAGTGACCGAGCCTCCGAGGCAAAGCCTCCTCGTGCTGGTTCTCGTGGTTCTTTATCTCTCGTTTCAGATGCTGTTCCCCCTCCGCCATTTTCTCTATCCAGGGCGAGTTCACTGGACGGAAGAGGGACACCGGTTTTCCTGGCATATGATGCTCCGCACCAAACGGTCGGTGGCCACGTTTCTCGTCACCCAACCTGAGACAGGAGAAAGCTGGCTTGTCGATCCCAAAGTAGATCTTGAGACCTGGCAGGCTCGAAGGATGGCCGGTCGCCCCGACATGATCCTTCAATATGCCAGGTGGGTCGCCGATCGCTACCGCAAAGAGGGAAAGGGCAACGTCTCGGTGCGGGCAACCGTAAAGGTCTCCCTGAACTCTCATCCGCCCCAACTTCTGATTGATCCCGACATCGACCTGGCAAAGGAGAAGAGAAGCCTTGCTCCTGCTCGATGGATCCTCCCCCAGACGAAATAAAGCCCGACTTGGGAGGCAAAAAAAAGCTCGGCTGGTTTTCCCAGCCGAGCTTTGAAGTGTTTTCTCTGCTCGTGTGGCGAGTCGCGACCCGCCGAAGCTCGAAGAGCGAAGGCTGTTTAAGGCACGTCCATCACGATCGAGTTTGTGATCGAAGCGCCAGGGCCAGCGGTCGAATCAGGAACGAGCGCCATGAATGTCACTCGGCGGCCCGCAATCGACACTGGAACCGAGGTACTGATGAGAGGACCTGGTCCGGCCGGCAAGCTAAAGCGGCCCGTGCCAAGAAGGGGTTCGTGACCGAGAAGATTCGCCACAACCCGCACCAAAACCTTGGAGTCCGGATTCAAGAAGCAGTACGGTGCGGTTCCAAGACTCATCGGTAGCGGGGTCGCATCTCCTGCGTCGTTCTCCTTCAAGAGGACGTAGAGAGCGTAGGGAATCGCTCCTCCTCCTGAGCCCGGGAAGTCGATGAGGTCAAGATCCAAGGCTCCTCCAACCGTGACCCCCTCGATGCGCTCGTCATCGCCGGTACTGCCATTCAAGGTGAGTACATTGACCACGTCGTCCAGATCGCCGTTCACGTTTCCAAATCGAGTCACGACCTCTTCGCCAAGGGGATCCAGATCGAGGGTCACTGCGACCGTTCCAGCATCGCCACTTGTATCACCACTGGCATTCGCGGAGTTTCCGGACAGCCATAGCCGAACAGTTCCTTCACCCACGGGGGCCTTCCATTGAAAGCTCCAGGACGAAAGAGAAGTCCCTGTAGACGTGTGGGTAAATTCGGGAAAGGTCGGATCCCCCATCGGTTGCTGGGTGTTCACCGCGTCGGTCAAAACGCCCTCACCCAGAGGAGAGGCGACAACCTCGGTGTCACCGGCAAACCAGTCGAACCCATAGAGGGAGCCAGGCCCGCCCGTCACCATCACCGTCACGTCGTACGTCGCCCCCGGGACATAGCCGGCGGTGGTCGGAGGAAGCACCGAATTCACCGGCATCATGGTAAAGGAGGCCGAACTCCCGACTGCGCCAGTATGGCAGGCAGTACAATTGAAGCCCTGGGCGCCAGAAACGCCAAAAATTCCACTACTAACCGCTCCGGATTCGTTTGCAGCACCCAGCGCAAACACACCGGCCAGAACAGACGCTAGAATCACTCGTCGCATGGTGGGAATTACTCCTTCGTTCGATTCAACCCGTGATCGCCCAAGGTCCTAATCCTAACCTATCCTGAGAATAGTGACTAGGGATGAAAACCCAGGATTTCTCCCGATTCCCGACTTAAATCAGCATCAGAATAGGCCGGAACACACCCCCCGCCTCAAGCCAAGCCCCCCCAGGTTCCGATGAGGATGAGCGGAGCCGACTGCGCTTTTGCGGTTCCCGTCCGGGCTCGGACTGGCCCCATCAGGACAACTCTCGACAAATACATGAAGAACCAGGTGTCGATGGACTCCATAACAAGAGTATTAATCGTGGACGACGACGAAGGGATCCGGTCCCTCTGTCAAGAATGTCTGTCCGGAAACGGCTTTGAGGTCGCAGCCGCCGAAAGCGGAGAACAGGCCCTGGAATGGGTCCATGAATCTCCCTTCGAGGTGGTGATCACCGATCTCAAACTTCCCGGGATCGATGGCATTGACCTCATCGAAGAGATCTCCGAGAAGTATCCGGCACCCGCCATCGTCGCCATGACCGGAAAAGGCACCAGCAAGGATGCGGTGGAGCTCATGCGGCGGGGAGCGTTTGACGTTCTTCCCAAGCCGTTTGGAATTTCCGAGCTCCAGCTGGCGGCGGAAAAAGCCCTGAAACACCAGGCGCTCCGGCACCAGAACGAAGAGCTCCAGAAAAAACTGCAATCCTCGGAAAAGATGGCCGTCATCGGGCGCCTGGCCGCAAGCGTCGCCCACGAACTCAACAATCCTCTTGATGGAGTCTTGCGGTTCGTGAACCTGTCTTTGAAGCGACTCCCTGAAAACACCGAAGAGCCAATTCGCTACCTCGGTGAAGCCAAGACCGGTCTCATGCGGATGGCGGGCATCGTCCAGTCACTCCTGAAATTCTCCCGCAACATCGTTGTCGAAGAACGTCCTCGGGCGCTGACCGACCTGGTCAATGAGAGCCTGTCTCAAATGTCTCATGTTCTGGCCGGGACGAATATCGATGTGGTCGTCGATCTTCGGGAGGAAGAAGCGTGGCTCCCCGCCGGACTCGTCCAGGTGTTCACCAACCTGATCAAGAACGCCTTTGATGCCATGGAAAAAACCGGTGGTCTTTTCACCGTACGCAGCCTGCTCGTCGACGACCGGATCCAGATCCAGTTCGAGGATACTGGATGCGGAATCTCCGAAGAGCAGTCCAAGAGAATCTTCGAACCCTTTTTCACCACCAAACCCTTTGGCAAGGGCACGGGACTGGGGCTCAGCATCTGTGCCCGAATTCTCGAAAGATTCGGGGGACAAATTTCGGTTGTTCGGGGAAAGGAACTCGGAACTACATTCATTGTTGATGTGCCTAGATCCCCGACACCCAAGTCGGAAGAGGAAGAAGAAGAGGCGGCGGAAACCGGCGTTCCTACGTCATAGCCGTCAAAGATCCAGGAAGAGCACGAGAGTCGATGAGAACTCTCGCCGGGAAAGGACCCGATGTCGAAAGCCAAGCTACTTGTCGTCGACGACGACCCCCTGATCCTCAGCTCCTTGGCCGAGCTGCTTCGCGATGAAGGATACGACGTAAAGACCTGCTCGTGCGGTCTGGACGCACTTCGTGTGGTGAAGTCCGAACCGATCGATCTCGTTCTCTCGGATGTCAACATGCCCGATATCGACGGGCTCCAGCTCCTTCGTGAAGTCAAAGCCCAGGTCCCGGACTGTGAGTTCGTGCTGATGACCGGATTCGGCAGCATCGAAAACGCAGTGGAGGCGATGGGAATCGGCGCCTATCACTACATCACAAAACCCCTCATCGATGAAGAGATCAAGCTACTCCTCGACCGCGCACTCGAACAGAGGCGCCTTCGCTCCGAGAATGAATACCTGAAAAAAGAGCTGAACATCAAATTCAGCTTTGACAACATCATCGGCCGCGACCACAAGATGATGGACATCTTCAACACCATCGAACAGATCGCCAGTACCCGAGCAACCGTGATCATCCTCGGCGAATCGGGCACCGGAAAGACCTTGATCGCACGAGCGATCCACCACAATTCCGACCGGAGAAACCGGCGTCTCATCGAAGTGAACTGCGGCGCCCTTCCGGAAAACCTGCTGGAAAGCGAACTCTTTGGCCACACCAAAGGCTCATTTACCGGGGCCCTCAAGGACAAGGTCGGGAAGTTCGAGCTCGCGGACAAAGGAAGCATCTTTCTCGATGAGATTGCCAACTCCTCTTCCGCCCTACAGGTCAAGCTTCTCCGGGTCATCCAGGACAAGGAACTCGAGAAGATCGGAAGCCACGATACCGTGAGGGTCGATGCTCGCATCATCCTTGCCACCAACAGCGATCTCTGGGAAGAAGTCGAAAAAGGCTCCTTCCGAGAAGACCTCTACTATCGGATCAAGGTGGTTACCATCGATCTTCCTCCTCTTCGGGAGAGGATGTCGGATCTCAAACCCCTTGCAGAGTTCTTTCTGGACAAGTACTGCCGGGAGAACAACCGAAATTTCGAAAAATTCGACGATGACGCCATCCAGCTCATGCAGGAGTACTCGTGGCCCGGAAATATCCGACAGCTCGAGAATGCAGTCGAGCGAGCGGTCGTCCTGGCAAAAAGCGACTCGACGGTCATCACCCCGATGGATCTCCCGCCGGAAGTCAGCGAAGAGGTCCCACGGTTCGTGGCCGAAGAAACGAGCAACGGGGAGATTCTTCCCCTCAAAGAGGCCCTGAAGAACCCGGAAAAGCGAATTATCGAGGCAGCGCTGAGGGCCAACAAGTGGAATCGTCAGAAAACGGCCGCCATGCTGGAAGTGAATCGAACCACTCTTTTCAACAAGATGAAAAAGTACGGCCTCCTCGCAGAATAAGACCGTGATATACCGCCCGAAAGGAAGATTCTGGAACGCGGTCCCCCCGATACAGAACATAAGGTAGATGGGCTCGTTCGCGCTCCTTCTAAGAACCGGGAACAATGCGGCTAAAACCTCCCCCATGGATGCTGGTGCTGATTCTCCTCGTCGGGGTCCCCCTGTCGATCGTGGGAACCTCCGTCTTCATTGCCAAAGTGGTCGTCGAGACACCCAGCAAAAAAGGCGTAAAAGCCTACATGAAAGGCGATTACAAGAGAAGTGAGCGCTACCTCCTCCAGGCCCTGGAGCGCGACGCGAACGACGACACCGCCCGGATTTACCTCGCCGCGACTTACCTGAACCGGAGCCGCTACGCCGAGGTCTTCAAACACCTTGAGATCTACGAGCAGCGCCGAGGCGATGACCGGACCGTGCTCTTTTACCGGGCACAGGCCTTCTTCCGGTCCGGCGACGATGCCCTCAAAAACGGGGATTACGAGACCGGATTTCGAAACCTGGAGCAGGCCATTGAGGTTTGCGAGCGCTACGTGAACTATGACCCGGATGATCTGGAGTTTCACGATCTTCTGGCCAGAATCGGAACGACTCAGCTCGACAATCTTCGAAAAGGGACCCGGATGATGATCTCCGAGGCGATCAGCCAGGGGGAGGTCCGGAAGATCATGAGGGCATTCAACGAAGCGGTCTATGAGCCCTCCGTCGACACGGCCAAACAGGCCTTTCGCCAGTTCCTCATCCAGGAATACCCAGCCTTTCCCGGAAAATCGGAGCTGGAACGAAACCTCCTGCTCTCGCGAACCGAATTCAACCGGGCCATGGTGCACTACGCAAGAACGGTCGAGATCGACAAGAACTACACGTCGGCGGCGCGTTACCTGGCGCACCTCCACCTTGCTTCAGAAAACTATGAGGAAGCAGAGAAACAGTGTGTCTACCTCGTTGAAGAATGTAACGAGGAAGAGAATGACACTTCCTTCCTCTCGGCCAAAACCCGAGCCATCGACATCAACCTGGCTCACAAGTACCGATATTTCGCCCATCTGAAGAAGGCAGGAGATTCTTCCGCTCGGGGAGAGATGACCCGGGAAGACCTGCTTCGACTTGCGGCTCAATCGGGTGAGAAGTTCCTTGAAGGTCCCAAATCCAAGGAAGACTGGAATGAAGTGCTCCTTCAGCTCGCAGAAATCTATCTCGAGCTCGATGACAAGGAACGGTATCAAGAAGCGGCCGCAGCCATCTACGACAGGATCGGCGAGTCATCCCAGGGTCTCCTCTATGACGGAATCGCTTCCCAGTTCATCGAAAAATACCGACGCGCTGCCGAGAACCTGGACCAGGCGTTTCTTCGGATTCCGAACCACCCGTACGGACGTCTTGCCATGGCCCGATCTCAAATGGCCCTGGAGAATCCTCAGCGCGCCGTTCAGGAATACAAGAAGGCAATTCTCGCCGACCCCGAGCTCCTTGACGCGCGAAAAGAGCTGATCGAAGTCTACGTTTCCCTGGGAAATGCCTGGATCTTCGACGCGGTCGATGAGGCCGAAGCGCTCCTGGCTCGAGACCATCAGCACCGTGAGACACGGGAACTTCATCGAAAAGTCGAGCGCCTCGCCCTCAACCCAAGCGCCAACCCCATTGAGACCCTCGATCAAGCCAACAATATTCTCCGTCAGAACCCGGGAAATGCCTACGCAAGACTTCGGCGAGCCGAGCTTCTTCTGGAGAGTGGCGAAGCCAAGGATGCAATGGCCGAAGCCAAGACCCTGATGGAAATGCAGCGTGACCTGTATCCTGCGCGACTCGTCCTGGGTTACGGCTATCTCTTCCTTGGTTCCCACAAGCAGGCTCGATCTCAGTTTCGCATCGCGACCCTGCTCAACAAGCATCGGGTGGAAGCGCGACTCGGTCTGGTTCGAACCTACATCGCAGAGCGTCGGTTCCAACCCGCCCGTAAAGAAATTCAAAACACCCTACGATCCATCGCACCTGACTCTCAGGAATTCAAGCTCGAACTGGCCCGCCTGTACCTCCAGCTCGGCGACGGAGACAAGCTTGCCAAGACTCTGACCACGATCGAGCAACCAAGCCCCGAGTACATCCCGGAGATTCAGTTTCTCCGGGGGAGATTCAACCTCCTCCTGGAGAATATCGACGAGGCGGAGCGATTCTTGTCCGAAATCTAACGCAGACAAGAAAACTCTACAAGGGCTCGATTCGGCCATGGTCTTGTGGCCCTCGCCAAAGACCAACAAAAGGAGGCCATCCAGCATTTCGAAGACGCGGTTCAATTCTCGATGCCAAACGCAAGTGAGATTCGGACCGAGGCCCGAAGAATCCTCATCACCTTGGGCTACTCCCAGAAGAACTTTCCCCTCGTAGCAACTCACTATCAGGCTCTCATCGAAGAGGGACAACCGGTGGCAGCGGCGAGCGCCATGTCCACCGCGATGCTTCGGGGGGACAACCAGTTTGAAGGCATCCGCCATCTTCAGCTCGGCCTGAAGCTGAATCCTCGAAATCCTGACTTGAGAGCAAGCTACGGAGAAGCCCTCGAGGAAAGTGGGGATCGCCGGCGGGCAACCAAAGAACTCCGCCGGGCTGTCAAGGGAGACCCGAGTCTCAAGAGAGTCTACGAGCTCCTTGGCGACATCTACATCAGCGGGGGCAAGTATCAAGAAGCCATCAAGACCCTGCAACGGGAGCTATGGCTGGCACCGGAAGACCACAATATCTATCGCAAGCTGGCCGACCTCTACTTCCGGACCGGCTCTCTTGTTCAAGCCAACAAGCAAATCGAAAAGGCCCTGAAGAAAGCGAAGAAGGAAAAGGACGACCCGCAGGCCGCGGGTTTCCCGGATCTACTTTCTCTCAAGGCCGGAATCCTGATCGCAAACAAACAGGAGGACGAGGCGGAAAAACTCCTCATCCAGGCCGCCGACTTGACGAGCGAGAGTGATCTCAATCGGATGACGGTCCTTGCCAACCTCTTTCTCGGAATCGATCGACCCCGTCACGTCATCGATATCGTCAACAAGACCGGGAGTCCTCCCCAAGAAGGACTGGAACCGCGACTCGACATGGCGCGAGCGACGGCCCACCTTCTTCTGGGAGATGCGGAAACTGCCGAGAGTATCTTGAGAAAGACCCTGGCCGCTTCGACCCCTGATCAGGATGACAACGACCTTCCTCTTCTGCTTGCAAGCATTCTGATCGTGCAGAGAGATCTCGACGGAGCGCTGGATGCCGGCCTTCCCGGCTTCTCGGCGGAAAGCGCACGAAGCGAATTCAAACTGTTCCTCGAGGCCTGCCGAGGTATGACCGAGCGACTTCCCATCGTCGGTGAACACCTGGCTCTGGCGCTCACATTGAAGAGCGAACCATCGCTTCGGCCGATCGCGGCCTCAAACATGGAGTCGGTCACCGACGCTTTTCCACGGATCGCTCTCCCTTCGATTCTTCTTGCACCGATTCAGGCAGAAATGGGACAGCTCGATCAGGCAATCGCCACCCTTCGGAATCAGATCCGGAACACTCCCGGATTTCTCCCGTTGTATTTCCAGCTGGGAGATCTGCTGGTCCGAAAAGATAAACCGACCGAAGCCCTGACCATCTATGACGAGGCCGAGGCTGTCGATCCAACAAACGCCGAGCTCTTCCTGCAGAAGGGCCTGACCGCAATGGACGAGCTCGCCCAGGCATCCACATCGGACAAGAATCCAGCTCGGGCCAGGAACAAGGTCCGGGAACGGACGAGCCTTCGGGTCGCCGAGCGCAATCTGAGAAAGAGCCTCGAACTGGATCCGGAACAGCCCAAGGTGCGCCTGCAACTTGGCAATATCCTGGTCCGGCTCGAACGGTTTCAAGAGGCATTCCTTGAGCTGAGAAAAGCCATTCGGCTCGACCCCGGTGATGTGCAAGGATATGCCCAGCTGCGGGAAATCCTCCCCAAGCTCCCTTCCGGATCCAAGGCGGCGGCCGACCTCGCCGAGGAGATGATTCAAAGATTCCCCGATCGGACAGAGGGGCACCTCATGCGCGCCCGACTCAGTCTCGGGGAGGGAGAAGTGAACCGTGCACGAGAAGCATTCCTGTTCGTCCTCGAACGGGATCCCTTCTCGGCAGCAGCCCATTCAGGGCTCGCAAGCCTCCATTTACGAGAAGGCCGGACCGAACAGGCCATCTCCTATCTTCAGGCGTCCTTGATGTGCGATCCCGGAAGATGGAGCGACGCCAAGCAGCTCGCCGAAATCCTGGATGAGCGGAGCTACGAAACCAACGATTCCACTCTCCTCAACGAAGCCATCAAGATCTACGAGCTCTCCCAGTACTTTCAACCGAACGATCTATCGGTCACCAAGCGGCTGATGCTCGTTTACCTGGTCCGAGATCAGGTGGACAGGACGATCAGACTCGGCCTGAGAGCCGCCAGGCTCTACCCGGGAGATGCGGCCATCTTGACCATGCTGGGTCGAGCCAACCTGAAAAAGGAACGCCTCGAAGACGCGGACCGCTACCTGCGCCAGGCCCTTTTGAGAACACCGGACGACCCGGAAATCCACTTCCGCCTGGGATACGTCCTGGAGCGAAGAGGGATCAAGGACGAAGCCAAACGAGAATACACCCAAGCTCTTCATCTTGCTGGCCCAAACCCGTTTACCGGTCGTGAGACCTGCGAAAAGCAGCTCAGCAGCCTGAACAGCCGGACCGGAAAAAGACGCAACCGGGGAGCCGTGAAGGCCTCTCCCGACAACTGAGAGGCTGGAGAACCTTTGGGGCCCGCATCTTGGGCCCAAAAGAGCTCAATCCCGCCGCGCAAGTCGACCCTTCTGCCCCCCTCAATCCTGGCCAAGAGCCCGCCCCGATTCGAGTTCCCCCAAAGCCCCGGCGACCAGCCCGGATTGGTGTCTTTCATTTTGGTTTTCGCCACGTACAATCCCCTCCATGAAGGATCCGATCATCATCGCAAATTGTGGCGGTTTTTGGGGCGATGACCCGACTGCGGCACGCCGACAGGTTGAAGGCGGCCCCATCGACTATCTGGTCATGGATTACCTCGCCGAGGTCACCATGGCCATCCTCCAGAAACAACGCCTGAAAAATCCGGAGGCCGGCTTCGCAACCGACTTCCTGACCCAATTGAGAGATGTCCTCCCCACCTGCGTCGCGGGGGGAATCAAAGTCATCAGCAACGCCGGAGGAGTCAATCCCCTTGCGTGCCGCGCGGCCGTCGAAGCCCTTGCCCAGGAACTCGGCATTTCTGACAAAGTCAAGGTCGGGGTGGTTCTTGGGGACGACATCTTTTCCGATCTGAACGAGCTCACCCAGAACGGGGAGCCGTTCCTTCACATGGAAACCGATCGTCCCCTCCAGGATGTTCGTTCCGAGGTTCTTTCCGCCAATGTTTATCTTGGCGCAGACCCTGTGGTGCAAGCCCTCAAAATGGGGGCCAACGTGGTGATTTCGGGCCGAGTCACCGACACCGCCGTCACCCTCGCTCCGATGATCCATGAGTTCGGCTGGTCATCAACCGACTGGGATCGACTGGCGTCCGGAATTGTTGCCGGTCACATCATCGAATGCGGAACCCAGTGTACCGGGGGAAATTTCACCGACTGGCAAAAAGTACCAAGCTTCAAGAACATGGGCTATCCGCTCATCAAAGCAAGTCCGGACGGAACGTTCGTGGTGAGCAAGCACCCTCAAACGGGCGGGATGGTGACGGTCCACACGATCACCGAACAGCTCCTTTATGAGATGGGATCTCCGATCTACATCGCCCCGGATTGTACGGCGCGGTTTGATTCCATTCAGCTCTCCCAAAAAGGACCTGACGAAGTTCAGGTCACGGGAATTCGAGGCGGCCCCCCACCCGAAAAACTCAAGGTCTCCCTGAGCTTCAATCAGGGGTATCGAGCCTTCGGTCGGCTCATGATCTCAGGACCAGACGTCCTCGAGAAAAGTAAGACGGTGGCAAAAGCATTCTGGGAAAGCGTGGGAGGCGAAGAGTCTTATGAACACGCAGTGACCCAGCAGGTCGGCTGGGATTCCTGCCATCCATCCCTCACCCAGGTGGAACCAGGGGAGCTCCTGCTGCAGGTTGCGGTGAGAGATTCGGATAAAAACAAGATCAATAACTTGTTCGCTCCCCAGCTCGTTCCCAAAGTGCTCTCAACCGTTCCCGGGATCACCTATCTGGGAGATCAAGGGCGACCGCGTGCTTCCGGGGTTGTTGGGTACTGGCCGGCACTCATCTCCCGAACCGGAGTGCAAATTCGGGTCGTTGCGGGGGACGAGACCGTTCTTCTTCCGAACTTGACCCCTCCTTTCGAACCTGGAAAACCGTTCTCCAGCCAATCGGACCTGCCCCCCGTTCCAACTTCGGGAAAACGGGTCAAAGTTCCACTCAGCCGTCTCTGCCTGGCACGCTCCGGAGACAAGGGCGACACGTGCAACATCGGCGTCATCGCCCGTTCAAAAGAGGTCCACACCTGGATCACCGAGAACCTCACCGCTGAATTCGTGAAGGCTCGATTTGCCGGAGTTTGCCAGGGCAAAGTTGAAAGGTTCGAGGTTCCCAACTTGATGTCCCTCAACTTCCTCCTTCATCAAAGCCTGGGAGGAGGAGGAACACTTTCCCTTCTGCTCGACGCTCAGGGCAAGACCTACGCTCAGTATCTCCTGGCCAGTGAAGTGGAGGTGGATGAAGCCCTCGCCGCGACGGTCGGATTGTCCGCATGACGAGCCGGACCAGGTGGTGATGAACGTCCTTGCTGTGATTCGCGAAAAAGCGAAGGCATCCCGAAAACGCATCGCACTTCCTGAAGCCGAGGACCCTCGAGTCATCGAAGCCGCGGGAATCCTTGAAGCAAATCAGTTCGCGTGTCCCATCCTGATCACGGAAGAGGTCAAGAGGGAAAAGTCCGACGAGTACGCCAGGCTTTTCTTCGAGCGACGAAAACACAAGGGGATCATCTTTTCTCAGGCTGCCGAAGCGGTGAGGGATCCTTTGCTCTTTGCCGCCTTGATGGTCCACGCCGGGGACGCGGACGGTTTTGTTGGAGGATCGGTCGCCACGACAGCCGACACGGTCCGAGCGGCGCTCCTGGCCATCGGTCCAGCGAAAGGAGTTGCCACCGTTTCGAGCTTCTTTCTGATGCTCCTCCCGGACGATCGGAGCTTCATCTTTACCGATTGCGGCGTCATCCCCGATCCCACGGCTAGCCAGCTCGCGGACATCGCTCTTGCCGGAGCAAAAAGCGCGAGACTTTTTCTTGATGAGGAACCCCGGGTAGCTCTGCTCAGCTTCGCCACCAAGGGTAGCGCCGACCATCCCGCGGTGGAGAAGGTTCGAGAGGCCACCCGGATCGTGAACGAACGGGAGCCGACCCTGATCGCCGACGGGGAACTCCAGGGAGACGCTGCTCTGGTTCCGGAGGTTGCCGAAAAGAAAGCGCCGGGAAGCCCGGTTGCAGGCAGGGCCAATGTCCTCGTGTTCCCCGATCTTTCCAGCGGAAACATCGCCTACAAGCTAACCCAGAGGCTGGGAGGCGCGCTTGCTCTTGGCCCGGTGCTCCAAGGATTGGGCCGACCCGGAAATGATCTCTCTCGGGGGTGCAGCGTCAGTGACATCGTTGACGTCGCCTGCATCACCGCGGTTCAAGCGGGGAGCGGGAAGGAACGGGCCTAACGGGCACCTTCTATCTGCTCCACCCGGAAAGTGTAGGAGCGTCGCGCCGAGGACTGTCCCCCCTGAAAGACGGTGATGCGAACCGTCTCGAGAAGTTGTCCGGCGTTGATTGACTCCTCGACTCGATACCGATAAACCGGATTGGCCCTCCCCCCGACACCCCCCGCTCCCCGGGTCAAATCTCGATCCTCGATTCGATCCGAATCCTCGAATTCGGTCTGGACCTCTCGCTCCCTGACCCGAAGAACAATCCCGGAAAGTCGAGTCACTCCCCTTCCCGTGCGGAGCACCAGTTCTCCCGAAAAGGACATCACCCCGGTCGGATCCTGCCGGACCTGAACCGTTGAAAGATCAAAATAGAAGCTGACGAGATCACGCGCCTCGTTGATATCCCGATTCTGGTCTCGAACCTGGGCCGTCAAGCCCTCGACCAGGGATTCAACCATGGCTTCCTCCAGCTCGCTCTTTACCTTTTCGTTTTCCACCGCAAACCAGCCCGACGGAAGAAGCAGCCCGCAAAGGTAAGTGAGCGGATCCGGGGATCGATCGAAGAAATCGAGGTTTGCCGACGCAAAACCGGTCTTGATCGGTAGCAGCTCCGACTCCGCATCTCCGATCGATCGGGGATCTCGGAAGATCAAGTTTGAATCGTAGAGCCTGGCCGAAAGATCACTGCGAACAAAATAACTCCGGTCATTGGCGATCCAACAAAGAGGCCCGCCAAAAAAGTAGACCACATGATTGATCAAGAACCAGTCGTTCGGTTGACCGGTTACCTCGGAGGAATACTCAAGATGACTCGTAAGAACCACATCGGCTTCGCACGTTTGAATCTGCTTGCTCCAGTAGTCACTCTGTTCGAAAGGCTGGCGATTCGCGTAGAACGTCTCGGCATCTTCACCGTCGGGAAACGGCAACAATGTCGCCTTGACGAAGTGTTTCCCGGAAAGAGCAGAGACAAGTTTTTCGGAGAGGGTCATCTGGGATATGTCGATCTCGATATCGAGTGGAGAACCATTCTCCCCTTCTTCATCCACGAAAAGTGAATCTTGAACGACCTCGCGGACGGAGGGGATCACCGCCACGTGAAAGGGAAGCGGCTTCGATTCCTGCACTGCTCCCCGGGTCGCGCAACCCGAGCCAAATCCAAGAGAAAGTCCAGCCAAGGAAAGAAGCGCGAAGAGGGTCTTTGCCGGGATCCTGTGCAATTTCATTCGGGGACTTCCTCCACCAGAACCCTCGACGATAACGCCTGGCCCGTTGATAGGGCCTCTCTTACATCCACTGCGTCCAGGGCACATCGAAATCCAACGGCAAAAGAACGGGTGTTTCGCCGACGAACATCCTGAACGAAGAAATCAAAACGGTTTTGCTCCGGCATGAAATCGCCCCCGGCAACAAAATAGCGATGAAGAGACTCCCATTCACGTTCCGGCCTCGACAACCGGGGATCCAGAAATTCTTGAGGGTTACGACGTGCCTCGGTTCTTCGGTCCCGATCGTCGAATGGGGAGATCCCACGGATCAAGAACTCCGGCGTTGCTGTCCACTCGGCGACATTGGAGCAGAGGTTCCAGATTCGCGTGTCCGGCGTCACATCCGCTCCCTGGTTTCTTGACCAGGGGCCCCCGGTCGATGTATTCAGACCGGCCAGCTGATCCCGATTCATGCGATCCCCCGAGAAGGAGGAGAAGACTCGAAGATTCTCTCCCCGAACCGCGTACTCCCATTCAACGATGGAAGGGAGACGCTTCCCGGCCCATCTTGCGAAGGCAAATGCCTCTTCCCAGGTCACGTTCGTGATGGGTAAATCGGCCTCAACACCGAGCAGTGAATCTGCAAGCTCGGCCCGACGATTCGAACGGTCCGGAGCATCTCCAAACGACTCATGGGGCCAGAACATCGGGTCGAGGTAGCCGTTATCGGCGACGACGAAGGACAAGAACTCGCCGACCGAGACCTCGTGCTCGTCCAGGTAAAAGTCCGGAACTCCGCCGGCTGCATAGCGAAGTCCCCATGCACGAGTCCAGGACGAGCTCCGGAAAGGATACGGCATGGACTCCTTGAAGCGCGCTTGTTCCAGGTCGTCACTCTGGCCTCCAAACGGGTATTCAACCCGGTTACTCCGTACAAGACGCATGGATCCGGTGGCCGCTTCCGGATTCTCCTTGAGCCGCGTGGTAACGCAGGCCGCTTGCTCCAGGACAATGGACGGAAGAGGGATCGGAACAGAGGACTTCGTCGCCTCGATTCCGGCAGAATCAACCCCATGAAGCAGCAAGAAAACGTTTTGAGTCGACCATTCCTGAGGAAAACGAATGTACCCCTCCCACTGGCTCTTTTCCCCGATCGGTTCCCCGGAACGGACGAGTTCGATCCGATCTGCCAGTCGTCCTGCGTCCCCGCGGACCGAAACAGAAACGCCGCGAGTCCCGTTCCCGTCCTCCGATGAGACCCTGAGCTTCCACATCTTTTGACGCCCAGGCAACGAGGAGTCGTGCTCCCAAACAAAGCGAGGATCCGGAGCGAGAAGGTTCAAGGATGGGGGCGTAAGGGCAACGGTGAAGGAAAACGTTTTCTCCAGGATCGAGTTCCCCGCCGCGTCAACTCCGGAGATGGAAAGTTCATAGGATCCATCCCCGGCCACCTCATTCGTCGTCCAGGGAGTAGGAAGTCCAATCCAGGTGTATTCTCTCTCCGCCCCCAGGGGCACTTGACCTTCATCCAGAACCTTTCCGGATCCAACCCGCACTTCATTCCTCGTCAATTCATAAGTCAACGAAATCGGCGTGAACACATCCAATCCGGCGTTCTCCTGATCCTCAACTCGAATCAAGAAACTTGGTTTTTCGTCAATGCCCCGAATCACTCGATCCTCCGGAATGCCATCCACAGTAAGAAAGAGCGTGGCCGGGCTGGAATCCAGCACCACCAGAAATCGAGACTGGCCATCGAGGACGGATTCAAAGCGTCTCCGCCCGACCGGATCATACTGGTAGACCTGCAAGTCGACCTCGTAGACACCGTCCTGCGGCATGGCAAGGGGAAACGACGCCGTACTTGAATCCTCCAGAATCTCTTCGGGAAGGGGAAAGCTCGTTTCGGAGTCCAGTCGTCGATAACTCCCCGTCACCGATAGAGGAATCGGATTCTCCCGGTTCACCGATGCCATCCATCCCGTCTTGTTGGTATAGAACGGGCGATCAGAAACACCGTGAAAGACTGGATCATCGGGCTGAACAAGATGCCTCTTGTATCGTGGTTGATCCACACGATAATTCACGAAGATTGAACTCCTCACCCTCCCTCGACTCTCGTCTGCGTGAAGGACAGAGGCACCATCCTCCACCTCGATTCGAATCTCGGCGCTAAAGTCCTTACCCGGGCGAACCCCATGTAAAAGGCCAAGATCAACCTCATGCACCCGACTCGTTCCGACCCTCTTGGGCCCGGGCTCCGGGTCCCGCGGGAAACTCTCTCCATCCCGATTGACAAGATCCCAGCTGAGAGCAGCCTCCCGGTTGAGCGCCACGGCAAGAACAGGGTTCTGTCCGGGGTAAACCGTGAATTGATTCTCACCGCTTGCAAACGCTGACTGAAGATCGGGCCTCCCATCGAATCGGACCGGATCCAGAACGACGTGAAGCGGATAGGAAACTCGTTTGGCAAGCCCGGCCTTGTCAATCACTTCCACGACAACCTGATTCAACCCGCTCGAAAGAGAAAGCCTGTTCAGGGAATCCACCCGACAAACAACCTCATCCAGTAAAGCACCCGGTTGAGGAACCATCGTCTCGAACACCTCGTAGCCTTCTCTTGAGATCCTTACTGACTGAATATCTTCTTCCTTGCATCCGGAGAGAAAGAGGCTCAAAGGAAGGTTCACCGGATCGACCAGGCGACTCCCGAGTGCGGCGACTGAATACGAGGCATCGTAGGCGTCCATCGTAAACTTCCCCACATCCCAGGAGGACTCACCGAGGAAGACAAGCTTGAACGGCTGGGAAAAACACTCGGTCCCGGAGTCATCTTTCACATGGAGAAAGACGCTATTACGGGTCTCCCGAGCCCCCTCCTCGTCGGCATCGAGTTTCGCTTTGATTTCAATCTCTTTACCGTTGACCCACGCCAAGGAAAAACCGGGTACCTCTTGTGCATTCACATCCCGTTCCATGACGAGCTTCAACGTTCCCTTCCTGGAGGGCCCCAAAAGCCCCTCGACTTCCAACCGAGCAGACGGGCGCAGGGGGCCAAGATACAGGGCCGCGTCTCGTAAGAATTCGGCGTCCGA
>JAJDCM010000089.1 GCA_029260825.1 Planctomycetota bacterium | reverse complement strand
AAGCACCAGAACACTTTCGTCAGGTCGGTACTCTTCATACTCCGATTTCCAGAAGAGGTCATCCAGAGTTGGAGCTTTTCGGGTTCCTCGAGGGAGCTTGGAAAGGAGCTGCTCGCGCTTTTCGATGGCTTTTTGCTTCGATGGCTCGGAGCTCGACTTTTTTTCCGGAGCATCTTTCTGGGCATAGGCAGATCCGGCTGCAACCCAGAAGAGGAGCAGGAAGATGAGGCGATGATGCCAGGCCCGGGGCCATTTAGAATGCCGTCGGTTCGTTTCAGTCATGCGACAAACGACCGAAGTCCCTCCTGCGGATTTCGCTGCTGATCTACCAGGGCTATTCCTGCCCGGGGGTTCTTGCTTTTGGATCCGAACGTTTTCCGGATCTTATTTTGGTCTCGGGCTTGATAGCACGAAGATGACTTGTTTTGAAATTGTATTCAAAGAGGCGACCCTGCCGGGTCACAACTTGTCCGTCCTTGTAACGAATTTTGAGTCGAGCAAGTGCTTCATCTCCCTTGAGAGTCATCACATTTTCATCCGGAACCCAGGTCAGTCTGGCGCCACTTCCGGCTTTGTCATCGCCCGCGAAGCGGACCGATCCAAGAGCAATCACGTGGGAGACCTTACCGATGAGTTGCCCATCTTGCGCGACTTCTTTTGTTTCCGGGTCGAGATAAACCGTAAGAAGATCACAAGAGGTCGTTGCCTGCAAGATCCCGAGTGGCTGAAAGCGTCGGATCTGAACGTCTTCCTCGAGGCGAAGGTGTTGTCCCATGATGAATGTCATCGGACCTTTGCATCCCACTTCGGTGAGGGAGACCTCCTTTTCTTTTTCTTTGTCGTTGGTCGCTCTTTGGTCCTGCTGGGATCTGGGTTCGACGGAAAGAGCGGCACCGGGTCCCCCCTCAATGATCGTCTCGGATTTTGGATCGACCTCATCGATTTTGAAGAAGCTTTCACCAGATGCCGTGTAGATCCTTGCGAAGCCTCTCTCGGGAATCAGGATCTGGTCAGGAGTCTTGTCCGTTCCTTTTTTGTATCGAATGGTCGGGCCGAAGACCTCGTCCACCTCGCCGGCTACCGCCTCGTTTGGACGGCGAATCGAGGCGGGCTTTTCCAGGGTCCCTTGAACGACGAACTCACCAAGCTCGTCTTGGTAGTTCATGGAGTCCCCGTTGATTCGAAGGGGATCTCCGGTCCGGGAGGCGTCCTCCCAGCGAAAGGCTTGAACGTTCCCCGTGGCGGTGAGGCTTTTGACCCTTTCCGGCAACTGTACTCTGGGTGTCTCGCCTTGTGGGTCCGTTTCGGCAGCCGGGACGAAATGAGTCACAACCTCGTCTGCTAGCACTCGAAGGGCGGATGGTTTGTTGGTCTCTTCTCCTGTCTCGATCGGGAGGATTCCGGATGAGGAAGACGAAGCGGAATCAATGAGGACGAATACGTCGACCTGACCGGTAGCCGTGAACACCTCGGTCTCCGAACTGTATTCGACCTGTTGAGCCTTGAGAGATCGAGTTACGGTTCCGGCCTCGTCGCATTGCTCCAGGTGGGAAGGACTCCCCACGAGGTTGAAGGATGAGGGTTTCACGGTGGCGAGAAGACGATCGCCCATTGCCTCGGAGGATTGCCCCGAGAGTGTCACCTGGGAGATGGCCTCTACCTGATGGACCTCAAGCCGAGGCTGGTCTTGGGTACTTTCCTCGGACGGGGATAGATCGAGCCACAATTCGTTGGCGCGCAGTTCTTCCGGCGAAGAACCTTCTTTTTCGCCTGTTCGAAGAGCGACCACGTTTCCCTGGAAGACAACATGATGTTCTTTGGCCGAGGTGGCCAGACCCTTTCGCTCAGCTCGGGGGGCAGGGATATATCGAATACCGTCCTGGCAGGTCACTTCCAGGGTCGAATTGCCTTCTTCTGTTTCTTTTGCGTCTTTCTTCGGATTGTTTTCAGCTGTTGGCAGGAAGGAACCTCGAACCCGGGTGGTGAGCCCGCTCGTTCCGGTGACGGTCAGGGGACCAAAGCTCAATGCGGGAACTTCTTCTGAGCTCTCAGATTTGGGTCGAGGTGCGGGAGGAAGTGCCTCGATTTCATCACCAAAGAGCAAGGTCTCCGCATCGAATAACCGGGCGTTACCCCTGGACAGGACTCGTTTGATCCAGAGGTCTCTCGTCTCGGTGCGCGATAGAGCGAGGAAGATTTCATCTCCTTTGAGACCGTCCTTTTGCTGGTCTTCTTTGAGCTCCTTTTTCGTGCTGGCCGTGATCCGCAAGATCTTTGCGCTTTTGTGGAGGTGAACATCTCGAAAGACGAGCTCCCGGTGTGCAGCGACATCCTCATCTCCCTCGACATCCTCTTCTTTTCCAGTGATGACGATTCGATCCTTGCAGGAGAGTACGATGTTGCCTTTGGTGGTTGCTCCCAGATCGAAGGGATCCTTGGGCTTGGTATCTTCGTCGAGCTTTTCACCGGGGGTCAGAACCAGTCTTGGACTTCCGCTTGTTTCCAGGAGGAAACCACCGTCATCTTCTCGAACCAGAAGAAGATTGGTGGAGAAACTCTGAACCTCTTCGGATGAGACCTTCACTCCCTCACTTGCTTCGATCTTGCGAAGAGCCTGCCCGACGAGTTCTTTGTTCGCGGGATCCTTGGCTCCAAGGTTCCTGAGATGAAGAACCATGTGTCCGGCTTCAATGCGTGGAGTTTTTCCCGAAGTGGACCCTCCAAAAGAAGCGGGAAAATCGATCACGACCTCTTCGTCAAGGACGATCTCGGCTTTGGAGACCATGGCTCCTTTTTCTGCGTCCACCGCCCCCGAGTTCTCTTCGTCCGTCGACTTCTCTTTTGGCTGAGTGAGGGTGAGGGGGCCCTGGGATCGGATGACAAGAGGCTCCAACATATCCGCTGCCTGGTAGGTGACGGTGGGAGTCCTCAAGATCTTGAACGTTCCGTCCGTGATGTTGGCGGAAAATCCCTCCCCGGAGAGGTTCAGGGTGCCTTTTTCACCGGATGAATCCGGGTTGACGTCGAGAGGTTTGAGGATCTGCTCCATCCGGACGACGTCCTCGGTGGTAAGAAGCTGTTGATCCAGAAGGCAGGTGGCGGAGTCAGTCAGCAGGGTTGCCGATCGATTGCCGTTTTCGAGGTGGTGGATGACCACGGACCCGGTCATGATCGCTTTGTTCTCTTTCTGGTGGAGGACGGCCCGGTCGGCTCTTGCTTCCGCGATGGGAACGAGAGTGACATCGGCAACCGGTCGATCTCCGAGGAGCAGGGGGTCGACTTTCTCGTAGAGAATCAGCACGGGTTTTGCGATATGAACCAGATCTCCCCTTTCGGTGAAATCCAGTTTGTCTCCTCGAAGCTCTCCTGTCTTCAGGAATGCCATGCCGCCAGGTCGGACGATCTCCTCGTGCACCTTGAACACGAAGTCTTTCACCGAGGGTTCGACGATGGTGATCTTATCCGCGAACTGGACGACCTGCGGGGGCTCGTCCTCGTCGGAGGTCTTCTTGTGGGAAGGGTTTGTCGAGGTGCTTTTCTTGGTGAGGTCGGGTGTTTCATGGTCGTACTCACCCGTCAGGATGATGACCAGGATTGCACCCGGCAGGAAGAGACAGAGAAACAGCAACAAAGGACGCTTCATGGGACTTCCCCCGTCAGAATCACCGGGATTTTGCAGCCGGAGTCGAGGAACCTCGATGGCTCTCAATGACTTGATCCCACAGGCCGTGAGCCCGAAGAATCAGTTCACAGACATCGCGGACGGCTCCTTTTCCCCCGTGCTGATCCGTGACGTGATGGGCAATGGCCCGGACTTCCGCCCGTGCCCCAGGAACGGTTATCGCATATCCTGCACACATCATCGGGCCGATGTCAGGGACATCGTCACCCACAAAGCACACCTGGTCGTCTTGCAGGGAGAGTTTCGCAAGTAGCTCCCTGTAAATCGGTTCTTTGTCGGAGATACCGGTGTATACGTGACGAATTCCCAGATCACGGCAACGAAGCTTCACCGCCGGAACATCCCGGCCGGTGATGACGGCTACCTCGATTCCGTTTTTGAGAAGCTGGCGCAGACCGAATCCGTCGTGAACGTGGAAGGTGATGTGCTCTGTTCCGTCGGGGCCAAGATGAATACCGCCCTCGGTCAGTACTCCATCAACATCGAGGATGAGGAGCCGGATGCTGGTAAGAGAAGGGCGGTTCATGTTGGTTGGGTCGTCCGGGCTCACGATCTTACACTACCCCAACACCGATCAGATCTTGAACGTCGACGAGTCCGATCGGTTGGTGGTCCGCGTTCGTAACGAGCAGCTGATCAATGTTGTGCTCTCGAAGGGTCTTGAGGGCCTCACTGGCCAGTCGGTCCGGTGAAATTGTTTTGGGATCGGTGCCCATGACCTTCGAAACCGGGAGTTCAAGAAAATCGGGTCCGTGCTCGAGTCCACGAGCCAGGTCGCCATCCGTAAAGATGCCGATGAGCCGTCCCTCTTCATCTTTTACCGCGGCCGCGCCAGGGCGCCTCGGAGTCCGGTTCATGGAGATGACGGTTTCACGAGCTGTGAGGCTCCCGGGAACGATGGTCGTTTCATCCAGCTTTCTCATGATGTCCCGAACTTTCAACAACCTCCGTCCCAGATCACCACCCGGGTGATAGAAGGCGTATTCCTCGGGCCCGAAGTTCCGGAGTTTGGCCACGGTCATGGCAAGGGCATCACCCATTCCCAGCATCGCCGTGGTGCTGGCGGTGGGGGCGAGGCCAATCGGACAGGCTTCCAGGATCTTTCCGATGGAAAGCACCACGTCCGAATGTTTTGCCATGGTGGATTCTATTTTTCCGGTAATGGCGATGATCAGGGAGCCGAGCTGTTTTACCCGGGGAATCAAGCGGACGATCTCCTCGGTTTCGCCGGAATTGGAAAGAACCACGACAAGATCATCAGGAATCACCTTCCCCAGATCTCCGTGAAAAGCCTCGGCAGGGTGGAGACAGAGTGATGGAGTTCCGGTGGAGGCGAGGGTGGCTGAGAGTTTCTCTCCGATGAGACCTGCTTTTCCCATCCCGGTTACAACGATCCGTCCTTTGCAGGAGCTGACGAGATGAACGGCTTCTACGAAGCTATCGCCGAGGAGAGGAACCATCTGCCGCAGTGCGCGGATTTCATTTTCGACCACGGTCTGACCATGTTCGATGATTGCCGCCGGACTGGTCAGCCCTGGGCTGGTATTTTTGCGTCGATGCCCTGACAAAACACTCGTGCCTCCGGTTGCGTTTGGCGGGAATTCCATGGTAAGAGGCGGGCTCCAAAGATTTGAGGCCGATAGATCCGGGCCTAAGAGCGTCAGGATAAAGGGGCTAGCATACCATTTGGCCAGGAAGAACACATCGGATCGAGACTTCCGATCAAACCCGGGAGACCCTTTCTGTGACCCTTGACAGGATAGGCGAGGACAACGAGAATCATCTATCCATCCTCGTTGACGGGGTTGGACCAGATTCTGCTGTCCTGAAATTGATTGGGTCCTCACGGCCTCGGCCTAGGATTCCTCGCCCGGGGCGATGTTCCCCGAGAGCTGAGTGCTCATGAACGAGAACCTCCAGAGCCTGTCAGATAGCTATCGAGTCCAGCTTGAGAGCTATAATGGTCCCCTCGATTTCCTTCTTTTCCTGATCAAACGTAACGAAGTCGACATCTGGGATATCCCGATCAGCGACGTTCTCGATCAGTATCTGGCCTACATTGAGGTCATGAAGGCCCTCAGCATGGAGGACGTGGGGGATTTCGTCGTCTTGGCCGCCTCTCTCATGGTGATCAAATCGCGAATGCTGCTGCCTCAAGAGCGCAACCGGGACGAGGACGCAGATGACCAGGAGGTCGATCCCAGGTCGGATCTTGTGCGTCAGCTGATTCAATACAAGAAATTTCGAGATG
>JAJDCM010000088.1 GCA_029260825.1 Planctomycetota bacterium | reverse complement strand
TGCGCCCAGGTTACAAACAATCGCATCCGGTCCCCCGCATTCGCCCGTTTTCAGACCGGCATCAACCGATGACTTCTTGAATCATCCGGGCTTGCTAGTCCGCATCATCCTTTGCATCCGACCCGTACTCGCCGTAGTAGTAGTAGCCCGAGTAGGAGTACCCCTGACGTCCTGACTTCATGTTGTTCAAAATGACCCCGGACAGATTGACGCCCAGGTTCATCAAGTTTTCCTTCCCTTGCGACGCAACCTTCTTTCGGGTCGAGTGAGCGCTCACCACCATGATCGTGGAGTCGGCGAGTCGACCCAGGATGCTTGCATCCGTAACTGCAACCGTCGGAGGGGAATCCATGACGACCCGATCGAACATGGACCGGAGTTGATCGAGGATCTCGGTCATCCGCGCACTCCCCAGGATCTCCGAGGGATTGGGTGGAATGGGTCCGCAGGGGAGAACGTAAAGATTCTCCACTTCGGTGGGCATGATCACCTCTTCCAGACGGAAATCATTGATGAAGACCGAGGTCAGGCCGCGAGAATTCTCGAGCTCAAACGTATGATGAATTCGCGGCCGCCTGAGGTCAGTATCGACGAGGAGTGTCTTTTGCCCGCTTTGAGCCATGGCCACCGCAATGTTGATCGCGGTCGTCGTCTTTCCCTCCCGCGGACTGGCGCTTGTGATCAAGATCACCTGCCGCTCGTCCCCGGCACCGGAGAAGGCGATCCCGGTTCTTATCGCCCGATAGGCCTCAGAAACAATCGACTGAGGACTGTTGAAGGTGATGAGATCCCGGTTCCCCGTCTCGACTCGCCTACCGTTGGAGATCGCCGGAACAAAGCCGATCGGCGGGAGGTGTAGGTAGCGACTCACGTCATCCCGGCCCTTGATCGTATCATCGAGGTATTCGAAGAAGAACGCGAGAAGCAGCCCGCCGAGCAGCCCCACCACAATGGCCAGGGCAAGATTCAAAGCCTTCCGCGGACGAACCGGAGCCATCGTTGCTTCGGCGGGGAACTCGACCCGAATGTTGTTCGGTTGAGCATTCTTTGCCGCGGCGAGTTCGTTGTGCCTCTGGATGAACTGGTCAAAGAGATCGTAGTTACGCTGATAGATGTCCTGGAGCCTCTTGAACTCATTGAGAGTCCGGTAAAGGATCTGACTCGCTTCGTAGAGCTGGCCTTCTCGCGCCTTTCGAACTTTGACGAGTCGACGCGTCTCTTCAAGCTCGGTCTCGAGCTTACGGAAGGCCATCTCAACCTCAGCACCGATGGCAAGATCCTTGCCGCTTATCTGCTCGTGGAGGGAGGCTAGCTCACTGGTGACGTAACTCGGACGAGCCCCGATCACCATGGCATCCTGCTCGAGAAGACGCTTTTCCTCCCGCAGCTTTTCCACCTGGCGAGAGACGCCTACATCCGCCAGAATCATGGCCAAGACCTCGGGAGAGGCACCGCCCTGCTTTGCCTCCATCAGGCTCTCGAACCGGCCATGGAGTTCATCTTGCCGATCTTCGAGCTGAATCAACGACGCCCGAAGAGCCTTGATCTCATCAAGAATAATCCCTTTGTTTTCCTCGTCCGAAAGAACATTGTTGTTCTCCTGGAACTCGGTCAGGTTCTTGAAGCTTGTTTCGAGCTTTGTCTGCAGCTCCGGGATCTCACTCTCGAGAAAGTTGGTGCCGCTGGCGATGGATTGCCGGGTGGTCTCGTTGTTGTGATCCATGTAGATCTTGACCAGCCGATTGACGGCCCGGGTAATCTCATGAGGGTCTCGCCCGGTCATGGAGACATCCACGAGGAAGCTCGCATCCCGGGGTTCCACTTCGATGGAATCTTCGAGAGCGGACAGAATTTCCCCGTCTGCCATGCCCTCAAATTCAGGCCATGCGTGAAAGGGGATGCTCCCCATCAGGTCGCTCAGAATACTGCGCCCCGTGATGAGGGAGTATTGAGTCTGATAGTACTTCTTGGAGTCAAAATACGACATGCTGCCAAGAAGCTCTTCCACTCCCACATTGGGACTCGTGGGTCGCTCGATGATGAGCACCGCCGTGGACTTATAGATGGGAACCGCACGGAAAGTTCCCACCGCCACAACAGAAACAACAACCACGAAGAAGAGGACGACCACCCAGATCCGCCTGAGTACAACCCTGAGCAGATCTCCAGGCTGGAGTTCGCTCTGCTCCATCACCCCTCCGTTCTTCGAGCGCGCGCGTTCAAGCCCTCGCTAGTTACCCAACGAAGTCCCGCCCAGAACTCGAAACGCCATCGCCCGAGGTAGGTGCCAAGCAAAAATCCACCAGATGCTACGCAAGAGGTAAGCACTGACGACGATCTTCGCTTTTTCCTTGGACAGCCTCTCCCGCCATGAGGGCCCTTGCGGCTCTCAAGAGACCATCGCCTCCAGAATCAACGACTTCTTGTCAAAGATTTCTAGTCAAAGAGTCTAAACCGAACAATCCAGTAGAAAGCCGCAACGGCGTCCTTCCACCCGATTTTTTTTCCTTCTTCGTAGTCCCGCCCGTGATAAGAAATCGGGACTTCGTACACACGCCACTTCCGCCTTGCAACCTTGGCGGTGAGCTCGGGTTCGAAGCCGAACCGATTGCACCGCAGCGTGAACCCCTTCAAGACTTCACTTCGAAAGACCTTGTAGCAGGTCTCCATGTCCGTGAGGTTCAGGTTGGTAAACATATTGGAAAGCAACGTGAGAAGCTTGTTGCCGACATAATGCCAAAAGAACAAAACACGATGCGGCCCCCCCAAAAAGCGAGAACCGTAGACGACGTCCGCTCTTCCATCAAGAATTGGCTGAAGTAAGCCCTTATATTCAACCGGGTCATACTCCAGGTCTGCATCCTGAATGATGATAACGTCGGATTTTACGTGCTCAAATCCCGTTCGAAGGGCCGCCCCCTTCCCTTGATTCACGTCGTGATAGAAGATGCGGATCGATTCCTGTTGCTCCAGATCCCGAAGCACATCTCGGGTTCCGTCAGTCGAACAGTCATCGACCATGACAATCTCGTTCACGACCCCTTGGGCCTGAACACGACCCAAGATCTCACGCACGGTGTCTTTTTCGTTGAAAACCGGGATGACAACTGCCACCGTCGGCTTTCCATCTACGGCGGGTCTCGCCGTCGTTCCCTGGGTGCTGCCAGGAGCTTGCGACTCTTTTGACAACTGGTAGAAACTCCGAGAAGTGTAACAGTCAAGGGCGTCAAGTCAACCGTAACCGATTCTAGATTTGGTCAGATTAACAAGTCACACACAAGAACTGGTATGGGCCTTCTTTTTTGGCGCCTCTTCTCAGGCCGGGGAACGTGTGGTCCCCGGTCCCGAATCGAGGGACCGTCCGTACTGCTTTTCATAATAGGAACGATAGGCTCCGGACCGAATCCGTTCCCACCATTCCCGATTGTTCTGGTACCACTCCACAGTCTCTTTGATTCCGTCCTCAAAGCTTGTTGCCGGCTTCCAGCCCAGCTCTCGCTCTGTTTTTTCGGGATCAATTGCATATCGACGGTCGTGACCCGGGCGATCGGTCACAAATTCCATCAGATCCTCTCCCTTCCCAAGAAGGCCCAGGATCTTCTTCACGATGTTGATGTTCGCCCATTCATTGCTGGAGCCAATATTATAGACCTCGCCGGTTTTCCCCCGATTGACAACCGTCCAGATGGCGGTGCTGTGATCACGAACATGAATCCAATCCCTCACGTTCATCCCATCCCCGTAGATCGGAAGCTTTTTCCCCTCAAGGGCATTGGCGATCATCAAAGGGATGAGCTTTTCGGGAAACTGATAGGGTCCGTAGTTGTTCGAGCAACGGGTAATCACCACGTCCAGGCCGGAAGTGTAATAGGCGGCAAGAGCAAGGAGATCTGCTGAGGCCTTGCTTGCCGAATACGGACTACTCGGCTGAAGAGGAGAAGTTTCCGTGAAGGCTCCAGTAGGCCCGAGCGACCCATAGACTTCATCCGTGGAAACTTGCAGGAAGCGAGAAACCTTGGTGGATAGACTGAGATCGAGAAGATTCTGAGTACCAAGGACGTTCGTGCTCACGAACTCTGCCGCCCCCAGAATACTCCGGTCCACATGGGACTC
>JAJDCM010000087.1 GCA_029260825.1 Planctomycetota bacterium | reverse complement strand
CCGAGACCTCACGATCTCCGGCGCATGACTTGGGGTCGGAGTGGCTTGCTAGGCCTTCTCCGTACGACTCTTTCATTCGCACCTCCAAGGGGCTTACGACGGCGCTTTCTGCCTGTCGCCGTCAGCGTCGGTCGCACCTTTGGGCTTCGGGTGTGGGCCGGCGCTGACGGCGGCAGGCGTGAGGGGGCGCCCCAGATCATGCTTAGAGCCGGAGGTTGAGGGAGGCAGGCGTTAATGAGTTGTCCTAATACTCAACTTCACGGATCATCCCCCGTTTTCTTGTGTTCAAGCCTCTATGTGCCCCGTTTGGTTGTTGGTTAATCAAAAAAAAAAAGGAAAAAATCGTTCGGATTCCGTCTTTTCCGCGCTGGGAGGATATTGGTTCTCCGGTCATGCCAATGACCGAGGGTTTTTGTTGGTCGATCATGAGGAGCTCCTATGCGTTTTTCGATCCAGTACTCAGCGGGCCTTGTGCTTTTCGTTTTTACGCTCGGATCCCCACTGATGGGGCAAGTCACCCGGATGGAGAGCGTCACGAATGGTGGCAATGCGGCGATGGCCAACTGCCATGAATGTGATGTCTCCGGAAATGGGCGCTTCATCAGTTTCGAGACGGAGGCGAATCTCGGGGTTGGGACGGGTGGGCGGGGGGTTGTCGATCGGATTTACCTCCGGGATCATCTCGAGCAGACAACGACCTTTGTCGGGATCGGGGACGGTTTTGGGAGAAGCACAGTCTCTGACGACGGGGACGTGGCGTTCAAAACAGTTGAAGCTCTTGTTCCTGCGGACACGAACGGAGCCAAGGATATCTACGTGAGGGATTTTGACACCGGGACCTATGAACTCGTGAGCGTCGATTCGTTCGGTGTTGTTGGGAATGCCTTCAGCGCATGCCCCACGATCAGTGACAATTCCCGCTACGTGGCCTTTGACAGCAGAGCGACGAATCTCGTCCCCGGTGACACGAACGACGACGATGATGTTTTTCGCCACGACCGACAGACCGGAACGACAATCCGGGTCAGTGTAGATAATAGCGGGAATCAGGTGACGGGAGACTCGGTTTTTCCGGCCATCTCGGGCGACGGTCGCTACGTGGTCTTCGGGAGTCGTTCCACGGATCTCGTGGCCGGAGATGTCAATGGGCAGCGAGACTTGTACAGACACGACTGCGACACGAATGAGAACATTCTCGTGAGCCAGTCGACGGCAGGGGTGCAGGGCGACGCGGACGCCGGGTTTGGGGGTGCATCGTCCGCAGATGGCCAGACCATCGTGTTCCAGTCCGTGTCGGCCAACTTCGTGGCCGGTGACACCAATGGGGTGAACGACATTTTCGTTCGTCACGTTGCGAGCGGGATCACGGAGCGAGTCAGCGTCGATGCGTTCGGAGTCGAGACTCTGGCCGGGACAAGCAACAGGGAGCCAGATATCAGTGGCGATGGGTCAACGGTCGTGTTCATTTCTAATGCCGTGACGTTGGTTCCGGGAGACAGTAATGGCGGTCAGGATGCTTTCATCAAGGACATCGGAACCGGCGCCATCGAGATTGCCACCCAGAACACCTACGGTGAGCAGCAGAACTTTTCGACGAACATGCTGGGCGTCCACGCATCGACCGACGGCCAGATCGTAGTCTTTGACACGTCGTCAACCAATCTTCACCGGGGCACTCCCGATGCGCGTTCTCGTATCTTCTGGCGCAACCGGGCCACTACCGTACAGCTCACGTCGGTGACCCCGGACCGAGGTGCCTGGTGTGGAGACCGACAGATCAACATTCTTGGCACAGGATTCACCACTGTTGAGGATACAGTTGTTTGGTTTGACTGGCTCTCAAATCTCGACCGGACCGCGACCGTGGTCTCCGTCGACCCGGGTCGGATCGTCATTCGCGTCCCGTCGGGTGGTGTCGGCGCCATCAACGACATCGTCGTATCGTGTTCCAGCGGAGGCGGTGGCCTTCGTGACAGTTTTGAGTACCTCTGGGACTACATCGACTGTCGCTTTGGAAACACCAACATCGCGGCGGGGACGCTTGAAGATGTTCTTACGATCAACGGAAGCCCTGGAGTCGGTGACGAGCGAATCGTGTCCGTGGGTCTTTCTCAGCCGTTCTCCATGGATATGGCTGTTCCATCCAGTCGGATTAGCTCGAGGTTTGTCCTCTACGCTTACTCCGGGGAGCCCACGGCGCTGACCGCAGCCCCGCTCGGCTTTGACCTTGGACTCTTTTCTTTTACTCTCCCGTTCCTGGGCGGGACTCCCGTGGCGATCTGGAACAACTTTGGCCACCAGGTATTGCTCGGCGATCCAGACTTCCCCAGTGATCCCGCGCCCACGCAAGTCTTCAGTAGTGGGGGCCTCAACCAGCCGCGCACGGTCACATTCCAGGCCATCATCCAGGACGACAACGCGCGCGTCTCGGAAGGCGCTTCGATCAGTAACGCCGTCGTCTTGAAGGTGGAGTGACGGACGGGAGACGGACGGGAGGCGAGCTACTTGTTCGGCTCCCGAGTCTCCTCGAAAAGGTAGGACAGCGGCGAGGGTGTCCTGGGCGATTGCCTCACGTTCGTCAGCTTTATCGCCCGGACTGCCCCGTCAACGGCTCCTCGAGATCGGACATCTGCTACGGGGTTACCCAAATGGTCAGGTCCTGAGGTGTGAGTGGGGATAGGGAGTCGATCCTTCTCCTGGCATGGCAATTATTCGAGGCTGGACGAGATGCGTTTGCGGAACGTGTCAACCCCGGGTCGATCAAAAATCGACCGACTCGAGGTAGTCTGCGAATCTCGAAAATACAATGAAGCGACGATTCCTGTTTCGCGGGCGGGCGCTTGTAAATGCGGTAATCTCCTTTCCCCGAGCCGCCCCGATCAGCCAAGACTCTGGAGATTTCCCTCCTGTTGTTCTATGATTCCCTCACAAGGGTCAGCCAGACCGGGGAATTGATAGAGCGACATTGCAAACTGATGCTTCACAGGGGGAATTTATGCCTTGGTACATTGAGCTCGCCAAGAAGCTCTGGATCTATCTCACCACTCAAGAGAAGGGGAAGCCCAAGGAGAGAATCGCGATTCTCACCTTCTCCGTCCTGACAAGTTTGGTGACGTATTTTTATGTCATGGACACGTTTGCACCGAGTCGGAATATTGTCCGCCGGTTCTGGGGTCTTGTCTCGCCGAACGATTACACCCTGTATTCGGGAGGCGCGGGGGGGGTCTACGAAGGGGTTGGGAAGATTGTTCAGAGGGGAACCGCAAAGGGGATTGCGGTCAAGAACCGACTCTTGAGCAAGGAGAAAAAAGAATCGGCCCGGGATAACGTGGCCCGGGTTCTGGCCGATCCATTCTCGTTTGCAATCGTGGAAGAAGGCTACCTGTTGAAGTCAGGTGCTACCTCAAGTGACATCATTACCGTGGGGCCGATCTACGATGAGAGACTCCATATTTTGTACCGGCATGAGTTGTATCAAGAAGCGCTGGATGCTGTCCACGCCGATACCCTGGAGGCTTCCGGCGCGAGGCGTAGTACAACGGAAAGTGTTTCGCGAGGCCCGGTTCTGGGACCGGAACCCGAGCGGGTACTGCAGGAATTCTTCAGCCGCGCCCGTGTTCGCACGTCAACCAGCAAACCCGAGGCGGGGGCGGTGACGCCTGTTGGCGAGCAGATTCTCGACCTTTGCGGGCTTCCTCTTCTCAAGCCGGAGTACAAGGGGCTCAAGGACTGCATTGCGTTCCTGAAAGAGCCCAGAGATGAGCCTGGCGCAATCGACGTAGCATTTCTTACGGGTGGTGCTCCTCTTCCCGCGCTTGAAGAAGAAGTTGAAATCAAGAAGGGGACGGGGAAGCTGCGCTTCATGAACCTCGACCCGATTCTGATCAAGAGGCTCAATGATCTTCGGGGGATGAATTTCGTTCCGACGTCGATAGCCGGGGAATATGGAGGTTATCCCGAGTACAACTCGACTCTCGGGGTTCGGGCCATGCTGATCGCCTCCAAATATGTGCCCGCCTACGCGATTCGTGATGTTGCACGATCCATCGTACTTGCTCAGGAAAACGGTACAACTTCGCTCAACGTTGACCTCGATAGTTTCAAGGTGCTTGCCCAGGTCGTCGATAATTACCCGAGTATCTGGGTCGAAAGAGCCAAGACCTGGTTCTTGTCGTCGCTGCTCATTCTCGTCTTCTTTTCCGTGATGAACGTCTTTTTGAACTGGGCTTCGTCGTCCTTCAAAAGTCTTGGCTATTCCCACGCCTTGCTGGGGATTTACAATCGATTGCCCTCGAACGACGAGCTCATCGAGTCCGAAGACTCCATTCCCGTTCCCGACGTTAACCAGAATAACGTCGAGATCACGGCCGACATGATCCGCGGAATCGCCGATCTCTTGCGTGTCATCATGAGGATTCGAAACGACTACCAGTCAGGAGGATTGACCCGGGCTCATCAAACTCACCTCATCGAGACTTCCTACTCGATCAAGATGATGTTCCAGCATCATTTGAGCCGACGACTTCGTGAGGTTGTCGGGAGGACTCCCAAGGTCAATAGGGACGCCATTCACGATCTTTACACCGCAGGATACATTGCTCGTGAAGACCATAACGATCTCATACAATTATTGAAGTCTCGAGGAGACACCAGCCAAACCAAAGCTGAGCACCCCAGCCGCGAGAGCGCCGGAGTGCTGGATGAAGAGATTACCGTCAAGAACCCAACCTCGTGAAGGTCCAACCAAGCATCGGTCGTCGGCAAAAGCGATCGGTCGCAGAACAGGGGAGTCAAGTGATGACGAGGAAAGCATTGAGAATGATTGGTTCGGCGGTCCTTCTCGCCGTTGTTTCAGGTTTCGTTTGTTCGTCGGTTTTTTCCCCGAACTCCTGGGCCTATGAGCCGCCGGAAGGCCGGCCTCAGATCGAGATCGGTAGCTCCGTCGATTTTCTCAACATCTGGGAGAAGCCGTCCTACGATGATTGGGTGGTAAAAGACATCAAGTGGCCCTGGATCAAGGTCGAGGAAAACCTGCCAGAGAGGGACGAAAGTAAACCGGCCCTCTACGTCTGGGTCAATATGAACAGCGTCGCCACTTGCCGCTTCAAGTGATTCCGCAATCTATCTGAACGTGCGGATCGAGCCTTTTCATCTCGCTCTTAGCTGATTGATCCTTGCTTGCAGTCTCGCGCTGTCAGGATTCATTTCGTGAGCCTTTTGATATTGATCGAGAGCTGTCTTCGTATCGCCCTGTTTTGAGAGCACGTCTCCCAGAGCTTCGAGGGACGTCCAGGAAGTTGGGTATTGCTCAAGGTTCAGCTCGAGTATCTGTTTGGCTTCATCGAATCTTTTTTGTCCCAGAAGGATCTTTCCCAGTCCGACCAGAGTGTTTTCTCCGAAATCGTAGCTTTGACCGGCACCGCGCTTCAGCCGATGGTACCGTGATACGGCCGCTTCTGCGCCTCGGGATTCGATGACCGCCAGAAGCAGTTTCTGCAGGGGTTTGTAGATCGGAACCGGATCTCGCCCGAGAGTGACGTCAAGAATGGTTCGAACGATCTGTCCGAGCGGAGCGCCGGAGTAATTGCTCATGACGATCACGGCCTGAGATGTTTTCGGAATCAGGGTTACTGAGCTCAGATACCCGACATCGCTTCCACCGTGGTAGACGATCGGAACTTCCCCGTGCGAACCGAGAAACCAGCTCAATCCGATGTTCGTGAACTTCGTATCGTTCGCCTTGAACAGGAGTTCATAGGACGATTCCTTGAGAATTCGTGCTCCCTCGAGTTCCCCACGATTCAGATTCGCCAGGGTCCATCGGGCAAGATCCGGGAGGTTGGAGATGAGGGTCGAGCTTGGCGCGTGCATTCGATTGTACGGATAGATCTCGCTCACGGTGGCTTGCGAATTCTTGCCGGTCACGTGGGGAGTGGTGAGAAGTTCCGGGCTGGCTTTCTTTTTCAGAAGAGTCGTGTCCATCATTCCTAATGGCTCGAGAATGTATTTGGCGACATGGTCTTCAAAGCTCATTCCGGATACCTTGGCAATGACGTCTCCAAGAACTTCAAAAGCCATGTTGCTGTATCGGTGCCGGGTGCCAGAAGGAGCAATGAGGCGTTGCCCTCCGAGGCTTCGTACATATCGCTCGAGTGCTCCGTCGTCGTAAACGGGGCGGTCCCATTCATAGTCATTGACGTCGGGCATTCCGGATGTGTGTCGCAACATCTGTCGAATGGTGATCTTGTCCGATTCTTTGTCATCGATTTGAAAATAGGGAAGATAGCGAACGACCGGGGCGTCCAGATCGATCTTCCCGCGCTCAACGAGTTGCATCAAAGAAGAAGCGACAAATGGTTTGGTTACAGACGCCATGTGGAAAAGGGATCGGGTCGTCATCTTCTCGCCGGTCGTGATGTTCTTGACCCCAGGAGCTCGAGAGTAGGCGATCCGACCGTCATCGACCACCGCTACGCAAAGACCCGGGATTCCGTAGGTCTCCATGACTTGATCGAGAATCGGTGTAATCTTTTCATCGAGCGCTCCTTCTACGGAGTCAATGGCAAATGCATTTGAAGATGTAAGGGCAATTGCGGAAATGAGAATCGACGCTCGGAACGATCGTCCCATGGTTAGCCTCCTGATTTTTTGATCAATGCCCGCGTCGCATCAGGGAAGGCTGTCAAGCCAGCGCACAAGCGGTTGGATGTTATCGGTCCAGTTCTTCTTGAGTAGGGTGGCAGCTCTCGCTACTCGCTTTGAATCGAGGTGATCGAGAAGCTCTGCATGTTGACGGTACGAAAGCCCAAGGTCGCCGACCTCTTGCCCGTAGGCGAAGTCATAGCGAGAGATCGAAGCACGAAGTGAATCGATGATGGCAAGGAGGCGAGAGTTCGGACAATCGCTGAGCAGCTCGGTGTGCCAGTTCTTGTCGAGTTCGATGGCCTGGTCGGGATGGGTCCGAACTCGCCCAAGCTCCTCGTTCATGGCGCGAAGTGATGCGATTTTGGCCGGAGAAAAACCGGTGATCTCTCTCAAAGCCATGGACTCAAGCTGAGCCAGGATTGGATAGGCTTCTTTGACCTCGCGGGTCGACAGTGGCATCACGCGAAACCCTTTCCGGGGCTCGGAAATCAGGACTCCATCCTTTTCGAGGCCAAGAAGCGCCTCGCGAATCGGGGTCTGGCTTGTTCCGAATTCTCCGGCAAGGGCGGTTTCATTGATCCTGGAGCCGGGAGACAGGTCGCCTCGGATGATCCGACCGCGGATCTCGGTTCGAAGTACTTCACGCAAAGATGGCCGTAATAGGGTCATGCATCGGATCTCCGATTTCTATATTATAGATTCTATAGAATATGTCAATCGCAGGGAGTTTTTTCTATGAGACCTGGAGCACCCGAGGATCTCTCGGAGCCGCAGAGATATAATGAGTGAGAGCGGGAGACGTGCCGATCTCTCCATGGAGCTCTTCTTGCGCGAACCCTTGTCTCTCTTTTCCGTTTCATGAGTCATGACGACGAATCTCCAATCCAATCGTCCAGTTCTCCTCGCGGGATGTTCCGCGGGCTTGTTCTCTTTTGCAACTCTCCTGACTCTCGATGGGAAGGAGATCGGAGTTTGCCGCCGCCGAATGGTCTCCGAGTCGATGGACCTCGAGCTCGAAGATGGGCGAAGTCTCGTGATCCGTCGCAAGGGATTCTGGGGAGGTGAGTTTGAACTCGGGGATTCAGACTCGGGGGAGATCTTTGGACGAGCCGTGCGGTCAGGCGGAATATTCCGGCGCACCTGGACCCTCACTCTCGATGTGGGAGTTGTGGAATTTCGACCGATCGGGTTCTTGCGCCGGTTCTATTCAGCCGCTTTTGAGGACGGTCGTGAGGTTGCGACCGTCAGGTCGACAGGATGGGTCGGATCAAGCTGGGAGGCGCAGAGCAACGGGGACCTTTCCCTGGAAGAGCTACTTCTGATCGGCCTCCTCTATCATCTGCTTGTTCGACGGCGGAGAAGGCAGTCGAGCTAGACAGTGGTGTGATACTGGCCCGCATTCCGGACGTCATGTCCTTCGTCACCAGAAAAGCAGAAACGGCCGCCGAGGTTTTCGGCAGGCCGTTTCCTTTCGATCACTCCATGACAGGCGATCAATTGTAGGGGTTATCAACTCAAGGTTCGGTCAGTCGACGTTGAGATGGATCATCTTGTCCGACACGCTGAATTTCCCGATGCGGGGGGCGCTGGACGTGGAGGGGAACGTTGCACTGCCAAGATCAATGAGCCGATTCGAGACGGGCGTGGGAACCGTCCCGGTCAACTTGTGGGTGTCGAATCCGCCCTGGGTTTGGACCCCGATGAAGTAGGGGCGGGTCATGAAGGTTGTTGAACAGGGGTCGTTGTACTCCGTATGGACTCGCTCAATGTGGACGCTTTCGGTACCGGGGTACACGCCGGGATCTGTCCAGAAGCCAATGCTCTTTCCGACAAGTCCTTCCCAGGGTCCAAAGGTTGTCGAGAATGCGGAACTCTGGCACATCGTGCGTGCATCGAATCTTTGAATCTTGTACTGGCCGCCGGTCGTGCTGCAGGGGCAGTAGTCTCCGGCATTGTCAATGGTTCCGGAGTCGACGGGTTGCTCGAACTGACAGATCATGGGAAGGGGCATGGTGAAGTCGAAGTTGCGGAAGGCATCTTCAGAGGTGGTGCCGGTTGCCGTCGGCACGGTCGTGTCGCAGACAAAGCCCGCGGCAGGACCAACCCAGGTGTAGGAGCGAGTCGGGTGGAAGCTTCCCGGGCGACAGGTGAGGGTATTGTCATGTTCGAATGCGTCACAGTCATGATCGACGGCAAACGCGATCGACCAGTTCCCGGCACAATCAAGGGCGTAGTCAATGTAGCCTTGAACATGGAAGCGGTTGTAGGTTCCGGTGCAAGGGGCGACGACACATGCATTGGAGCCGAAGCTACCGATCAGGGTCGAAGATGGGATCAGGTCGCCGTTCAAGATGAATCGCCAGACCTGGACGTCCGGGGGATCCCCGGGGATGGAGGCTTCAGCCCAGGTGCGGGAGTAGGTCATGATGAGGTTTCCGGTCCATGCGGTGATGACGCCGGAAAGGTTCGTTACCGTCATGAGGTTGCGGTAGATGCCACAGGCCGGAGTGGGAAGGGGCTCAAAAGTGGTGAGAGTATTCCCGGAAAGGCCGACGTTGCAGTTGTTCCAGCAGATGTACTTGTTTTCCAGGGTGAGGGTGGGAAACGTTGGAAGGTTGACTGTCGTGGGAGCGCAACAGGGCCCTTCGAGGTTGTCTCCGATGAAAGTGGTTGCTCGGGCTGGAACCGGAAGAGCCAGAGCCGCAACCGTCAAGATCAGGGCGGACCAATTCGCTCGATAATTCATACTATCCGTACCTCCTTTTAGATCCATTTTGTGGGCCCGACCACTCCTCTGGGGTCGAACCCGGATTTCGTTTGCCCGGCGAATCTCCTTCGCGGCGCACTCTATCCAAGGTCAAGTTGCGTGCCAACTCGATGGAACGGCCTGGGAGTTTGCCCTATTGATCGAGGAGGAAACGGGTTACGTCGATGCCAACCGATTTGAGGGGGGATTGAAGGGGAAGCCCGGGTCGTTACTTTTCGTGACGTGGGAGGTTTTGTAAAAGCCACCTATGGGCCGAAGTGAATGTAAGGTAGGTAGTTATGGATTTTGTGTGAATTGGTGACATCTGACGGTCTGCGGGATGGAGTGGGAAGGACCCGAGGCTATTCTGGCCACTTGGAATTCTGCCACTTTCCCAGCTCCGCATAGGCGCTGGAGAATATCCAGATGACGACTGCTCTTGTCATGTTCGGCCCCATTCCCTTCTTGATGAAGCGATGGTGCGCGAATGAGCCGCCCGCGGCTTGGCTGAGATCGGTTACTTTGAGGCCTGTCGCCCGAGCAATATGGGAAGCCAAACTCGCCGTGCGGTAGGCATGGCTCTGGCTATCCCCGATGGTGACGATCGGGGAATCTGATACGTGTGTGTAGGGTTCTTGATCGTACAAGACTTCCCAGACCCACATGGGAGTGGAGTTCCGGCCTCTCTCCTTGCTCATTCGCTTCTTGTCCGAGAACCGGCCAGGATCGCATCCAGGTATTGAATAGCGTGCAAGGCGTTGAGCAACGAGATCGCCCGCTCGTCGCATTCCCAAACCCGAGACGTGATGGCGCTCTCTCTGATAGACAGGGATTTCGTCCCCCGTAGTCTTGAGTTGAAGTAGGTCAGGTAGAATGTCGAGGACCTCGACGTCTTGCTCCAGGAGTTCGAGGATGAATGAAAGTCGTGCTGGGGAAACGGGAAATGTTTCCGGGATCTTCGGGTCGAACAGAGACGCATAGGCTTCGATCTTGGACGGAATCGGAACCAGGAGAAGAGAGATCCCCCGTTTTTTTAGCTCTCGATCGACAGCAACGATGACGCCCACCGCATCCCGATGTTCCTTCTGGTAGTTTTGAAACTTTGTTTTCCCCTGCCATCTGTCAAGGAGGGAAACTCTGGTGAAGGTAAGATTGAACTCGTAGTTTTTGAAGGAAAAGAACGAGAATGCGCTTTTCCCACCCTGGTCGGGCTCTCTTCCTTCCAGAACGCTTTCTCTGAGAAGACCGACCCTCGTTCTCACCTTTTCCCAACCACCGTGCTCGCGAAGCAGGCTTTCGAGATGGAGCTTTGTGTCGCTGATCGCCTTGGCTCGGGACGCTTTTTGAGTCGGTAGGGAGGTGTCGTCATTGATCCGGTTCTGGGAGTACCCTGCCCGGGAACACGGGATGATCAGAGCTGACGCAATAACGATCGCAATGAGGCCCATCGTCTTTTTCGATTTCACCACCATCACGAACTCCGCCGGAGAAAAATCCTGGTCAGTTACCGATCAGAGACCAAGAAACGAAGAATTGGACCCGTTGACGGATTCAAATTCTATCCTCCGGAGGGATTGGTGGCGAGGAGCAAAACGGCTAATTCGGCTCCGCCTGGTTCCAGGTCGTGGGGATGTGACAGCGATCGCAACGATTCACCCAGCCAAGACCAACGTGGTTCGTCGTCCGGTTGAGGTCATTTGAATGGCATGTCACGCACTCCGTATCCGTGGGAACGAAGTTTCCGACCTCCGCTCCCGGATGACAGCGAAAGCAGGCGGTTGCCGCGTGCACGCCAACCAGAGGAAATCGGGTTTTGTTGTGGAGCTCGATCTGACCGGTGGGGCGCCAGGTTGTTTCCTGGTGACACGTGGTACAAGTCGTTCCCAGGTCCCCGTTGTGGATGTCCTCGTGACATCCTCCACAGCCCTTTGCCGTGAATACACCCACCGGACCCCGGTCGTTGTGGCAGCGAAGACATTGCGCTTGCTTGTGGGCTCCGAGGAGCTTGACTCCCGTTTCCAGCTCGTGGTCAAACGAGAAGTTGCTGGTGAGGGTGTGCCACTTCTTTCCTGCATGACATTCCCGACAATCGGAGGGAAACGTGTCATGGGGCAGGACTGGGCCGAGGGCGGACCACCAGCGATGCCTTTCCGCGTCTTGTGGACGCTTCATGACACAGGCAACGGCC
>JAJDCM010000086.1 GCA_029260825.1 Planctomycetota bacterium | reverse complement strand
TTTCCTGAACGCTGATCGTCTCGGGATCAACCCGATAGAGTCGCGGCTCGCCCGTATCAAAACCATAGAGAAGATCGTCCGCTCCCACCGCGAGGCAACCAAGATGAACAACCGGAGAAAAGGTTCCCATGAGCTCCATCGAAGCGTCGTAGGGTGAAATACGATAGAGTTCCCCTCTGTCAAAAACGACCCCGAGGAGTTCTTGAGAACGACATGGACTTGCCCTGAACAAGAGAAGCAAGGCAACCATCGCCCCGAAGAAAGACCGCCAAAATGAACTCCCCCCAACCCACAACATCCCATTCATGACCACCTCCTCACCCATCAAAAAGGCAATGCCCCGCCCAATCGTTGGTAGGTGAAACAGTGGTTTTGGTGCGCAAGGAAATGAAAAACACTTCCGGCCTGGCATGGAGTCAGATCAAAGAGAGGGATCGGGATCGATCGAGATCTATTCGATTTCGAAGCGGAAGGGGATCGTGATGCGCGTCAATTCGGGCCCCACCACGGTTTCCTGGCCGTCCCCGAGATCAAACTCAACCCGATAGCGAATAAAACGAAGCCCGCTCAGACTGTCGATGCGGCTGGTGAAGCCGGTGGCTGCGTTTTCATCGGGCTTTCCCAAGAAGTCTGGATCTTCGGGAACACCCTCAAAGAGAATCTTCACCTTGACACCCGGAGGAATCGGGCTGCGCAGGACCACATCCTCGATCATCGCTCCTTCGAGTAAATATCCCGTGTCCGGGTCAGATCCATCGAACGAGTAAATAGGATTATCTGTCCCCGTGTCAAGAAAACGACTTTGAGCAAACGAACGACGAGGACGAAGTGTATTCAAGAGCTCGACGGAGGGCGAAGGATCAAATCGAGTATCGGAGGTCATCGTGACCTCGTCCGCCATTCCATTTCCATTTTCATCAAAAACGATGAGGGAAACCTCTCCCAGGCCTCCAGCCCCTCCGTCCCTGGCTCGTATGCTGCCGCCTTCACCCCCCGGACCGGATCGGGCAGTCAGCAACGCCGACTCGATTCCGGTCTCGATCAGGATACGATTCGCGGACAACTCGACCGTTCCACCGGCCCCCCCGCCACCACCTCCTGCACCGCTTGATGCTCCAATCGGCGGACCTCCAGTTCCACCCTCTCCGCCGTCGGACGTGATCACACCTCCCCGGATCACCAGATTTCCTGCGCAAGAGAGAAGAAGGACACCTCCTCCTCCACCACCCGCCCCTCCTGCATTATCTCCTCCGAAGGTAGACCGCAGATTGCCACCGCCTCCACCACCGCCCCCACCAAATGGAAGATCATCGAATTCAGAAGGATAGGCTTCTCCGGCATCTCCTGAGAACCCAAAGGAATCCCTCTCCCCCTGGGTCCGATGGCCTCCTCCACCACCTGAGCCGGATGATGTCGTCAGCCTGACTCCCCCCCCGCCACCTCCTTGCGGAAAACCAGGGGGCCCCTCCCCCGCACTACCTTGACCTGGATCGGATGGCGAATTCGCATCTCCTCCGGGAAAACCTCCTGGTCCCGGTTGACCCCCCTGAACGGCCAGACTACCCACACGCGCCGGGCCATCACTTCCCCTCTCTCCATCCAATCGGATCTCTCCCTCGATCAAAATGTCTCCGACACAACGAAGAATAATCGGTCGATTCCCCGTGAATCGCAGAATGCCCTGAGGACCCACGTAGATGGAACGAAAGTCAAAGAACCCGGAAGTCTCCTCCGCGGAGAGGGGAGGTCCGCTACCGGTCAAGACGACGAGATCCCCCATCTCACCCGACCCCCCGATCGAAGAACCCGGCGCGAGTGAGGCCGACCCGTTCTCATTCCAGTCGGCGGTCGAGCCCGGGTCACGGTTTTCTGTCGACTGAAAGTCCTCAACAAGCCCGTCAAAGAAAACCTCTTGAGATTCCCCTTCCGTAGAAAATATTACCGTCGTCGGGACCAGCACCAGGGGAGGATCAGCGTAATCCCGGATCCCGTTCAGAAAACGAAGCTCGAGAATCGACGCGGGTGGAAGGGTCGTTCTGGGAGTCACGATCAAGAACGACTGGAATCGATCAAGATCTCCTCGAAACGATTGATCGAGCTCGAGACGAAAGGGAAGATTCACCGCTCGAGTTACATTCCGAAGAAGCACATGGTCCGGTCCGTCTCCCTCAACATCTTCGAAAACCGAGGAGGGAAAGATGGGCTCACTGAATGAAAACACAAGCGAAGTCGGGGCAATCGCTCGGCCAACAGGAATGTTGAGAAACGAAGGGTTCCCGTCGACGGGAGCCGCCTCCTCCGGGTTTACCGTGAGCGGATCGCCGTCTGCCTCAAGGACGCCATTCCGGTCCAGATCGACGGCGGTCGTGAGTAGAAAAGGGGGCCCTGGATCCGGATCCAGGGTAAGGGGCTCCCGGGATCGGGTGCGAAAGTCGCCACTGTACTCATCGACAAGTGGTCTTCCGGTGATCGAACGCAAAGAAACCGCCGACGAACTTCCCGGGAGAAAAACTCGGTACCCGGTATCCTGCACAAGAGCGCCGTCCGAAAGATCCGATTTCACCGGAAACCGCGGAACAAAACGCACACGGGAGCCCTCGACGGAAAACCCTCCGTCGACCTTCTCCGAAAAGCCACTCGCCTCGGTCCGAACCTGGATGGAATCCGCGGAAACCGAGAGAGGGTCGACGGGAGCCGTAAAATCAAGAATGATTCCTTCGTTGAGATAAAAGAACTCCCAGGGAAGAGCAGCTCCCGAGCCCGATCGAACCGTCACGACTGAAAAGACAGACTCCCCGCTTCCGCCCGCGCTCGGTCCACAACCCGGACAAAGAACAAGGCACACAAAAAACGGGATCAGGAGAAGCCAGCCCAGCTTCTCTTCCACGATCACAGCATCAAGATGGCGTTCGTCCAAAACGAACCACTCCCGTCACGAGACGCAAAAAATGAATATCCTACCCGCCAATCTCAACGATCTCTTCCCGAACAGTCTTTCCTTCTTTGTTTCGAAGGCGCAAGGTCACACGGTAATGATCCCAATCGATCTCCATGATTCCGTAGTTCTGAAAGCCGTAGAGAGGAGCGGTGAGCAACGGATCGGTCTCATCAACAACATCCTCCACCTTGCTAAATGCCATGTTGAGAGAACTCGATGTGACTTCGAAAAGTGGGTACTCGAGCAGCTCTGTAGAGCGATAGATCCCTCCGACGTGACGATCACCCGAAAGTAAGATCACGTTCCTCGCTCCGGTCTTCTTCAGGAGCCCGAAGAATCGATCCCTCTCCAGAGGAAAGTTTCCCCATTTCTCCCACCCATGGCTGTCCGCCAGGATCTGGATGGACGAGACGACGATACGAAGGTCAGCCGGAGTCCTCAACTCTCGCTCGAGCCACGCCCATTGCTCGTCCCCCAGGACCGCCTTTTCAGGATCTGCATCGGGAAGGTAGCGCTCTTTCCCCCTGGCGCCTCTTTCGTCCGTTTGTTTGAGACTCGATCGATTCCAACGGGTGTCCAGAAGGAGTATTTGAGTCGTTTTTCCCGGAGGACCGATCACTCGACTCTGGTAGGTCCCTTGGCGTGATCGAACCGGATCATCGGAAGGCACACAAAAGAAATCCAAAAACGACCGCTTCGCCGTTTCCTTCAAACGAAACTCCTGGCCTCCGTCATTGAGCCCGTAGTCATGATCATCCCACGAGGCAAGAATGGGAACCCTTGATCGGAAGGATTGAAATTCCGCCCGCGAGCCCAGAATAGAATAGGACTCCCGGAGATAATCCCCACTGATTTGCTCCGCAACAACCAGAGGCTTTTCCTCCCGCCAATCCGCGTAGACATTATCCCCCATGAAGAGAAAAAGGTCCGGATCATCGTCAGCGATCGGCTCCCAGAATTCCTGAGGCCTTTCTTCATTCGCGCAAGAAGCAAACGCTACCTTCGTAAGCGGTTTCGACACAGGAGGCATCGGTGCGTGGCCCAAAAGCCGGCAACGAAGAAGTTCAGGGTCTACTTGCAAAAGGTGGCCATGGTCACTGGTGACCAGGAGCAATGTTTCCTCCCACCCCCCTTGCTCGGTCACCCAGTCCACAAGATGTCGAAATGTCTCTTCTGCGGAACCCACCTCACCAATCGCATGGTCGAGGTTGTTCGCATGCAGCGCCCAATCAACCAGACCCGCCTCGACAAACAGGAGGAAAGGTCGATCTTCATCGGCATTCAAGACTTCCAAAGCTGCCTCCGTCATGGTCTGAAGGGAAGGAAGTCGCGCGAGAGTCGCGGCATCATAGGATTCCCGGGGAGCCGGATCTCCCGAACGAACATCCAGACCCTGGGAGGGTTCAAAATCTCCGTTTGCCGTGCGATAAGGAGCATGATTCAGCTGCTGTGTGCCGAAGAAACCAAAGAGCCTGGAGTGGCTTCGCCTCGCGCCTTTTCGATTCGACGAGACCCGCTTCGCCGCGGCCAGCAGCGCCTCGCTCACATTCTCTCCGGCGTCTGATGTCACGACCTGATAGTCAGTGCCGTTCGTGATCTGATCAAGATCTTCACCGGCCAAGTACTCGAGCTCGCCGGGTTCTCCCCTAAATTTCGGGAACTGGTAGCCATACCCGAGAGAGACATCAACTCCTTCATACTCCTCAAGTCCCAGCAACTGGCGTCCGAGAACCTGATACTGGCTTCTACTTGCCACCGATCCGTAGACCGCGGCGGGGGAGGCGTGATCGAAAGGGACATCCGTCACAAGCGCCACACTCCAGCCCTTTTTCTGAAGCGTTCTTCCCAGTGGCTCGATCCGGTTCCCCTCAACATCCATGTTGATTGCACCGTTTCTGAACTTTCGCCCACAGAAGATGGAAGAAGCTGAAGACGCGGAATCGGTGACCGCATGGGCCTGCTTCATGCTTGTTTCCGTTCCACCGATTGCATACTCTCCAGCGAGGTAGCGAGAATTCTGGGGCGACCAAGGAAAGCGCCCCCCTTGCTCGATGTTGAATCCGGATGGCGATCTTCCATGGATCGGAGATGTGACCACCGCTCCGACCGACTTCATCGATCGACCCGGCACTTCGTTTGGGGGGGTGTAGTCAAAAAAAGCAAGGCCTCGCCCCATCGACTCCTGATCATGGACTCCCGATGAGTAGATGGATGCCGCGGCGTAGGTCTGCCAGTCGCCACCATCCATCAGAAGAACAATGATTCGCTTCGCTCCATCCCGCGCCGCCTGAAGCATCAAGGAATGAAGCTGGGTCTGATCCCCGTAGGTGTGATCCGAGCTCACTGTCTCCCGACACTCCTCGCCGTAGATCGCCGCCAGACTTTCCCCATCCCGGTACGGGCTAGCGCCATCCATGATCGATCCCATGTCGCCAAATCGACCAAAGGTCATCACCGGCACCGGCCGATTTGAGTGGTATCGATGGTTACTGAACACATCCGAGAGCCCCCTCCAGCCGAACGCATAGGGCCGCTTCCTCTTCTCTTCCCGACTCTGAATCTGCTCCTCCTGCAGGTCTCTCATGAGATCTCTTTCCGCCGGCGGTTGAGCGGCGGCTCCCGAACACCACAAGAGAATCAAAATCCAGAAAGACACGGGTCGGACAACGAACATGGGCGTACCTCCAAGAGAATATGAACCATCCCCATTCTATCTCGGATTATTCACGAGTTTGGCGAGAATCGCCCCAGGTCGCCACTTGCTGCCCGCGCGAATCAGGCAATGCAGAGTTTCTCCCCTCGTGTTTGAGACCGATCTGGTACGATTCCCGCGCTAAATAATCTTACCGGAGGTTTGCCATGCCAGCCTTGTTTCGAATTTTCCTCACCTTCGTGCTCTGCCTTCTTCTTTTACCGGATTGGCCGCTCCATGGACAGAAACCGGCCCTTCCCGACTCCCCCGCCCTTCCCGATCCCATCGATGTCATCATCTCTTTCAAGTCCTCGGATGGGACTCCACTGGAGGCAAAGCTCAGCCTTCCCGAGGGCTCCTCGGACAAGGTTCCTGTCGTTTTCTACCTCCATGGGGCCGGCGCCCGCACCTACGACAATCCATTTTCCTACCGGAGCGAGGATGGAAGCCCAAAGACCGGAAAATACTTTGATTTCCACGCACGCGAACTGGCCCAAAGAAACCTGGCCTTCTTCCGCATGAGCAAGCGAGGCTGCAAGGCCAAAGAATCCCCCGTATCCATGCAACTCGACCGGGAGATCTTCTCCAAAGCAACCCCCACCGTCCTGCTCAGCGATTATCAGACGGCGCTCGACGCTCTTCGGGCGAGGCCCGAAATCGACTCGAACCGGATCGTTCTCTGGGGGTCAAGTGAAGGCACCTGGATGGTTCCACGTCTTGGCGCATCAAGCCCCGACGGAATCGTCGCCGGGATCATGCTTGGCTACGCGGCAGACAACATGAAGGACACGATCACCTGGCAGACGAGCATCGGTCCCTGGCGGAACATTCAACACCTCATCCCCGAGGCCAAGGATGGTGATATCACCAAGGAAGAGCATGAAGCCCTCGCCAAGAAGAACCCGGCTCTTGCCCAAGCTCTTCCTTTTGAGCCTCTGGACCTTGATCAAGACGGCACCCTCACGTCAGCCGATCTGGCCAGGGCAAATAGCCCTCGGCTCAACTTCATCCTCAAAGCGATCGAGGAGGGAGACGACGACTTCTTGTGGGCCCAGCTCCTTAATCTCTCCTCGGCCTACCTTCAGGATTGGTGGGACGCGCCAGCAAATCACGTGTTCTTACAAAAGCTGGATATTCCTCTTGCCATCTTTCATGGAGAACTGGATGGAACCTGCAGGGTCGAGGGAGTCAGAGAGGCGGAGGCGGCCTTTCGTAAAGCAGGAAAGACGAACCTTACGATCAACATCTATCCCGATACGGATCACAATCTGAACTGGACCTGGGAATCCAGCCAGGAAGGCGGCTCGCCCCCCTTCAAGGATGCGTTTTCCTACATCGTTGAGAAAGTCAAGTCATCTGGATCATGAAGAATTCGGGCTAGTGGGGTGAAACGTCCAGATCCCCCGGACGTTATTTGTATAGTCATACTTACTTACCTTCACTGCTAGACGACAATACTTGCGCATCGCCTCTTCCTTCCCACTAGCAATGGCCTTCTCCAGAACACGTCGCGCGCGGGATGGCAGAATGCCACGTGGCTCGACGACTTTTATTGATTCGTGGTCGGATCGCTTCCAGCGCAGCACCACCGCCTGATCATAGAGGTCCTTCCACCGCTGGGACTCCCCTGTGAGAGCGGCCCGTGTCGCAGTGTCCGGCTCGGCAAGCCCACCTCTTTCTCTCACCCAATCACGAAGGTACTCTTCCCCCATGTAGAGTCGACATAGAAAAACCCAACGGTCCCGATCTTCCTCCATCCCCTTGAAACATCGGTACAAAGGGGAGGGGAGAGAAATCACGTAGGCCGCGACCTCCAGACGAACCCGGGGAAACGAGCCGTGCAAGATGCGCAGGGCGGGATGGACTTCAAAGGTCCTTTCGGCCGTCGAAAAGAGTTTGGCGAGATCCGCATCGAGAAGAGATCGATTCGCCCCGCCGCGCTCCTGCTCCAGAACAATCATGCACTTCAAAGAAAAGTCGGAGTATCCTCGAGAGCCTTGATTTCGGGAGAGCCAGGAAAACCGAAACAGGTCCAAGGTGGTTCTGGTTTCTACAGCAGAAAGACCGAGTTCAATCCCGATCTTTCTCGTCACTTCATCCCGCATCGGAAGAAGAGGGTGCAAACATCCGGCTTCAAACTGAATCCGGATGAAATCATCAAAATGTTCGAGCACCTTGGCACCGGTCTCTCTTTCTCCTGAAGCCTCCATGGACTCCTGAAAGGTCGATCGAACGATCGGTAGGGCCTCACCCAGATCGGCGGAAGCAAAGAGGTCCTTCATTCGTGAATTCAAGGTCCCGCCATGTTGAAAGATTTTCTGAATCCATCCCGAGACCTCAGGGTATGAGTGGCTCAGGTAGGACTTCGGGAGCTCACTCAAGCGTAAGACAAGCTTGGAGGCCCCCTCATTTTCTCCTCCGAGGATCGTTGAACAGGCAATCGATTCCATCCTCTGAATCGCTTCGTCGACGGCCATTGCTCCGTGAATTCTCCGGAGATCCTCAAGAAGATCTTCGTGTCCAAGCACCCGAAGACACCTCTCCCAGATCCAGCGACAGAGTTCAAGCCGACTCTGCACAAAACTTCCGCGCACAAAAGTCGCCAGATAGGAGTCGCTCCTGGCCTCCCTCTTCATCTCCTGCAAGAGATCATGAGTCACCCGATCCGTCACGTCGGAAAAGAAGGAATCCGTTTCGGGATCAAGATCCCGATGACCGGCTCTGAATGCGGAAAGAGGAACAAAGCGCTGGGCCGACTCCGGGTGAAATCGAAGGAAATTCCGAAGCTTCATGACCGAGCAACCGGCCGATTGCCAAGAGCGAAGAGAAGGTCTTCCACGACGGCTTCTACCGACTGGGAACGATCCACTCCCACGGTGTAGCATCGAGCATTCGCGGTCAACTCTGAAAGACGGCGAACCCTCGCCTCTCCTTGCCCTGGTCTGGGAAACATCATCTCCAGGGCCGACGCATACCAGTAGTAGTCGTTAACTTCTCGCGACAACCGGTTCATCGCTCCCATCTTCTCTGCGGCCTCTCCCGAGGAAAGAGGAACGATCCGTCGCTCCCGAGAAAACCGGGGGAAAACGACCACACTGGATGGTGCGGGGTCAGAACTGACTTTCTTTCTCGGATGATAGAGCCACTTCTTCTTCAACCCCACCGGAAACGACATTCTCTCCAGGCAACCCATGCGAGACCCAAGAAGGGATCGACTGGTTTCATCCAGCCGGATCGGCTCGGGAAAAGGATAGAGAGATTCCCCATCCACCAGAATAAGATTCTCGGAGAGAAGCGTCGCACCAGGCTGGTTCATGAGAGCAACACAAGCCGTCGTTTTTCCGACACCTCCCAGCCCACAGATGAGAATCCCACCCAAGGCGGTGTTCAGACCCGAACCATGCACAACCGTCCAGCCCCGCACTCGCTCCAAACTCCAGAGAATGGGGTAAAGAACAAGATAGTTCATCAGAGTGAAATAGTTTCTGTGTAGCGACTCGGAAAGATCACCTTCATCTGCCGATGAATCTGCACAGAAAGATGCGTCGAAAAGCCACCGTTCACCGGCCTGCCTGAACCGCAGGGATAGCCCTTTCATTCGCAATGTATCCAGCCAGATCAACTCGTCACTCGCGCCAAGCATCCGCTTGCCGATGGGATCAAGAACTTGTTCACTGGAGAAAGGATTGCGGCGCCGCTTCCACTTCCCACCAGACCACGAGCATCGAACGGTAAATGCCGGGTTCTTTTCCACCGGAACAATCATGCTTCGCAAGTGTTTGCGAGCGTGCTCAAGAAGAGGAGCATGGTCTGAAGCCAACGTCAGAGTGACGCCATGCAACCGAATTCCGATCTCATTCATCGTCGTGATCCAAAAGAGAGAAAACCTCCGGTCGAATCATCGGCTCAAACACCCCAGAACTCGAGGCATCACTCCTGTCTCGCCTCTTTGATCCCCGGGGCCAAAAACCGCGGACTCTCACTTTTGCAGGATCCACCCCGGAACCGCCCCACGTAGGACGACTGAGACTCCAAGGGCGGCTCAAACACTAAACACAAACCCGGAAAGACCTTAAAGGCCGAGACATCTCGGCAAGCTCACTCCGAGCTTCTTTCTCCACGTGCATCGGGTCAGGGAATTCACCAATCTTCACGAAGCTCTTGAGAACCAGGACGTGGAGATCCGAAAGGAAGGGAGGAAGGTTTCTCTAAGTCGGATCGGCAAAGGAGCATGCAGGAATCCCCGAGCTTTCCAGAGAACCTGAGGGTCTTCAATCCAAGAGGAGCGACGTCTCATGAAACGCCTTGTGATCTATAGCCAGGATGGAATGGGCTTGGGTCATCTCCGGCGAACCCGCAGCATCGCACGCGAGGTTCTTGCCTGGAATCCAGACTGCAGCATTCTCATCATCGCGGATTCTCCCGCCACTCCGTTCTTCCATCCACCGATCCAGGGAGTGGACTACGTCAAACTCCCTACCATTGTGAAGATCAGCGACCACACGTGGAAGCCAGCGACTCTTCCGTTGAAGATCAAGGAGACCATGCGCCTTCGGTCCCGGCTGATCCTTCATACACTTCACGAGTTTCAGCCCGATGCAGTCCTCGTGGATCACATGCCAGTTGGAGCGCTGGGAGAGTTGAAATCCATACTCGACAAGAATTCCCTCGGGAATAACCGCCCCCGGTTCTACCTCGGTCTTCGGGACATCCTGGGAACTCCGGAGGTGATTCGAAAGGCGTGGCAGAGCGTTGGCGCCTATGACTACCTCTCCGCCTACGACCGGGTCTTCATCTACGGCTGCCAAGAGATCTACCCGGTGGAACAGGCCTATCAACTGGACCCCTTCATCGAGAAGATTCGGTACTGCAATTACGTTGCCCCGAAACAAAAAGGCCTGGACTCATCCACCAGTGGAGAGATCGGCCCTCCCGAGGATCCCTACATTCTCCTCATGGGAGGTGGAGGAAAAGACCTCTTTCCTCTTGCAAACCTCTTCTTGTCGGTAGCCCCGACGATTCACGGCGAGACGAAATTAGGTGCGGTCATCTTGACCGGACCCAACATGACAGCAAAAGATCAGGCGCAACTCCGAAAGAGGGCCCGCGGAAAAGAAGTGCAAATCCACACAACAACCGAGGGAGCATCCAGATGGATCGCAAAATCATCCGCAGTCTTGACGATGGCTGGCTACAACAGCCTTTGTGAGACTCTCTCCTGGAAGAAGAAGGCCCTGGTCGTTCCCCGATCTGGCCCCAGCAAAGAGCAGCGTATCCGAACCGAAATCCTCGCCAGGCGGGGCGTGGTGCGAATGATCGACCCGGACCACATCACCGAAAAGAACCTCTTGCGGGAACTCATTCGGCTGGACCGGGAAGACGACGTACCGAACAGGGCTAACATCCCCCCCCTCGACGGAGCCACCCGCGCCGCGGCATTGCTCCAGGAATTTCCGGTTGGTTGAGGAAAGGGATTTCTATTCATGGCTTCGCATATTCCCAAGGTCTTTGGAGTGATCCTCAAGGGCTACCCTCGGCTCTCCGAGACCTTTATTCTCAACGAGATCTACTTCCTCGAACAATCCGGGTGCGAGATTCACATCTTTGCCCTGCGAAACCCCGGAGAGTCGAAGGTTCACGACCGAGTCCACGAAGTGCGGGCTGGTGTGACTTACATTCCCGATTCGTTCTGGAGTTCGTTCCTTCGACTCCTTACCGCAAACCTCATTCTTCTTGCCATGCATCCGAAGAGGTACCTACCCGCGCTTTCCTTCGCCTTGAGACGAAGTCTCCGTCGACGGAGTTCATCAACCATCAAGCGCTTCCTTCAAGCAGGCTATCTGGTTTCGACCTGCCCTCGGGGAATCGACATCGGGCATTTCCATGCTCACTTCAGTCACGGGCCAACCACCGTCGCCTACTTCGCAAGCCGCCTGAGCGGACTGAACTATAGTTTCAGCGCTCACGCCAAGGACATCTACCTCCAGGAAGACGAGTTTCTACGGGAGAAGATGCAGAACGCAAGCTTCGTGGTCACGTGTACCGAGTTCAACCGCAATCATCTCCTCGGAATCGGAGACGGAAAAACACCTGTTCATCGCTCCTACCATGGCGCCGACCTTTTGGCTTTCACCAGATCCAAAAAAGGCACAAGAAACCCCGCCCCTGGGGTACCAAGAATCCTCTCCGTGGGACGGTTCGTCCCGAAAAAGGGATTCCCGATTCTCCTTGCGGCTCTCTCGATCTTGAAGAAAAGACCGGTTCCTTTTCACTGTCAGATCGTCGGTGGCGGCCCCCTGCTCCCCCGGCTTCAAGAAATCGTCCAGGACCTTGGCCTCCAAGATCATGTGGAGCTCCTACCCTCGATGGACCAGAAGGAACTCATGGAACACTACCGCAAGGCCGACCTCTTCGCCCTGGCATGTGAGATCCAGGCGAACGGGGATCGGGATGGCATTCCCAACGTTCTTGTGGAAGCCATGGCCATGGAAATCCCCGTTGTGTCAACGTCCGTATCAGGAATACCCGAGCTCGTCGAAAACGAGCAAACAGGTCTTCTCGTCCCGGAAAAGAACCCGGAGATGCTGGCATGCGCCCTCGAAGTCCTTCTTCTCCAGCCTCATCGCAGGAAAGAACTCGGACGCAACGGACGACTCAAGGTTGAACAGGAATTCGACACGGTCATCAACGTCCAGAGGATCAAAACCCTTCTTCCTCCACTGGAACCCAAGAGACGACAAGCCTGACATGTTACCCCTTCGTCTAGCACTGAATGATCAAGTGATGCTCGGCATCCTCGAGCCTCTGATCAGCACGAGAGTGGCCGATTGGAGTCTTGTCGGGACGTTGAACATCGAGGTTTTGAGACAGCGAAAGAGCCGCTGCGTCATCGCCTACAGGATGACGATCCACGATCACAACCAGGAGTGCCATCTCCCTTTTCATGTCATTGGAAAAATCTTCAAAGGCAAAAAAGGTGAAGAGGTACACGCCAACATGAAAAAGCTATGGAAGGGAGGATTCGGAGAATGCGCACCGGATGGGCTGAGCATACCCGAACCACTCGCCTACCTCCCTGGGCTCTCCATGCTCGTGCAAACCGAAGTACCGGGAAGACAAGCCGGTCTCCTTCTCAAGACCCAGCCGACGATGAAACTCGTGCGACAACTCGCCCGAACCCTGGGAAAGCTTCATTCCGCTTCCATCACGCCACCAAGACACTGGAAGTTTGAAGACCACATCCTCCGGTGCCACCCCGCACCTCAGGTCTTGACAGCCGCATACCCCTCGATTCAAAAGAAAGTGGACTACTTACTGGATTCGACTCGCTGCATCAGCGAATCCTTCAGCCATGTTCCCCTGGCTCCGGTTCACGGAGACTTCCATCTCGGTCAAGTTCATCTTCATGACAATCGATCCTGGCTTCTCGACCTCGACGGTCTGGGTCTGGGGGATCCGGCGTTGGACCTTGGAAACGTCATCATCTCTCTGAGAGGAAAGCTCAAGAAGCTTCCAGAACAGGAACGTCCCGCCTACATCGAAGGCTTCTATCAAGAGTACTTCCAGGAGATGGACCCGGACATCGCTCAAAGAATCCCTCTCTATGAAGCCCTCTCGTATCTGCGTCGATGCTGCAAGAAGCAAAGAACAAGCAAGGTCGGCTGGAAGGATCGGGTGAACGAAATGATGAAGAACGCCCTTGCCTGCATCGATCGCCTCGAAAACAACCGACTCGGGGAGACCCTGTGAAATCGATCCCAGGAAAAAGAGCGATTCTTACTGATTTGACTCGGGTCTTTTGCACCTTCGGGAAACACTACTCAAATCACAAGAGGCCTCTTCTTCTCGCCGGATTCACGCTGCTTCTCAGCATCTGCGTCGCCTCGCTACTTCCGTGGCCGCTCAAACTCATTTTGGATCATGTGATTCCGGGCAACCCCCTCCCCGACTCTCTGGAAACGCTGAACCCTCTCTTCGCAGATAGACAGGAATTCCTTCTTCTATCGCTGGCCCTACTCCTCGTCCTATTTTCCGCCCTGGGGGGAGTGCTCTCCTACCTGAACGCTTTCCTGGTCTCGATCACCGGAGATCGCATGGTGGCCGAGATCCGGGAACGATTCTTCTCCCACCTGCAAAAACTCTCTCTTTCGTTTCACTGTACTGCCAGATCAGGAAGACTGCTCCATCTCGCTACGGAGGACACAAAATCCCTCAAGAAGCTCTTGATCAGCACACCCTACGACATCGTCGAATCCCTCGGCATTGTCGTTGTGTATTGCTCCCTACTTCTCCTGGTGAACTGGCAACTCAGCCTGGTTGCCTTCGTCCTTCTCGTTCCGTTCTACATCCTCACCAGCTCCTTTCAGACCCGCCTTTCCCGTGTCGTCAAGACGATGAAGAAGCATCAACGCCGGTTGACGGCAACCCTGGCCCAGAGCATGTCCACCATGGTCATGACTCAGGCTTATGGACAGGAGAAAAACGAATTCGATCGGTATACCCGAGAAAACGAGGAGAGCCTCAACTCGAAAATCTGCAGCCATCGACTCCAGAGCTCCCACTCTTTTGCCAGCGGAGCCCTCACAAGCCTGAGCACCGCTGGCATTCTCTATCTCGGCGGCAGCTTTGCCTTGTCCGAACGGATCAGCCCCGGCACGTTGGTGCTATTCCTTGCCTACCTGAGAGAGATCTTTGCTGCGATGGAGAAGTTGGCGGGAACTTCATTGACCTTACTCCGCCCCCTCGAATCGGGAAAGCGACTGACACAAGTTCTGGATCACGAGATGTCGGTTCAAGACGATCCGGCCGCCGTCGAAGCTCCCCTTTTTCGGGGGAAAATCGAATTCAAAGAAGTCGGGTTCTCTTACGATGACGGTCACCCCATCCTCAAAGATCTTTCCTTCGTTCTTGAGCCCGGAGAGACAATGGCTCTCGTCGGAAAAAGCGGGGTGGGAAAGTCGACCCTGATCAGCCTTCTCCTCCGCCTGCAAGATCCTGACGAAGGGAGCATTCTCATCGACGATCGAGATATTCGACATTACTCGCGAACATCTCTCCGCTCCCGGATGACCATCCTACTCCAGAACGCTCCCCTCTTTCACCAGTCCGTGAAGGAGAACATCAAATTCGGATCGACCGACGCAACCGAAGAAGAAATTGTCACCGCGTCGACAAGAGCCCAGGCCCATGAGTTCATTCTTTCCATGAAGGAGCAATACAACAGCATGATCGAGGAAGGAGGCACGAATCGGTCCGGTGGAGAACGGCAGCGAATCAATATTGCGCGAGCGATCATTCGCAACACCCCAATCGTCCTTCTTGACGAGCCAGGAAGAGGCCTCGACGCCACCGTTGAGCGCAAGGTCCATCGGGCTCTTGCAGAGCTTCTTTCGGGAAAATCCGGAATCATCATCGGCCATCAGCCATCGACCCTTGCTCTTGCAAGTTCGGTCCTCTTTCTCCAGAAGGACCAGGCCTACTGTCACGGCTCCCACCTGCAATTGTTCGAACAAAACGCAGAATACCGGAGCTTCCACACTCCGGAACGGATAACGACTCAAAACCAGTGATTACAAACCCAGAAACTCCTCAACGACGAAGCCTGGGCCGCATCATTCGCGCGTTCGCTCCCTACTACGGAGACCAGTGGAAAGCCCTATCCGCCGGCCTACTTTGCATCCTGGTCGGTTCGCTTTTGACTCTGGCCACGCCCTGGCCTCTCACCCTGATTCTCGATTCCGTCGTCCTCCATCTGCCGATGCCCGGCGAGTTCGGGGTCGTTTCGAAATGGTCCGGTGGCGATCCTACCCTCCTCCTCGGAATCCTGGTCCTGGCCTTCTTCTCTCTTCGCATTCTCGATCATGCTCTGAGTTCCCTCAAAAGGATCTGGTTTCTCCGCGCAGGTGAGCGATTCGCGTCCGAGATCCGAACAAGCGTCTATGAACGCTTGCAACGGCTCTCCCCTTCTTTTCATGGTTCAAGCCGATCTGGCGATCTTGTCTACCGTCTCACCAGCGATGTCAGTGCACTGAAGGGAATCTTCATCGAGGTTCCACATCAGTTCCTCTATCGCCTGATCAGCATGACAGCACATCTTGGCCTGATGCTCGTTCTTGAGTGGCGTCTTGCCTTGATTGCGTTCGCGCTCCTTCCGATCCTCTACATGCTCCAGTTCCAGGTCGGAAAAAGAGTCCGAAAGCTAGCCCGAAGAAAAAAGGAAAAAGAGAGTGACGTAAGCGCCCTCGTGCTGGAGAGCTTGACCGCCATGACACTGGTCCAGGCCTACGGCCGAGAAGAGTCCCAGGCAAAACGATTCGAGTCAGAAAACCGGCTCAGTCTTGCATCCGACATCGCAGGAAGCCGGTTGTATAAGGGGTCCAAGCGAACCGTCGAAATCCTTCTCGCCGTGGGAACCGCTTCCGTCCTCTACTTTGGCGGACTGCTCGCGATGGGAGAGGCAATACGCCCGGGCATCCTTGTTCTTTTCGTGACGTATCTGGGCAGACTTCATCGCCCGATCAAGAAAATAGCTCATATTATCCTGGATCTGGAGAAAGGCCTGGTTTCCGCAAACCGAGTTCTCGACATCCTCGAGTCCAGGTCTATCATGCAAGATCATCCCAAGGCCGTTTCCGCTCCAACCCTACAGGGAGAGGTTACCTTTCGGAACGTCACTTTCGGATACGAAGAGGGAGCCCCCGTCCTTCGAAACATCACGTTCACCATCCCCGCAGGTGCCACGGTCGCCCTCCTGGGGCAAAGCGGCGCGGGAAAGTCCACCCTTGCCTCGCTTCTCATGAGGCTTCATGATCCCTGGCAAGGACAGATCCTCTTTGACGGCCAAGACATTCGCAGCTTCACCCGAGAAAGTCTTCGGGCCCAGATGAGTATCCTTCTTCAGGACTCCCCATATCTTCCCGGAACAATCTTTGAAAACATCGCCTGGGGTCAACCCGGAGCTTCCCTTCAACAGGTAATTCAAGCCGCCAAGCTGGCTCAGGCTCATGAGTTCATCACCCGGCTTCCGGAAGGCTATGAAACTCAAGTCGGAGAATCAGGAAGAACTCTCTCTGGCGGACAGGGTAGACGGCTTGGTCTTGCTCGAGCACTCGTGCGCAATGCTCCGCTCATCATTCTTGATGAACCCGCAGACGCCCTTGACGAATCCACAGCGTCCAGGATCCAGATTGCAACCGAACAACTTACACGAGGAAGGACCACCTTCATCATTGCCCACCGTTCTTCGAGTATTTCGAAAGCGGATCGGGTGCTTCTTCTCGCGGAAGGCAGGCTCATCGCAAACGGTCCCCGCGTAGACGTAAAAGAAACGAGCCGTGAATACCGCGAACTCCACACCGAGGATTGCTCATGAACATCGCATACATCAGTGCCGATTTCGGCGTGCCCGCCTTCGGGTACAAAGGAGCCTCGGTTCACGTCCGGGAAATGATCAACGCCCTGGCGAAAAATGGACACTCGATCGACCTGTACTCTCCCGCGCTAACGGTCAAGGAAGGTTCGGAGAAAACATCGAAGACCACCTGGCCATTTCTTGGGACTTCGCAGGGTGGATCGATCTCTCTTCATCCGATCTCCCCCGGGGCCTCGTCAAATCTCCTCGCCGCGGTTGGAGAAGCGGAAAGCCTGCTCGGCACCAGCACCCGTATCCGTCAAGAACTCCGTAATCTCCTGTACAACGTCACCCTGTTCGAACGCGCATACAACTCCATCCAGGCTCGGGAAGTAGACTTCATCTACGAGCGCTATTCCCTCTTTGGTACCGCTGGCGTCAACCTCAAAGAGAAGCTGGGCGTCCCGTTGATTCTTGAAGTGAACGCACCTCTTGCCGAGGAACAGGAGAGAATGCGCGGTCTCGAGATGAAAGAACTCGCTCGTGAAACGGAAAAGAAGATCTTTCGAGCAGCCGACAGTGTACTTGCGGTTTCAACTCCCCTGAAGAAGTTCATCGCATCCTGTGGCGTCCCCGAAGAAAAGATTACCGTGGTCCCCAACGGAATCGACCCGACCCGGTTCAATGACCACGTCCCCGCAAACAAACGGGTCGATCTTGGCCTGAGAAACAAATGGGTGTGCGGTTTCGTGGGAAGCCTGAAGCCCTGGCACGGTACGGAGACCCTCCTTCGTGCCTTTCGAATCCTTCATCTCTCCCATCCGGAAACCCACCTTCTCTTCGTGGGAGAAGGCCCGATGCGAGAGTCTCTGAAAGGACAATCCAGAGCCTGGAATCTTGAAGACGCCGTGACCTTCACCGGCAATATTGACCACCACAGAGTTCCAGACTACGTTGCGGCGATGGATGTCACGGTTGCCCCCTACATCCCCCACGAGAACTTCTACTTCTCTCCGATCAAGATCTTCGAATACATGGCCATGGGTAAACCGGTCGTGGCCGGTCGAATCGGACAGATTGAGGAGATGATCTCTCCCGATACAGCCCTCTTGTTCGAGCCTGGAAATGTCGATGAGCTGAGAAACGCCCTGGAGAATCTGGTGACGGATCCCGACCTGGCGAGAAGACTGGGGCAAAGATCTCGGAGGTGGTCAGCGAATCGATTCACCTGGCAACGAAACGCCGAGACCGTGGTAGAAATCGCTACACGTCTCAGAAATCAAGAGACCTGCTTCCTTCCATGAACAACAACAAGAAAATCTGTCTGGTAACCGGCCAGTACCCTCCCACGATTGGCGGGGTCGGACACTCGGCTCACCGGCTGGTCACGATGCTAGGCCGACACGGCTATTCCATGCATGTGGTCGTCTTCACCAAGACACCTTTTCGAACTCCCTTCGACGAAGCCATCAAGACCACCCAGGAAGATAATGCCTGGGTCCATCGAGTTCAAATCTGGCACAACAAGGACACGTCCGAAACAGCTTCCTTGACTCGGTCGAACCGGGAGATGTTTGACGCTCTTGACGCAATCCACAGTCTTCATCAGTTCGATATCCTCCACGGTTTCTTCCTCTTTCCTGCTGCGTATATTGCAGGGATGGTGGCAAGAAAGCACGGTATTCCCGATGTGGCCTCGATCCGCGGGAATGATGTTGGAAAGTACATCTTTGATCCGCTTCGACTCGGCTTCATTCGATCCGCTCTTGAGAATGCAACCTTTGTCACATCGGTAGCCACAAGCCTGGCGACAGTGGCCGATCGAAGCGTCGTTTCTCTTCAAGGAAAATGGAGAACGATCCTCAATTCGCTCCGCCGAATCGATCCCTCCCCTGCCCCTCCGGTGGACCTGAATCTCAGGGGAGTCGTCATCGGAACCTGTGGCCTCTTTCGATACAAAAAAGGGATCGTCTACCTCATGAAGGCTCTTCAAAGCCTGCGAAAAGAGATCGACTTCACTCTCCTGCTCGTGGGGGACGACTTCGATCACGAAGGGGGAAAGGCTCACCGGGAGGATCTTGCTCGGTATGACTTGCTCGACAAGGTCGTGACGACGGGAAAGCGCCCTCCGGATGAGATGCCCGGCTACATCAACCTCTTTGACATCCTCGTCTTCCCATCACTCTTCTCCGAGGGCTGCCCTCTTTCGATGCTTGAGGCCATGGCGGGCGGAAAGCCAATCGTGGCCAGTCGAGCCGGAGCTATCCCGGAAATTATCGAGCACGAGGTGAACGGACTCCTCGTGCAGCCAGGTTCCTCGGATGAAATCGCAACCTCCATTCTGAGACTGATTCAGAATCCAGCACTTCGGGAAAAGATCTCGATGAACGCACAGAAGACAGTCCTTGGCATGACTCCTGAGCGAGAGCTTTCCGAGTGGGTGGATGTGTATGACACGGCTTTCGCACGACACGGCATGAAGACCGAGTCGTCCATGGGTGCTGAAATCGGCTCGCGCTAGTGGTGTGATTCAGAAATCTGAGGCCTTATGCGTGGCCCCGCATAACACCCCATATTGTCTAGGCCTCGCAGGATTTCAGCTGATGCTCGACGAGGTCTAGAGTCTCGTCCACTCCTCGCATTCCGCTCTGCTGAACCCCCTTGAATGCTCCTCCAACCTTTCTCAGCAGGAGTGACGCAGCCAGCCAGGAAAGCCGTCTAGAATTCAACTTCCAGGGAACTTGCTCCTGATAATGCTCCTTGAAGAGGCGGCCCTTTCCCATCATCTCCCGGATCGACAAACCCCGGCGGGAATGTTGAATAAGAAGAGAAACCATGAACTCCGCCACATCCTGGTGAGGATCTCCCAGCGTGAGCCCATCAAAGTCGGTGATGGCAATCCGGTCGCCCTGCCCAAGAAGCTGGCTCATGCGAAATGCTCCGTGAATGGGGGCCGTGGGGAGTCCATCATCAGGCATGGCTCGAGAATAGGATTCCACAATCCTTCGGGCAAGTTCATCGATCCGGGACGAGCAGGAGGATGAATAGACGTTCAGCTCTTCCGCGCCCTCCATTGCCCTTTGCCCCACCCAGCCAAGATCATCATCATGACCGATCTGCTGAAACGGAGCCTGGTGAAGAGCCGAAAGGGCCCGGGCGATTCGCGGAATCTCTGCATCCCAATTCTGTTTTTCGTAGTACTTGGAGTAAGATTCCCCTTGCCACGCTTCCTGCCAGTAACAGTTGAGAGAGTCCTGATGAAGAACGGTTTTTGGAATCTCAAGGCCTCCTTCTCCTTGATACCAGGAATCATCGACTCCTCGAAGGGCGTCATAGACATCACGACTTCGGCCGTCCACATAGGTCTTCAAGAAGTAATCACGATAGAACAGCGAAGATCCGTCGCGGATTTCTACTCGGACCCCGTAAACGCATCTCTGACCCGGAGTGTACTTCACCTGAGAAATCTGAGCTGAAGTGCAGACACTTCCTTTTCTCAGATTGAGAGCGTCAAGATTCTCTTCGACCGTCTCTTTGATGAGCTCTTCAGAGCCCACCAAAGGAAGATGCTTCATGGAACGATCAAAGGGAAAAGTCCAGAGCACCATGCAGAGCTCCGGCCAGAAGAGAACCGACTGAAAGAAAGTCTCGGTTTCCTGAGCCGCCTTCTCCGATTTCTCCCGCTGAGCTTGTGCCCGATGCAAAGGATAGAGAATTCCCGAGAACAACTGCTCAAAACGCGCTCCCGATCCGTCTCGGAATCGCAGCCGATAAAGGACCCTACATCTCTTTTCCGGACGGTAACGAGCGAGTTCTACCACACAATCCAACACGGTCAGATTCGCTCTCCGGTAGACACGATCAAAGAGAGCTTGAAAGCAGCTCTTCATCGAGTTGGCATCGAGCGCTCTTTGGAGGTGAGGCAGTACTGGATCGACGATCAAAACAGAATCCATCACGAGATCGGGCCCTCATAGAAAGAGATGGTTTCAGAGATCGGAGGCGGCGAGTGGGTCGCGCGGGGAAAATATAGGGGGAGCGGAAAATCCACTCCCCCTTGAATCTCAGAGAGGCTTAGAGAGCAGGAATCTGGGTGCTCAGGTCGTCAGACATGTGAAGTGCATGTCCGGCGGTGAAGTTCGAGCGAACGATCTGGACGAACACACCAAGAAGAGCCGGCTGGTTGTTCAACGGCAAGGTGGCAATATTCCCGGCAAGATCAAGAACGTTGCGACCTTCAATCTCGACCCATCCGGTCTCGACTGCGAACTCGGTCGGATCTCCACCCAGGTTGCGGGCAACGGCCGAGATGTCGGACAGCGGAAGCGAGGTGTGACAGACGAACTTGAAGGTTCGGCTGAATCGATCTTCCTTGTTGTTGTGGAAGAAGAAATCGACCTCATTGATGAAGTCCTGGCCCGAGCTGGCCATCAGGGTCAGCTGGTTCTCGAAAACGCCAGCAGCCTCTTCGAAGAAGCTATCGACGTAGAGAGTCTCGGGGAACGAATCATAGTCGGTGTCATCAAAGATGATGGGACCGGTGAAGGCAGCATCAAAGATGAAGGGGCGTCCACAGACATCATTGCCCGTCGTTCTGCCGGCATCGGCATCGAAAGCGTAAGGAAGGTAGGACCACATGATGTCGATCGCCGAGTTGGCGACGTATGCCGAACCAATGAGCTCATTGAAGTCGATGAGGGCACCCGTTTCCGGGTCGGTTGCGGAGACGACGAGGAAACCAACTTCGCCCTCAGGATTGTGATCGCTGGCAAGAACGGTCAGCGTATCCAGGGGAGACAGCAACTCAAAACGATCGAACTCGAGGCAAATCCCTCCGTCCGCGTCCTGACCATAGTAGATGTAGTGCAACTGAACATCGCCAGTACGGAATCCGTTGTCACAAACGGTGCGATCATCTTCCAGGTTCGTCATGTTGATGACGGTGGCGGAAGAAGGACGGGAATCAAAAAGCGAGAAGATGTTAACGCTACCGGTTTCAGCCACATTGGGCTCGGCAACGACGGCTCCACTGACACCAAGAATCGCGGTGAGAGCGAGAGCAAGGGTGCGGTTTTTCATCACAATTCATCCTCATTCTGATGTTGACAGCAATCATTTCGTCACGAAACAGTGCGCCAAAAAAATGACGCACCCATCACAGTTGAGGAAGAAACAAGCGAATAACGTTCCCCTGAGGGCTATCTCTCTTAATCGAGGCGATACAAAAAAATAGGGAATCTCGGCGTTCCTGCGACAAAGCCAGGCGTTGCAAGAAGTGAACAATCTGGCCCGGAGAAGGGGATTCTCGGGACAATCAATCCGGGTTTGTAACCAATCTACTGGATATCAAACACATAGACATAACCCGATGATCCGGCGACCAGCTCCATTTCCGGATCATCGTCAACATTACCGACTCGAAGGGCTCCATACGCCCCAACGAAAGCCCCAAGGCCATCTACTCGGGTCATGATCGAAAGATCCTCGCCGTTCAAAAGAAAGAGGCTTCCGTTCGCGTTCCCGACGGCGAGATCAAGGGTTCCATCTCCGTCAAAGTCGTGAGGGCAAACTCCCCAGGCATGGGTTCCAAGATCGGGAGTTTGAGCCAGCACCTCAAAGACGCCCGCACCATCTCTCCATTTGAGAAACTTGACCCACCCCTCCTCGAAGCCCACCAGAATCTCGAGTCCGTTTTGCGGATTCCCATCGAAATCAACGATCCGGATGTCACCAATCCCCGTCCCAAGATCAGCCGATCGCCCGATCTCGGTGAGTTCATTCCGGATAAACTGGTACATCTTGATGTACCCCCTTCGATCCCCGACAAGAATCTCCTCTGCCCCCTCATCCCCGGTCTTCACGTCCCCACAGGCCATTCCGTAGAGGTCGTGCCCTTCGACCGTGAGGGTGCTTTCTTCCCGGTAAGATCGGGATGTCGAGTCATATCCGAACACATGCAATGCAGCCCGGTTCATGACCGGCCTTCCCCCTTGAGGGTCAAGCGGGACGGAAAGGTCGGTCCCGGCTACAACCTCGTCAAAGCCATCCCCGTCCACGTCGGCGATCGCCATGGCGAAGTAGGATCCATCCCGAGCAAAGGGATCATTTACCGAGCATTCTCGAGAAACAAACTGAGGAATCACCGAGCTTCCCTGCAAATGAAGAATGTTCACGAATCCGTCGGTCTGGTTCGCTCCCCTCACCATGCCGTTTCCGGTGCCGACAATAAACTCAGGTCGGGTCGAGTCGTTGTCGAGCTCTCCAACCATGATCCGATGAGCCCATTTCTCGACCCATCCGTTCGTTTGATTGAACGTGCGAAGGGGAAGCCCCGTGCTCCCGGAGAGAATCAAGAGGTTGTTCAGTCGATTCCCGAGCAATATTCTCTCGGACGGATCTCCGGGCAATTGGGCCAGCTCCAGTCCGAAAGAGCCAGCCATCCCATCCACCGACTTCTTGCGAGTAACAACAAAATCGTTGCCGTCATAGGCGACATCAAGAACATAGATACTTCCTTCTCGGGACTGAGCGATTACCTCGACTCTTCCATCTCCGTCCACATCCTCGATCAAGATGGTGTGAAAAAGACTATCCGAAATAGCTACGCTCGGTTCCAGCTGGTCGGGCCAGGCTCTTCTCAGAAGATTGTTGGTGACATCGATGAAAACAAGGGTGGTCTGAGCAGGAAGACAGGGCCCGGAACCACTCTTGATGCAAAGTACGAGCTCGTCAGTCCCGTCTCCATCAAAATCGTGGGCCGCACTTGAATAGACTCCATCGAAATTCTCTTTGGCGGCGACCGTGAGAAAATCCTGTTGTAGTTGCCGCTTTCGCAAAGCGAACACGCTCCCGGTTTCCACTCCGTAACCGGATGTCGTTCCCGAAACGAGAATCTCCGCGGGGCTCGCGGCACCCTGGAAGAAATCCGCAATCTTGATGTGCCAGGGAAACATCTTCAGGTAGTCAGAAGGTGGCGTGGGCAAAGTCTCCCGGGAAAACCCCTGGTCGTATTGATACGCGGTCACAAAACCCGAGTGATGTCCAAGAACAATCTCCAGGGCTGAATCATCGTCAATCTGTCCCACGTCAAAGCCGGCATGGGGGGAAGGAGCCACCCACTCACTTCGATCGATAACAGAAAGAGTCCCTCCCTGAATCCGGTACGCGAAAAGATAGCCATCTTCGGTGCGAAGAAGAATCTCGTCCCTGCCGTCTCCTTCGAGATCCAGTGCCCGCATGTGCCAGATCGAGGCTCCTTCCGGATCAAGGATTGATGCAATTTCCGGATGACCCGGTCCACCATCCAGGATCCGGATCCTACCCTGATCATCGGAGCAAGCGATGTCGGGCACGGTGTCGTTGTTGAAATTGCCGATCGCGAGACCGAACAATCTTGATCCAAGATCGCTTGACCGCCAGACACGCCGGGGAGGGTCCGGGGTTCCTATCCCGAGGTCCCACTCCTCGAGAAAACCCTCGAAATTGCCAAACACGAACGTCTTGGGCGTTGCTGGGTTTTCATCGAAATCGGCAAGGGAGGCAGTACCCGAGAAAGCATTGGGCCAGGAACCCGTTCCCAGGGTGTGCTTCACCGCAAGAAGTCCTGGATGGGTGGGAGTACCGAGTGGATCGATTGTGGTCACATCGAGAATCGACGGTACCGTGTCCGTGCTCACATCACGTGCAACCCCAAAAACTGCCCCAGGAGCAAGACCGCACGAGAAAGGATCTCCTTCGGCCCAATCCATGGCGATCGTTCGAAAATCGATGTCACAACCCAGGAGCTGGCTCATGATCTCATCTTTGGGCGGAGCCGGAGATCGATGTCCGGATGCCGGGACGTTGAACATCATGTAGAGATCGGATTTTCCGAGTCCGTCCAGGGTATCGATGAAGTTGAACCACTGCCAGGCCCCGACCTGCATGTCGCTATCCCCCATCACCAGGACAACCGGATCTTCGAGAGACGCCGCCATATGCGCCGGAGAAAACTCCACCAAGGAACTGTTGATCTCCCCGGTTTCCCGATCCCGAAAGGGACCGACCACCGCTTCCGACCCCATGCCCAGGGTTTGCAAGTTGGACCGGGCAAGACCGTAAACCAGGAGCCCCATGCTCCAGAACGTATGGTAGGCCCGGTAGGGAAGACTGAGGAGAACATCGCTCACTCCTCCCGACGCGACCCCTCCCGCGTAAACATCGGGATATTTGGTCAGACTGATGAGGGTCAACCATCCCCCACGAGATGCTCCCCACAAGTACACGTTTCCGTTTTCAAGCCAGGGGAACGCTCCATTTGGGTCGTGGAGGAAGTCGGCGAAGAGTTTGGTATTGTCGGCCTGAATCACGACCCGCCATCCCTCGTTCTCGCCGTAATCGAACGAAGCAACCGTATAGCCCAAGGGGACCAGATCACAGTTGGCAGCAACGGATGCGTCATCACTCAGAGGGCCCCGGTTATGGATGCCGATCGTTCCATGATTGAAGATCATGACATGCCCGTTCCGGAGACCTGCTTCTGTTGGATAGGCAAGGCTATAGGTGGATCCGTTGAGGGGCTCCAGAGCATGCCCGGCAGGAAAAGCAAACACACCATGAACGGTGGTGACTCCGGGCAGATCGGCCATCGCCGGCGGGGTGGAAAGAAGATGAATCCCGAGAAGGATCAAAGCCCAGATCAAACCCGGCAGGAGGTGCCCGCAGATCTTCATGATGTTTTTCCTTGAGGTTAAAAGACCGGGTTTTGAGGCTGGCGCGCGTCCTCTAGTGACACCCCACCAGCAACAAAAAGCTATTTTCCTTGTTCGCCGGTCAAGGCGCGCATCGCCCCCTCATAGTTCGCGTAATCGAAATGACGGTGAACCGTCCCCTCCTTCATTTCGACAACCGTAGCCACCTGGAGGTTCATCCGAACCGGATCTCCGGTACGCCCCAGCTGAGCCGCTGGCACGTCGTAGCCGAAGACTCCACAGGAAACCGCGTAGTTTCCACTCACGAACTCGAGACGAGGAGAAAAAGCAGGGTTCTGCACCGCAGCAAAAGCCTCGACAAGCTTTTTCTTGATCTTCCTTTTTCCCCTGGCCGAATAGCCAGTCCCCAGCGCCTCCGCCGTGGGATCAGAAAAGAAAGATTCTTTGTCGTAGAAGGGCTCCATCAGAGAGACTTTTCCCTGATGGTAGAGGTCAAGGTAGACCTCGACGGGTTCCTTTTCTCCGGTCTTTTCAATGCCGAAAACATGATCAGCAAACAAACCGAGAGTAAAAGAAACGAGGATCGTCCCCATGGTGAGGGCAAGTTGCCTGCTCTGCTTCATCCGAGGGTCTCCTTGGCGATGAGGTCCAAGTTGAGAGTATCACAGACCGGGGTCACCTGGACAGAAGGTTTCAGGATGCGTCGTAGGCTGCTTTCAGCCACTTCTTCACCGCAGAATCCACATCCTTGGCTTCGCTCAGGCGCACCCGATGACTGACCATGGAATTGAAACTCCCCGAAAGCTCCAGCCGTCCTTCCGGCTCGACTCCCTTCAGGTTCAAGCCAAGATCAACTCGGGTCCTGGTGGACGGCTGGATGATCGCGAACTGCTTCTTCCGACGAAGGCTGACGTAGGCCTTCTTGGGTGAAATTTCTACGTCTTTCCCGAGCTGCACGGTTGCAGTCATCAAGACATCATAGATCGCTCGGAGCGGCTCCTTCGGCCCGGCGTACTGAGCTGCGATGAGATCAGATTCGTTCGACGACCCCGCATCGGACTCCAGGGTCTTGTGAGCCACAAGATTGGCATAGCCATGGGTCATGCCATGTTCCGTCTTCAAATACTTCACGATCTGACCGTGCTTTTCGAGCTTGGTGGAGGCGGCGATCTTGATCCACTCGGGGAGAGATTTTCCGGTCTTCTCCTCGAGATTCTGGATCATTGCAGCAGCTTGTTCTTCCGGTGATTTGGCCATTTGAGATCCCTCGGATTGAGTAACGATCGGGTCAAGACTCCTCGTACCATGCCCGATCAGAAGAAGAAATGCGAGCCACTTCCTCTTCACGGTCTTGACACCATCGATCGTTGACCACCCGGACCTCTCTTCTGGCTTTCTGGAAAGAAACAAGAGAACGTTTTCCGCTTCTTTCCGTAGGAGCAAGAATCGGAGGAACTGACCTCCAACCCAGCCAACGTCCAAATAGCAGCAACGATTCAGATTCATATTCGGGAGCCAATGATGAAAACGCTTCTTCTTTCCTCCTTTGCCTTACTTTGCCTCTCACTTCACACCGACCCGAACAGCGATCCGGCCCTTCAAAGAGGACGCGAATACAGCATCTTATTTCTTGAGGGCAAGATCGATCAACTGTGGGAATTGATGTCAAAGGAAATGAGGCAGGCCTCAGGCGATGTCAATGGCCTCAAGGCGTTCCAGAGCCAGGTATCTGTCCAGCTCGGGAAGGAGAAGCGAATCGTCTCGGATGAGGCAAGGCAAGCCGGTTCGATGACAAACTACTCGCGTATTTCTCGATTCGAAAAGGTCGACATCCCGATCGCGATCAACATGAATTTCGGTCAGGACGGGACAATTCATGGATTCACGCTCACTCCGGTCCAGAAGGCTCATCAGACCAAGCACCTGGACTACCGGACCAAAACCCCCCTCCGCCTTCCTTTTGACGAGGAGTGGTTCATCTTCTGGGGCGGGCGGAGCATCGCCGAAAACTATCACGCCGCAACCCGAGATCAACGATTTGCCTACGACATCCTGATCATGAAAGACGGGAAGAGTCACGAGGGCGACGGCAAAAAGAATGAAGACTACTACTGCTTTGGCAAGAAGGTCTTCTCTCCTGGAGCGGGAGTCGTTGTGGCCATGGCCAACGACGTGCGGGACAACACCCCCGGTCAGCTCAACCCGGCCCAAGCCATGGGTAACCATGTCATTCTGGACCACGAAAACGGGGAGTATTCTTTTCTTGCCCATTTCAAGAAGGGGTCCGTTCAGGTCAAGAAGGGAGAACGGATCGAATCGGGCGTCTTCCTGGGTCAGTGCGGAAATAGCGGAAACACAACCGAAGCCCACATCCACTACCACCTGCAAACCACCAAGGATTTCGGAAACGGCGACGGACTTCCCATCCAGTTCCTGAATTACACGGCGGACGGAAAACCGGTCAAACGAGGGGAGCCAGTCAAAGGGCAAACCGTCCAGCCGACCTCGCCCGAAAAAGACTAGAAGAGGTGTGAATCCAACGGACTACAACGCATTCAGTCGTCGGTTTCGTGCAACGAGCTCGGCTCCCAGGCGAAAGACCTCGGCCAGCACGAAGAGCAGGAGACCGAAAAAAAGTGGGGTGAAATGAATCTTGACGGTCGTCTTCAGGACGATGTCTTCGAACTCGATCCATCTCCTGACCAAAAGCACACCAAACGTCGAATAGGAACTACTGATCAGAGATTGAAGCAGGAATAGAAATCCGAGCCATCTGATTCGACGAACATTTGCGGGCAAAAAGGGATTGCCATCTCGAAGAGTCCGGACGATCTTTCGCGATGAGCGCAGGATCAACATGACAAAGAAGAGAAGACCAATCGCCGGAACCAACGCGACCCACTTGAAGACATCTTCACTCGAGGCAAGCTTGACCTTCCCCTGAAGATCGGAAACACTGGCGGAACTCACCATCGTTGAGGCGGGCGAGAGACCAAACTCCGGGTCGGAGAATTGAAATCTCATCGGAACGTCTACGTCAAAAGTAGCCCCATCCGTGGGAAGAAAAACCAGGGCAACAATCATCACAACGACGAGGAGGAGTATCCACCAGGAAGCCCCCAGAAGAAAGTGAAGAATTCGCACGAGCCTCGACGATTGAAGCGCTGCCCTCGCCCTTCCGACGCCGCTTTCAAGATAGCCACGAATTGCGGTTGCCATCTCAAGAAGATCCGAAAACCGATCACTCGGCTCCCGTTGCATCGCCTTTTCGCAGATCTCTACCAGCTCGGGGGAAGTGTCATTTGCAACTTCGGAGAGGGGTGACGGAGCTCGTCTCATCGCGTCCATGAGAACATCCGCGGAATTCCTCTCCGATTCCGGATTCATATGGGGTGCGAAACCGGCCATCAACTGATAGAGAATCGCTCCCATCGCATACACGTCAGCCGGAGGCCCTAGACGATCCACTTCTCCCTGGGCTTGCTCCGGTGACATGTAGGCAGGGGTACCCATCACATCTCCGTCCAGGGTCTGCATGGATTCCGGCGAATTGGACCGCTGAGAATCACTTCGTTCGGTGCTAACGGAAGGTTCTCGCCGGGGCGCGTGATGGGCTGTTGACCTGGTTCCGGCAGAGGACTCGGGAACAAGGTTCTTCGCGAGCCCCCAATCCATCACATAGACCTCGCCAAACCGCCCGATCATGATATTCTCGGGCTTGAGATCCCGGTGAATCACTCCCCGACTATGAGCAAAAGCAACCGCCTCACAGGCCCGAAGAAGAACTCCCAGCGCTCGCACTTCGCTCCACTCCCGATCCCCCGCTTTGATCCGATCGAAGATCTCTTTCAGAGTCGCCCCTTCGATCAATGGCATCGTGTAGTAGAGTCGACCCTGATCATCGAGTCCTAGCTCGTGGATCGGCACGATACCGGGATGCTCGAGCTGACCGGTGACTTGCGCCTCTTCGAGAAAACGGGACAGGGTGCTGGCATCGAGTGTCTCTGCCCCGGGAAACGCGCCTCCTGAGCCCTCTTTCTTTCCCCCTCCGTCTTCCCGTTCAGCACCCCGACCCGCATTGTGAATGACCTTCATCGCCAGAGGGCGCCGGAGGTCTTGATCCCAAACCTCGAGAATTGCCCCCATTCCACCGCGTGCAATCTCGCCCCGGTCTAGATAACGGGCCCCCCTGGGAGAGTGAGAAGCGAGCTGCTCAAGAAATTCATGACTCGGTTTCTCCTTGGACACACGCCTTTCCTCCGTGAGACCCACTACACCAAGATAAACCACCCGGCTCGAGGGAGAGCAAGTAGAAGGCTCACTCCCCGCTGACAGACTTCAAGTACTTGAGGAAGTCCGTATTCGTGGTCAAGACAAGCTCTACCCCTTCTTCCAGAGCGACCTCGTAGGATTCAAGGGTCGTGAGAAATGCGTAAAACTCGGCATCCTCTCCGTAGGCTTCGGCATAAATTCGAGCAGCCTCCGCGTCCGCTTCACCCTTGATCTCTTCGGCCCTTTTGTAGGCGCTTGACTCGATGGTCTTGAGCTCACGTTCACGCTCACCCTCGATGTTCATTTGCTTTCCAACACCTTCGGAGCGGTAGTATTCAGCCATTCGATTCCGCTCGGAGATCATCCGCTGGTAAACTTCGCGGCGAACAGTTTCAACATAGTTGATCCGTCGAAGCCGCACGTCGAGAAGCTGGATGCCGAATTCGATCAAGTTCGGATTTGCCTGGTCCCGGATCATCTTGCCGATTACATTTCGCCCCACCGCGATTCGATAATCCTCCGGATTGCTCTCCGTACCGAAAGTATCCTCTTCAACCTGATCGAATACCCGATTCGAAGAGCGCACCGACTCGATCAAGTTAAGAGAAGTGATCACGTTCTTCATCGCCCCACCCACAATATCGTCAAGACGGCTTTGAGCCGCGTCCTCCGTATTGATGCGAGTGAAATACGGAAGAGGATCGACAATCTTCCAGCGGGCGGTTGCATCGGCCTTGATGAACTTCTTGTCCTGGGTGGGAATTTCTCGGTGATCGCTGTTCCACTCGATCACCCGTTTCTCGAACCGGTGTACATCCTGGATGAACGGGATCTTGAAGTGGATTCCAGGAGACTTTACTGGATCCCCCACCGGTCGCCCGAACTGAGTGATGACAGCTTGCTCGGTTTCATCAAGAGTATAGGCCCCAAGAAGAAGGGCCACCAGAAGAAGGAACCCCAGGATTCCAGCACCGGTACCAGCGATTCTCTTGTTCATTTGGACTTTCCTCCATTTCCTAGCTCAAGCAGGGGTAGTATCGAACGAGCATCTTCGTCGATCACAACCTTGTGTTTGATCTTGGGAAGAATCTTGGCCATGGTTTCAAGATAGATGCGTTGGCGGGTAATTTCCGGCGCCTTCTGATACTCGGTGAGAATGCTTCGAAACCGAGCAACATCACCAGCCGCCCGGTTGATCCGCTGTTGCTTGTAACCCTCGGCTTCATTGATCATTTTCTGGGCGTTGCCTCGAGCCTTGGGGATCACTCGATTGAACTCAGCCCGGGCCTGGTTCTCGATCTTGGACATCTCTTGCTGGGCGGTATTCACCTCATCAAAAGAACTCTTCACATCTCTTGGAGGAAGAACGTTCTGACAGATAACCTGAGTAATCTTGATTCCTGATTCGTAAGCGTCCAGAACACCTTGAAGCTGATCCCTTACCGCAACATTGATTTCTTCCCGCCCCATGGTGAGAACTTCCGTCACGCTTCGGTCTCCAACGATTTCTCTCATGATGGATTCACACATGTCCCGAAGGGTGCGCTCCGGATTCCGCACGTTGAAGAGATAGGATCTTGGATCCTTGATGTTGTACTGAACCGACCACTCAACGACCGCGCTATTCAGATCGCCGGTGAGCATGAGCGAGGTCTTCTCAAACTCGGATTGATGGGCCGTCTCGAAGCGACTCGTGATTCCGGCCTGAACGGTATGGAATCCGAACTCTTCCTTGTAGCGGTACTCAACGTTGACCTTGCTCACCTTTTCGATTCCCCAGGGAAGCTTGAAGTGAAGGCCGGACCCTGTCTTTCGGACATACTTCCCGAAGCGTTGAATCACCCCCACTTCCCCGGCTTCCACCGAGTAAAAAGAAGTGTTGAACACGAACAAAACGGCAAGAACTCCCACCGCTGTAAGGATAACCTTCCAGGAGATAAAGACCTTGCGAGGTCCATCTTGAGTCTGGAATCTGATGGTTGGCACTTCGACCTCCGTTTCGTCGCTTGTGGTCTAGTTGTCGAGGGCATGTCATTTCGGCTCGGAGCAACGATGCCGGAATGGACTCGAACTTGTTGATTCTTGTGTTTTTCGGCAACGCTGAGCCGGGCAGAAAGGTCTAGCCTTGGCTCGGACGCATCATTCAAAGCCTAGCCCCCGAACAAAGGAAAGCAAGGGCCGTTCGAAACTACCCCTTGAGCCCCTCAAGGCGTTTGTCAAAATCCTGACTCTTGCGATCATGCTCCTGGGTCGCCGCTTCCAGGGATCGAAAAGCCTTCTCGATCCCCTGCTGGATTTGAAAGTGCTCGGGAGAGAGTCGCTGAATCCCATCCCTGTCTCCAGCCTCCGAAGCCTTGAGGAGCTTCTCGTTGACTTCAGCCAGACGTTCCTCAAGAGAGATGATTTCCGCCTCCTGAAGATCAACCTTTCGTTTCAAGGGCCTCAGCGCCTTGGTCCGTGCGGCCACGACCTCGGCCCGCTTGCGTCGTGCCTCCTTCTTATTCGTCGAGGTCGGCTTGGCCTTCTGCCCCTTGTCGTCCGATTCATCGCTCCAGCCGACTTTTTCCAGAAACTGCTGATACGTGCCATCGAAGACCCGGGTCTCCCCTTGATCAAAGATAATCAGCCGATTGGCAACCGCATGGAGCACTCGCTCGTTGTGAGTGACAATGACGGCTCCACCTTGAAAACTCGCGATCGCCTCGATGAGAGAATCGATGGAGTCCATGTCCAGGTGATTGGTGGGTTCATCAAGCAGAAGGAGATTAGCCGGACTCACCAGCAGCTTTCCCAGAAGGACCCGCGCCCGTTCACCACCGGAAAGAACGCTGATCGGCTTCTCTGCGTCGTCCCCCTCGAACATCATCAGACCACAAATTCCCCGGCTCGCCTTTCGATCATGTTCCGGGTGGACCGCAATGATTTCTTCTTCCACCGTCATGTTGGCGGACAAACGGTCGATGTTGTCCTGACCGTAGTGTGCAACCCGTGTGTTTTGCTGGAGCCGAATGGAACCGGCGTTGGTCGAAAGCTCGCCGGCAACGAGGTTCAGAAAGGTACTTTTCCCCTTGCCGTTCTTCCCGATGACCGCGACCTTATCTCCCTTTTCGAGATCAATCGAGAGATCCTGAATCAACACCTGATCTTCTTCATAACCGAAGGTCACATCGGAACACTGAAGAAGATAGGCTCCGGAAAAAGCCGCGGATCGAAACTGGAACTCCAGAGTTGAGATCGCATCCAGCTCATCGAGTTTTTCCTGCTTGGAGAGCTGTTTGATTCGTGACTGCACCTGACGAGCCTTACTGGCCTTGGCTCGAAAGCGATCAATGAACCGCTCCTGCTGACGCCGAGCTTTCTGGCTGTTGACGCGAGTCTTTTCGTGAATCTCTTCATCCTGGGCCAGGATTTCGTAGATCTTCGTCGTCGACCCGGGCATGCGACGCATCTTGCCCCGATGGATCGCAACCGTATGGGTGGTGACCGAATTCATGAAGTCTTGATCGTGAGTGATCAAAACGAGTTCGTTGGGCCAGGTCCGGAGAAATCGCTTGAGCCACCGGACCGAGACGATATCAAGATAGTTCGTCGGTTCATCCAGTAGCAACAAGTTGGGTTCGGCAAGGAGGACTTTTGCGAGTTGAAGCCGAACCTGATAACCACCGGAAAGTAACAGGGGCGAGGTCTCAAACCGATCCAGAGGAAAGCCAAGCCCCATGAGAGCAGCCTCCGCCTTGTAGGTTTCATACCACCCACCCTCCTGTTCTGGCAATCCAAGACAAGCCTCGCCGAGGATCGTCTCTTCCGTGAAGGCGATGTGCTGGGAAAGATGACCGATCGAATAGTGCTTTGGCAGCTCGATCCGCCCGGTGTCCACGGTCTCCTGACCCAACAAGATCTTGAAGAACGTTGTTTTTCCGCTTCCGTTGCGTCCCACCATCCCCAGACGCTCCCCCGGGGTCATGGTGAAACTGGCACCGTCAAAAAGAACCTTGTCGCCGTAACTTTTTTCCAGTTCGTAAACGTTGAGCATGGGGATCTCGACTCGCTAAGTTGCTGCATACGGCCCGCAAGCAGTGTCTCACGGGCTAAACAGCTGAATTTCATGGGAATCCCCGACTCTCTTTGCCCGTCAGAGACATGGATTTTCAGCAGCTCCGGCAAGCGTACTACCAGAAAAGAGTGCCCGTGAAAAGGGGACGTGACCTGTACCGGCGATTCAGCAGGACTTGCGACACCCTTCACAACCGGGTACCTGCCGATTATCGTGCTTTCGGGGAATCTTCATTCGTTACGGACAGGGGCGAGCAGGATCATCACCAGAAGGAGCCAGAACCTCTTGAAATTCGGAATCTACTACTACCCCTGGTACAACAAAACACGCTGGGCTGAAGCCCCCAGAGTCGGCACTCCCACTCTGGGAGAATATGACTCAACCGACCCCACCGTCGTGAAGACGCAAATGGACCTCATCATCGACTGCGGGTTTGATTACGTCATCTTCGAGCTGGTTCCGACCACCGACTGGTGCTTTGAAACCGTTGATCGAAGCATCGATATCGCGATTTCCCACCTGCGAAGCCAGGGCATCAAATGGTCCTTTCTTCTCGATGCCTTCGTGGTTTCCGACCACGAAAAGGAAGACGAGGAAGCCGGTGCTCTGGTGCGCCATATCGAAGGGAGACGGTGGTGCGATGGACTGATTTCCGGAAAAAACAACCTCCCGCTCCTTTTCGTATTCTTTCCCTACCCTGAACATGCGCATCGAATCGTTGCTGAACACGGAGGAGAGTACGAGTTCCGGTTTCCAGCCTACATGCCCCACTGGGGAAAGATCGATGAGACCTACAGTCGTTTCTTCATGCCTCCCTGGAGCACCTATCTTTCCTACGCCAAAACAAAGGAAGAGGGGAAATCCCTTGCTGACATTTTCATCAAAGAGGGCTACATCAGCTTCTTTGAAACAACCGAGTCTCGAAACAACTTCGACGGCTTTGCGTCGGTCATTCCAAGCTACAACGACAGAAAGCTGAAGCGAGACACATCGGTCGTTCCAGCGCTCCCGATCATCTACCCGGACAACGGAGAGACCCTTCGGTCATACTTCGAAAAAGCCCTGGCGACCGGGGCAGAACACATCATCGTTTACGGTTGGAACGAATACTTCGAAGGAGCCACGATCGAACCGACAGAAGAATATGGAACAGACCACGTCGAGATCTGCAAGGAAGCAATCACTCGAGCCAAGGGGAACTCCCCTATTTGAGTTGGTTCCGCCCCAGATCAAGAAGCTCATTCAAACTACACTTTTCGAGAGGCGCATAGGCGTTGGAGGTGCATCTTCATCGTGTGCGTGAACAGGAACATGCTCACCGGGGGAATTGGATGCCGTATTATAGACGCTGATGAAGGCCCAGCGCGGGCGCTTCTGCCTGTTGATATCCGACTTGTGGAGAGCGTTCGCGTGAAAAAAAACGACGTCCCCCGGGTTCAATTCGCAGTCCACGACCTCAAAACGGGAGATGATCGAGCGCAATCTCACCGCGTCCTCCACTCCGGTCTGATCCGCGACTCGAGACGTGTCAAGCCGCCCCATTCGATGAGAGCCACGAATAATCTGGAGACAACCGTTCTCGCGAGTAGCCGGGTCGATTGCAATCATGCAGCTCACGAGATCGGGAAGAAGACAGCCGTAGTCATACCAGTAGCCATAGTCCTGGTGCCACTCCCAGGCACCACCAGCATGGGCGTCCTTGAGAATGAACTTGTGGTGCCACTGATAGACTTCTTCGCCAAGAAGTCGCTCAGCAGACCTCACGATCTTGTCGTAACAAACAACACCGGAAAACAAGTTTTCCTCCAGGCGATTAGAAATCCAGAGCTTCACTTCATGCCCTGCATGATCCTTCCCCGTACGTACCTTGTTCAGAAATGCGGAATCAACGGTCGCCACGCGGCGAAGAAGGTCGATCACCTCCGTTTCCACGAAATCAGGGAGAATCAAGAAACCATCTTTTCGGAATCGATCGATGTCTATCGAGGACGACGGAGTGTTCATCACAGATGTATACCAAGCTCCCAGTGGTGCACCAGGGGTTCGAGTTCATTCCAAAACAAATCCGGGATTTCCTCTGCCCCGGCCATCCCGTTTTCCCTTGCCTCCCCGGGTGTTCGAGCTCCGGGAATGGCCACCGCAACTTGAGGATGCCGTGTACACCACTGAAGAGCTGCAGCAAGAAGCGAAATGCCGTGATGTTCACAGAGGCCTTTGATCTTGTAGACGTGTTCGATACAGGCCGCACTCGGGTTTCTGTTCAGATAATTCCCCGTCGAAGAAACCGGCCCATTGACAAGAATTCCTCGTTCGATTGGAGTGGCGCAAAGGAGACCAACATCGTGCTCTTCAGCCGCGGGAAGGATCCTCTTCAAAGCATGTTGGTTGAGCAAGCTCCACGATTCAGCAACAACTGCCGCGTCAAATTCGCCGGTTTCAATGTAGAAAGCATTGGTATCCGGATCGTTTGCTGCGGTGCCGATGAACCGGACAACTCCATCCTGTTGAAGCCGACGAAGAGCGGCAAGAGCCCCCGCTTTCCCCATGATCCGCTCAACCGGGACATCCATCGCATCGTGGATATTGACAAGGTCAAACCTCTCGACCGATAACCGCCTCTGGCTCTCCTCTACCTGCCTCATGACCGCGTCGAACGAGTAGTCTCTCCCCTCCTCTTGACGCCCGACCTTCGTGCTGATGATGGTATTCATCGCAAGATCAGGACGTTCCTTCAGGGCATTGCCGATGATGGTCTCACCCCGAGTCACCCCGTAAAGTGGAGCGGTGTCAATCAAGTTGCACCCGGAATGAAGCGCAGCATGCACCGTCTGGATTCCCATGGCCTCATCGAGGGGACCCGGATGCCCCGATTCATTCAGGCCCCCGATTGAAAGACCACCCAGGCCAACCACCGTCACTTGCAAACCGGTTCGTCCCAGGGTTTTTCTGTTCATCATGGCTAGGAAAGAATCTCTTTTACCACACTCCCAAAAACGTCAGTCAGACGGAAATCCCGGGCCTGATGACGATAGATGAGACGTTTGTGGTCGAACCCCAAGAGGTGCAAGAAAGTGGCATGAAGATCGTGGACGCTCACCGGGTTCTCGACGATGTTGTAGCCGTAGTCGTCGGTTTTTCCGTACACGATTCCCGGCTTGATGCCTCCCCCCGCCATCCAGACCGAAAAACAACGGGGATGATGATCACGCCCATAGTTGTCCTGAGTAAGAGCTCCCTGGCTGTATACCGTACGCCCAAACTCACCGGCCCAGATCACCAGAGTTTCATCGAGGAGCCCTCGCATCTTCAGGTCTTTGATCAACGCTGCCTGAGGCTGATCCACGGCCTTACACTGCTCTCTGATCTCCCTGGGCAGATTGTTGTGAGCATCCCACCCCCTCATGTAAAGCTGGATGAATCGCACTCCCCTCTCAGCAAGGCGACGTGCAAGAAGACAGTTGGCCGCAAAGGACCCGGGCTTTTCGACATTTTCTCCGTACAGGGACAGAGTTTCTCTTGACTCCCCAGAAAAATCCGTCAGCTCCGGAACCGACATCTGCATCCGATAGGCCATCTCATGCTGCGCGAGTCGAGCTTCAACCTCCGGGTCGAGGCTTCGGGCGCTTTCTCGATCGTTCAACTCTCCGAGCAGATCGAGCATGCGACGACGATCGGAACGAGAGACTCCCGGCGGATTGTTGAGAAAGAGAACAGGATCGGATCCACTACGAATCTTGCATCCCTGATGATTGCTGGGCAAGAAGCCCGACCCCCAGAACCGCTCGGAAAGCGCCTGCATATTTCCGTAACCCTGAGTAATCATGACTACGAATGTCGGGAGATTTCGGTTTGAGCTCCCGAGTCCATAGCTTGCCCATGAACCAAAAGACGGGCGCCCCGGCTGCTGGTTTCCGGTCTGAAAAAAGGTGATCCCCGGTTCATGATTGATCGCCTCGGTGTGCATCGATTGCACGAGACACATCTCATTTGAGATCGTCGATGTATGGGGA
>JAJDCM010000085.1 GCA_029260825.1 Planctomycetota bacterium | reverse complement strand
GTGAAGCGGGAACTCGGAGATTCTCTTCGAGTGGAAGCCGACCTGGTGGCCGACGGACACGACCGGCTCGGAGGCGTAGTTCGGTTCCGGGATGACGGGAAAGAGGGAAAAAAGGAATGGACCGAAGTCCCCCTCACTGTGGTCGAGAACGATCGCTGGAGGTCCGAATTCGAACTCGAAGCGATCGGCCCCTGGACCTTTTTCATCGAGGCCTGGGTCGATGATTTCGCCACGTTTCGCCACTCGCTCATTCGCCGGGTCGAGGCGGGACAGGATGTGACAATTGAACTCGTTATCGGCGCCGACCTTGTCCGGGACACCGCGGGACGAGCAGAAGGCGAGGAAGCTCTCTCTCTCGCCGACACCGCGGATCGGATCGGAGACGAAACCACCGCGATTCCCGAACGGCTCAAGATCATCCTCGATGAAAAGCTCCTCGAGCTCGCGGCCCGTCACGCCGATCGTACTCGCGCAAGCCGCTCCGAACCTCTTCGTGTTCAGGTGGATCGTGTCAAGGCCCGGTTCAGCACATGGTACGAGATGTTCCCTCGATCTTGCGGTCCCGCCGGGAAGCACGGCACGTTCCGGGATGCGGAGGCGCGGCTCCCCTACGTGGCTTCGATGGGATTCGATGTCTTGTACTTGCCCCCGATCCATCCCATCGGTGTTTCTCACCGAAAAGGACGAAACAACGCAACAAGCTGCGAGGAGGGAGACCCGGGAAGTTGCTGGGCCGTGGGAGCCGACGAAGGGGGACACAAAGCGATTCATCCCTCTCTTGGAAATCTGGCCGACTTCCGTCATTTCGTATCCGCCGCTGCGGACGTGGGACTCGAGGTTGCTCTCGATATCGCCTTTCAGGCATCGCCGGATCATCCGTATGTTCGCGAGCATCCGGAATGGTTTCGACACCGCCCGGACGGATCGATTCAGTATGCCGAGAATCCGCCCAAGAAATATCAGGACATCTTCCCCTTCGACTTCGAATGCACCCGGCACCTGGAACTCTGGGAGGAACTCCTGAGTGTGTTTCTTTTCTGGGCAAACGAAGGGATCCGGATCTTCCGGGTCGACAACCCCCATACCAAGCCCCTTCCTTTCTGGGAGTGGTGCATTGGCCGGGTCACATCCGCTCATCCCGATACGATTTTTCTCGCCGAGGCTTTTACGCGCCCCAAGCTCATGTATGCCCTGGCCAAACTCGGCTTCACCCAGTCCTACACCTACTTTTCCTGGCGGAATTCGAAAGAGGAATTCACGGAGTATCTGACTCACCTCACCGGGACGGAAACAGCGGAGTTCTTTCGTCCCAACTTCTGGCCGAACACCCCTGACATTCTCCCGGAAAACCTGCAGTTTGCCGGGCGAGCCGCGTTCATCGGACGTTTGGTGCTCGCAGCCACCCTTTCGAGCAGCTACGGGATCTACGGTCCCGCCTATGAACTCATGGACAACACACCTCGAAAGGGAGCGGAAGAGTACGTCGACAACGAAAAGTACGAGATCAAGAACTGGAAAATCGAGGAAGCAGACAGTATCTCGGGCGTGATCTCTCGGATCAACCGTATCCGAAAACAAAACCGATCCCTTCAACACAACCGCACTCTGGTTTTTCACGAAACGGACAACCCGCACCTCCTCTGCTACAGCAAGCGGGACGATCAGGATGGGAGCTCCATCCTCGTCGTGGTGAATCTGGACTTCGATCACCCGCAGGTCGGTTCGCTGACGATGAACTTCCGCGCCCTCGGAATCGACGGGGAGCGCGCCTTTCAGGTTCACGACCTGCTGAGCGACGCTCGGTTCTTGTGGCACGGCCAGAAGAACACGGTTGCACTCGATCCCGAGATCATTCCCGCCCATGTCTTCAGAATTCGACACAGCCTTCGCAAGGAGCAAGACTTTGAGTATTTCCTCTGATCATGGCGGAAGCGTGCACCTCGCCGAAGCAAGCGCCGCCCGGAGAACCCACGAGACCCGACACACCGATGAGAAGACCTGGTACAAGGACGCGGTCATCTATGAGATTCACGTCCGCGCCTTCCACGATTCCAACGCCGACGGCATCGGCGACTTCCCCGGTTTGATCCAAAAGCTCGATTACCTCCAGGATCTCGGAGTCACCGCAGTGTGGCTTCTGCCATTCTATCCTTCCCCGTTGCGGGACGGAGGGTATGATATCGCCAATTACACCGAGGTGAACCCGGCCTATGGAACCCTGCGGGATTTCAAACGCTTCGTTCGCGAGGCGCACAAACGGGGTATTCGGGTGATCACCGAACTCGTGATCAACCACACATCGAGCGAACATCCCTGGTTTCAGCGTGCCCGGCGAAGCTCTCCGGGGAGCAAGCATCGGGATTTCTACGTCTGGAGCGACACCCCCGATCTGTACGCGGACGCCCGAATCATCTTCAAGGATTTCGAGACCTCAAACTGGACGTGGGACCCGGTAGCGAAGGCTTACTACTGGCATCGATTCTACTCCCACCAGCCCGATTTGAACTTCGAAAACCCGGACGTGCACAAGGCTCTTTTCAAGGTCCTCGATTTCTGGATGGACATGGGCGTCGACGGTTTGCGCCTCGACGCCGTGCCGTACCTCTACGAAAAAGACGGTACGAATTGCGAGAACCTACCCGAGACTCATACGTTCCTCAAAAAGCTTCGAGCGGCAATCGACGAGAAGTACGACAACCGCATGCTCCTCGCCGAAGCCAATCAGTGGCCCGAAGACGCGGTTTCCTACTTCGGAGACGGCGACGAGTGCCACATGAACTTCCAGTTTCCGCTCATGCCCCGGATGTTCATGTCCCTTCAACTCGAAAGTTCCTTTCCGATCCACGACATTCTCGACCAGACTCCCGCCATCCCGGAAGTGTGCCAGTGGGCCGTGTTCCTGCGCAATCACGACGAGCTGACCCTCGAGATGGTCACCGATGAAGACCGGGATTACATGTACAAGGTCTACACCGATAGTCCCCGGGCCCGGATCAACATGGGAATTCGACGGCGGCTCGCCCCCCTGCTGAAGAGCCGCCGCGCGGTGGAACTGTTGAACGGTCTCATCTTCTCGTTGCCCGGGACTCCCGTTCTCTACTACGGGGACGAGATCGGGATGGGAGACAACATTTACCTCGGCGACCGAGATGGTGTGCGCACGCCGATGCAGTGGAGTGGGGATCGCAACGCAGGGTTCTCCCGGGCCAATCCCCAAAAACTCTATCTTCCCGTGGTAACCGATCCGGAATATCACTACGAAGCGGTCAACGTCGAGGCCCATCAGGGCAATCCGAGATCTCTCTTGTGGTGGACGAAGCAGCTCATCGGACTCCGCAAGGAATACGCGGTATTCGGGAGGGGTGATCTGGTCTTCCTCCACCCGGAAAATTCCAAGGTTCTGGCCTTCGTTCGATCGCTCGGGGAAGAGCGGGTTCTCGTGGTGGCCAACCTCTCCCGGTTCGTTCAGTGTGTCGAGCTCGACCTCCACGAGTATGAGAGCTTGATTCCGGTAGAGCTCTTTGGCGGAAGCGAATTCCCCGCCATCACGGACGCCCCTTACTTTCTCTCCATCGATCCTCACGGTTTCTTCTGGTTCGAGCTCACCAAGACTTCGGAAAAAGAGGCGGCCCCGTCCCAATCGAGAGGGGTTCCCACTCTGATGCCGGAGAGCTGGGATCGACTGCTCGAAAACGGCGGCCCGGTGGAGCGTATTCTCCAGGATTACATCGTCAAACGCCGCTGGTATCGAGGCAAGGCGCAAAAGGTAAAGAAGATCTCGCTCAGCGACATCATTCCCCTCGCCGATCGTCGTTCGGCGCTTACCCTTGTTTCGGTCGTGTCGGTGGAGGGGCCGTCCCAGCTCTATGTTCTTCCCATCATGCAAAGCGATGGGGATGAAGCGCAGGCGATCGAGGAGGATTCGCCCGGTGCGGTGATTGCCCGCTTCGATACCGGGGATGGGGAGGCAAAGCCCTCGATCCTGCACGATGCACTCGTATCCCCCACTTGCTGCGACTTGATGCTTCAATACTTCGACCGCAAGAAGGCTCTCACGGGACGGGGCGGTAAATTGCAGTTCTCGGCATCACCCCGGTTTCGAGAGCTTCGAAATCTAGCAGGCAATCTCAAACCGAGGGTTTCTTCCGCCGAGCAGAGCAACACGAGCATCGTCTACGGCGATGGATTCGTCCTGAAAATACTTCGAGTGCTGGAAGACGGAGTGCATCCGGAAGCCGAGGTCGGAGCCTTCCTCACCGACAAGTCCGATTTCACCCAGATCTCGCCCACCGCGGGGACGATCGAATACCAGCGAAACAGCGGTGAAGTTGCCAGCCTCGGCATCCTGCAGAAGTTCGTTTCAAATCAGGGAGACGCGTGGGAGCTCACACTCGATTCCGTCGCGCGCTTCTTCGAAGAAGCCAAGGCGACGACCGAGTTGGCGCCAGAACCGCCAACGTCCCTGCTCGATCCGGATGCGATCATCCCCGAGTCGCTTCTCGAGATGGCTGGTGCCTACATCAACGACGTCCGCCTCCTGGGCAGCCGGACCGCCGAACTTCATCTGGCGCTGAGCCAGGAGAAGGAAGATTCCGCGTTTGTGCCAGAAGCCTTCTCCACTCTGCACCAGCGATCGCTCTATCAGGCGGGTCGGGCCCGATTGAGCCAGACGTTTCAGCGGCTGCGGAAGGCCCTTCCTAAATTCCCGAATGACGTCGCCGAATCCGTCAAGGTCAACGGGCTCCTCGAGCGCCAGACCGATCTCGACGCCGCGTTGAAGAGAATCACCATCCGGAAAATCGACACGGTGCGGATCCGGTGCCACGGGGATTACCACCTGGGTCAGGTCCTCTATACCGGAAAAGACTTCGTCATCATCGACTTCGAGGGAGAGCCCGGTCGTCCCATGAACGAGCGTCGTTTCAAGCGCTCTCCGTTCCGGGATGTCACGGGCATGCTCCGCTCGTTCAACTACGCCGGAATCGCTGCCCTTCGAGACGAGAGCCTGCGACCCGAGGATCGGATCGCTCTCACGCCCTGGGCAAACGCCTGGATGGGTTGGGTATCCGCCGCGTTCTTGAAGTCCTACCTGGATGCCGCGGGCGACACGATGTTCATCCCCCAGGATCCGGACGACACCAGAACCCTGGTCGACTTCTACCTGATCGAAAAGTGCCTTTACGAACTCGACTATGAGCTCAACAACCGGCCCGATTGGCTCGAGATTCCAATCCGCGGTCTCCTGAGCATCCTGGGAACTGTTCCGAGGAACCCACCGGTCGAAAAGGAAGGATGATCCAGCCATGACTCGACGCAACCGGAGTTCCAACGGCACTGATTTGTTCGATACAACCCTTCTTGGTGAAGTTGATCTGCATCTCTTCAACGAGGGAACTCATCATCATCTGTATCGAAAACTGGGGGCGCACCCGGTCGAAACCGATGGTACGTCAGGCACCGTCTTCGGGGTCTGGGCACCCAATGCACGCGCCGTCCATGTCATCGGCGACTTCAACGATTGGTCGAAGGACAAGCACCCCCTGACTCGAAAAGGGTCCTCGGGGATCTGGGAGGGCTTCATCGCGGGAGTCGGCTCCGGAGCTCTTTACAAGTACCACATCACCTCCGAGTACAAGGGCTACACCGTCGATAAGGCAGACCCCATCGCGTTTCGTCAGGAGGTTTCTCCCCGAACCGCGTCGATGGTCTGGGATCTTGCGTATGAGTGGGGAGACGACGAGTGGATCCGGACACGCAAAGACCGGCATCAGGATTCGGCCCCCCTTTCCATCTACGAACTTCATCTCGGGTCCTGGATGCGGGAGACCGAGGAGAACAATCGATTTCTAACCTACCGGGAAATTGCGCCAAAACTCGTGAACTACGTCCAGGAGCTGGGTTTCACTCACGTCGAGCTTCTCCCGGTGATGGAGCACCCGTTCTTCGGTTCCTGGGGTTATCAGGTGACGAGCTACTTCGCACCGACGAGTCGCTACGGCACGCCGCAGGACCTGATGTTTCTCGTGGATCTTCTCCATCAGAACGGCATCGGCGTCATCCTTGACTGGGTTCCCGCCCACTTTCCCTCGGACGAGCACGGCATCGGGTATTTCGACGGGACCCACCTCTACGAACATTCCGACCCCCGTCAGGGAAAACAACCCGACTGGGGGACTTTGGTCTTCAACTACGGACGTCAGGAGGTCATCAGCTACCTCACTTCGAGCGCCTTCTTCTGGCTCGATGTCTTTCATGCCGACGGATTGAGAGTGGACGGCGTCGCTTCCATGCTCTACCTCGACTACTCGAGAAAAGCAGGCGAGTGGATGCCCAACGAGTTCGGCGGACGAGAGAATCTCGAGGCCATCCGTTTCCTCAGACATCTCAATGACTCCATGCGCGAGGAGTACGGCGACACGATCGCCATCGCCGAGGAGTCGACCGCCTGGCCCATGGTTTCTCGCCCGACGGCGGTGGGCGGGCTTGGATTCCACAGCAAGTGGGACATGGGCTGGATGCACGACACTCTTGCCTACATGGCGCGCGATCCCCTGCACCGGAAATACCACCACAATCAACTCACCTTTCGCACTCTCTACGCCTTTCAAGAGAATTTCGTTCTTCCTTTCTCCCACGATGAGGTCGTCTACGGCAAGGGTTCGCTCCTGCAGAAGATGGCTGGAGATGAATGGTCCCGGTTTGCGAACCTGCGCCTACTCTACGGGTACATGTATTCCGTTCCCGGAAAGAAGCTCCTCTTCATGGGGCAGGAGTTCGGTCAGATAAGGGAATGGGATCACGATGGAAGCCTGGACTGGCATCTCCTTCAGGAGGACTCGCACCGAGGGCTGCAGAAACTCGTCTCAAGGCTCAACGAGCTGTATCGACAGGAACCATCACTCCACACTCTCGATTTCGATTCCCATGGTTTTTCCTGGATCGATGCCAACGACAGCGACCACAGCGTGATTTCCTACATGAGACACGGTGGCGTCGGAAACCCGATCATCGTCGTTTGCAACTTTACTCCCGTTCCTCGTCTCAACTACCGGGTCGGGGTCGACAAGGAAGGGTTTTATCGCGAACTGATGAATACGGACGGATCCGAGTACGGGGGGAGTGGGCACGGAAACATGGGCGGGATCGAAGCGGCTCCGGTTCCGTTTCACGGCCGCAAACATTCCCTGAACCTCACAGTCCCCCCACTGGCCGCGCTTTACCTGACGCTGGGAGCCGAGTCTTGAGCCCTTGCCTGGGAGCGACGCTCACCTCCGACGGCAAATGTCGATTTGAAGTCTGGGCGCCAAAAGCCAAGATTGTTGAGGTCTGCCTTCTTGGAAATGAGCATGGTGTCAAAGACCGTCTCGTTCCTCTTACCCAAGAATCCCGGGGTTATCATCGGGCCATCCTTCCGGAGATCGGCCCCGGAAGCCGATACGCCTTCGTTCTCGACGGCGGTCGTCAACTTCCGGATCCCGCTTCTCGTGCACAGCCCGAGGGGGTTCACGGACCGAGCGAGGTCGTGGACCTTGCGTTCCCCTGGACAGACGAGCCGTTTCGAGGCATCCCGGTCAGTGAGCAGGTGGCCTACGAGCTTCACGTGGGAACGTTCACCAGGGATGGCACTTTCGATGGGGTCATCTCCCAGCTCGATCGCCTCGCCGACCTCGGAGTGAATGCGATCGAGCTCATGCCGGTGGCTCAGTTTCCCGGAGATCGCAACTGGGGATACGACGGCGTTTTCCCCTATGCCGTTCAGAATTCCTATGGAGGAGCGGCGGGGCTCCAAAGACTGGTAAACGCCTGTCACTCCCGAGGGCTCGCGGTGATCCTGGACGTGGTCTACAACCACCTCGGTCCCGAGGGGAATTACCTGGGCCAGTACGGTCCATACTTCACGGACGCCTACCGGACCCCGTGGGGAGAAGCGATCAACTTCGACGGCAGGGGAAGTGACGAAGTACGCCGCTATTTTCTAGAAAACGCACTCCAGTGGTTCGAAGCGTTTCATATCGACGCATTGCGACTTGATGCGGTCCATGCCATTCTCGATCGAAGCGCGTACCCCGTACTCGAGGAGCTTGCGGACCAGGTCCGGGAACGAATGCCCCGATGGGGAAGACGGGCCTCACTGGTGGCGGAAAGCGACCTCAACGATCCTCGAGTCGTGCTTCCCGGGGATCGGGGAGGATGGGGCCTGGACGCCATGTGGTCCGACGATTTCCATCATTGCCTCCACGTTCTCCTCACCAAAGAGACCCGGGGTTACTACGAAGACTTCGGCACGGTCTCCGATCTGGCACGAGCGCTGACCACGGGCATGACGTACGACGGGAGGTACTCGGAGTTTCGCGAACGTCGGCACGGACGAGCCTCGAAGGACCTTGGTCCGGAGCACATCGTTGTCTGCTCCCAGAATCATGATCAGGTCGGCAACCGGATGCTTGGAGACAGGCTTTCGACCCTGACCGATTTCGAATCTCTCAAACTGGCGGCGGCAGTGGTCCTCCTTTCACCCTTTTCTCCTCTTCTTTTCATGGGGGAAGAATATGGAGAGACCGCACCGTTTCTCTTCTTCACGAGCCATGGCGATCCAGGTTTGATTGACGCGATGCGCAAAGGGCGCAAGGAAGAATTTCGATCCTTCGGCTGGAAAGGCGAGCCTCCCGATCCCCAGGATGTAGAGACCTTTCGTCGATGCATCCTCTCTCCCGAAGGAGCGCGGGATCCCGGTCAGCGCAAAGCTCTCTCCGATCTGTACCGGGAGCTGATCCGGATGCGCAAAGACCTGCCTCGCTCCCCCCTGAAAACGATCCCCCTCGAACAGGAACAAGCTCTCTTCTTCTTTCGGGGTGAAGGGCCCGGCGCGGTAGGGATCCTCTTTCACTTCGGAACAAGGGAGCGCCCGCTTGCCCTGTCGCCCCACTTTCCGGAGCAACCCTGGACGAAGAAGCTCGACAGTGCGGCGGATTCCTGGGGTGGCCCCGGCTCTCAACTTCCAGACCAGATCGAGGGTGGAGCAGACGGCGAACCGATCGTGGTCGGTCCCCGCTCGTTCGCGGTCTACACTATTCGTTGCGGGTGAAAAGACCCACGGGAAACCGGGCGAGAAGACGGGCGACATCGGTTGCTCCCACGTCCTCCCAGGACTCACCCGTGAGGACGTTCGTAAAGCGCCCGGACACCAGAAGCCGGGTGCCCCTCCAATCCGGCATCGATCGAATCAGGCGAGGAGCCACGACAAGAACGGTGTCGCTGCGAAGAAAAGACACGATCCTGTCGGCTCCCGGCCCCCGAGCCTCCACCGGTATGTAGCTCGCCCCGCTCCCGAAGCAGTCGGGAAAACTTTGCCTCGTTGAGAGACCCTGATGAGTCACCCATAACTTGGGAAGCCCCTCCGCCGACCTTCCGACGATCTCTTCCGGACTCATCCCTTGGAGCTCAGAAAGCAAGCTCCGACGCGCAGCGAAATCGACCGGTCTCCGGTTGTCCGGGTCGGTGAGGCTGAAGTCCCAGATCTCGTTCCCCTGGTAGATGTCGGGAACCCCGGGCGCGGTCAGCTTCAGGAGAACCTGAGACAGGGCGTGGGTCCGAGCGCTCGGCTCGATCCTCTTCACAAAGCCGGCGATCTCCTCCCGAAACTCCTCGTCCGCCAGGGCTGCGCCAGCAAAAGACCGGACCGCCGATTCATACTCTTCGTTCGGTTCAGTCCAAGACGTAAAGCTCTTCGCTTCCCGGATCGCCTTCTCCAGATATCCCAGCACCCGCTCGGTCTCGATGGGCCAGGCTCCGACGAGGGTCTGGTAAAAGTGATATTCGATTCCTCGATCGAGAAGGTCTTTGGTTCGATGGCGTTCGTTTCGCTCGGACCAGCGCAGGACCGCACGGGTCCACTCCTCGGGAATTTCTGTCAGCGCGGCAATCCGGGTGCGAACGTCCTCGCTCCGCTTCGTATCGTGGGAGGAGGTCGCGGTCATCGTCGCCGGCCAGTCTCTTTGGATCCGGAGGCAATGTTCGTGAAAAGTGTCGCTTCCGATGCCAAAGATGTTCGGATTGCCACCGACCTCATTGAGACAGAGAAGACGGGAATAGCGGTAAAAGGTCGTATCTTCAAGACCCTTCGCCATGGTCGGCCCGGTCAGCTGCTGAAAGGTCTGGCAAAGGCCTCTTTCGTCCTCTCCATTAAACCGACCCTCCAAAAGCCCCCCAAGAAAGTCGACAAGACTTGGATCGAGCTCTTGCCCCTCGGTACGGACCAGGTCCAGTGCCTCTCCGAGAAACTCCTCGTCCTGCGCCGTCGGCTTCACGCTCGGGCGAGCGTAGGTGCGATAGACCGGAAAGCGGACGACTGCCTCCTCCAGCACTTCGCGCAGTTCGTCCCGGGAATAATCCCGGTATCGAAGCCGACGCTCGCAGACCTTGACGAAAGCCTCCGTGAGCCGGTTGAGTTCGCTTCCCAGGAGTTCTCGAAGGACCTGTCGTTTCGCGCTGACCGCATGCTCCTCCAGGGTGCGCTCGTCTTTCGTGAATTCCTGATAGAATCGGGTCAGGGAATCCTCGCTCGAGGGATCGACAAACAATCCGCCGACCAGGTTGAGGAAGTCGTATCCCGTCGTTCCCGAGATGGGCCAGGAAGAAGGCAAGGTCTCGCGGCTCTCGAGAATCTTCTCCACCACGATCCAGCTTCGGGGAGCCATGATCCGGAGTCGGTGCAGATACGCCTTGGGATCTGCAAGACCATCCACGTGATCGATCCGCAAGCCCTCGACGGTACCGTTCAATACCCACTCTTCGATGCGCTGGTGGGTGTCCAGGAACACGTTCTCATCACTGATCCGTAGGCCCGCAAGCTCGTCGATGTCGAAAAAGCGACGATAGCCCATGTCGTGCCGAGCAAACCGCCAGAAGGCGAGACGGTAGTTCTGACCTTCCAGCAATGAATCCATTCGTTGCTGATCTGCGTTGATCTTCACAATGACGTCGTCGATTGCTTGCCCGATATCAGGTCTCTCGGACAGAAGCCGGGCAAGCTGTTTTCCAACCACAGCCTTGTCTCGATGGCGTCGGATCCGACTCTCGGCATCGGTCTCGGTGGACGACGGAAGAGCCGCCAGGACATCGGCGGCAAAGGCGAGATCTTCAGAAGAACAGAGCTCCGCCGCCTCTTCCAGAGGCCCCGAAAGAGAAATCGGAGCCACCGGGAACACGTGGTCGTGGTAGGAAATCGTGAAGTCCGCCTGGGTGCGCACGAACCTAAGAAGCTTCCTCTCCAGGACACGGCCATAGTGATCCTCGAGAATCGGTAACAGGACTTTGTTCCGGAGTCGCTCCTCGGGCGGACGCCAATCGACGTCGAAGTATCGAGCGTACCAGCTTGAAGGACCGTTTTCGAGGACATCCCACCACCACTGATTTCGACGGCTGGAAATCGCCATATGGTTGGGGACGAGGTCGATCACCTGGGAAAGTCCAAGGTCGCTCAAGGTTTCGCAGAGAGCCTCCCGAGCCTCCTCCCCGCCGAGTTCGTCGTTGACCCGGGCGTGATCCACAACGTCATAGCCGTGAGTGCTTCCCGGCGCTGCTTGAAGATACGGAGAGAAGTAGATGTGGCTCACTCCAAGCTCCGCCAGGTAGGGAGCGATGGAAGCTGCATCTTTGAAACCGAAGCTCGGGGAAAGCTGAAGTCGGTAGGTCGCCCTCGGAGGAGCCGGCATGCCGCTCTCCTGAACGTTCGGATCATCGCTCATGCTGAAGCACCACGATGGACCGAGAAGCGACATTCACGTGATGCTTGACGGGGGGTTGACGTCGAACCCACTCGGGGCGTGCGGCAGTGTTCAAGATTTTCCGCCACTCCCTGGTGCACAGGGGCTCGGGGACCCGGAAACGAACCGACTCGAAATGAGCGTTCAGGAAAATCAGGAAGCTGTCATCCAGGATCCGTCGTCCCCGGGAATCCTGCGCCGCGATCCCCTCTCCGTTGATGAACACCTCGATCGATTTGGAGTATCCCGTGTTCCAGTCGTCATCCGTCATCTTTTCTCCGTCCGGACGAAACCAACCGATATCGCTGAGATCGGTACCACGGATGGACTGGCCCTGGAACCACTTCCGCTTCTTGAACGCCGGGTGTCGTCGCTGGAAACTGATGAGCTTGCTGGTGAACTCGAGGAGTTCCTCGTCCACCGCAGCCCAGTTCATCCAGGATATGTCGGCATCCTGGCAATAACTGTTATTATTCCCTCTCTGAGTCCTTCCGATCTCGTCTCCCGCCAGAAGCATCGGGACCCCCTGGGATAGAAACAGAGTGACCAGGAAATTTCGCTGTTGCTGGGCCCGAAGGGCGAGAATGTCTTGATCCTCGGTCTCTCCCTCCACACCACAGTTCCAGGATCGATTGTCGGACTCTCCGTCCCGATTGCCCTCTCCGTTCTCCTCGTTATGTTTCTCGTTGTAGGAGACGAGATCTTTCAACGTGAAGCCGTCATGGCAGGTGACAAAGTTGATGCTGGCGTAAGGACGCCGTCCGGTTGACTCGTAAAGATCGGAGCTTCCGGTGAAGCGGGAAGCGAACTCGGCGAGAGTTTGATTCTGGGACCGCCAGAAGTCCCGGACGCAGTCTCGATATCGTCCGTTCCACTCGGACCAAAGGGGAGGAAAGTTGCCGACCTGGTAACCCCCCTCGCCAACATCCCACGGCTCCGCGATCAGCTTCACCTGACAGAGGACAGGATCCTGATGGATGATGTCAAAAAACGCGGAGAGACGATCCACCTCATGAAGCTCCCGGGCAAGAGCGGACGCAAGATCGAACCGGAAGCCATCGACGTGCATCTCGAGCACCCAGTATCGAAGGGAATCCATGATGAGCTGGAGCACATGCGGAGTTTGCATGTTGAGACTGTTTCCACAGCCTGTGTAGTCCATGTAGTACCGGGGCTCATCTCCCATGAGCCGGTAATACGAAGGGTTGTCGAGGCCCCGGAAGCAGAGCGTCGGACCCAGGTGGTTCCCCTCCGCGGTGTGGTTATAAACCACGTCGAGGATGACCTCGATATCCGCCTCGTGGAGGGCTTTCACCATCTGCTTGAATTCCTGGATCTGCTCTCCGTTCTTTCGACTCGAGTACTCGTCGTGGGGAGCGAAGTATCCGATCGAGTTGTAACCCCAGTAGTTCCGCTGGCCCCGTTCGATCAGAGCATGGTCGTGAAGAAAATGATGAACCGGCATCAACTCGACCGCGGTGATCCCCAGCCGTTTCAGGTAGGAGATGGAAGCCGGATGGGCCAGGCCGAGATACGTGCCCTGCATCTCCGCGGGAATCTCCGGATGGAGTTTGGTGAACCCCTTGACGTGGACTTCGTAGATGATCGTGTCGTGCCAGGCCGTCCGAGGCGAGCGGTCGTGACCCCAGTCGAAGAAGGGGTTGGTCACAACGCAGCGAGGCATGTGGGGAGCACTATCCCCGTCATTGATGGATCCGTCGGGATCATCAAAGGAATAGGAGAAAAGCTCAGGCCGCCAGTCGATCTTTCCCTCGATGGCGCGGGCGTAGGGGTCGAGGAGAAGTTTACCGGGCAAACAACGGTGACCGTCTTCGGGCCGATACGGACCATGGACTCGAAAACCGTATCGTTGACCCGGGAGAAGCCCGGGGAGGTACCCGTGCCAAACGAAGGCGGTTACCTCCGGAAGAGCTACACGGGTCTCTTGACCGTCCTCCGCAAAGAGGCACAACTCGACCTTTTCGGCCAGTTCGGAATAGACAGCGAAGTTGGTTCCCGCCCCATCATAAGAAGTTCCGAGAGGGTAGGGAGCCCCGGGCCAAACTTCCATGTCTTCCTCCAAAAGGGCCTTGATGGGAAGTCGTCGGGTCAAGGTGTACCGCGAGCCCGGTCAACTGTCAATGTCCTTGACATCCTCACAAACACAACGGGTGGTTTTCTATTTTCGCTTCCGAGAGCCACGCCATCCCGTCCCCATTTCCGCCACTGGAACCGTTTTGATGGTCAAGGACTTCAAGTCCGAACGGGTCCAGATCGCCTCACGATCCCCTTGCGCAATATGCTGCAACAAGGCCGGCACTTTGCGCCTTTTCTCGATGACAAGAAGAACCTCCACCCTGACATCACCCGCAGTCCTTCCGTCCATTTCAGTCACATCGTGCCCCCATCCCCGGAGCCTCGCTGCCAGATCGATTTCAGGATTCTTGGAGATCGCCCTGACTAACTCCCAACCCAGGGCCAACTTCGACTCAACCCACATCCCGACCACGTTGCCCGTGGCAAATCCTCCGGCGTAGGCTACGGCGAGATACCACCGATCCAGATGAGCAAACACCTGGCCGGCGGCCATCAGCCAGATCAAGATTTCCACGAAACCAAGGCAGGCCGCTATGAGCCTGTGCCCCCGCATCACGAGGATCGAGCGCACCGTCCCCATGGACACGTCCAGGATCCGAAACACGAAGATGGCCGGCGCCAAAAGGAGAGGATTTCCGTCAAGAAACATGATTCGATTTTCCAGAATTCGTGAACAATAGGATCAACATTGAAGAGGATTCATCTCGAGGGCGAATCGCGTCCGTTCGAACATCTTGCGATCGTACAAAGAACATCAAACTTTCCCGGCAATTGCAACACGGATGACCGAGTCAAATCCAGAACGCAGATCCGGCAAGCGAAAGGCATCACCTCCCTTCCATGGAATCCGAAACGAAGACTCAAACCGAAACTGACGACGGGCGAACACTTGGCACGTTCACCGGTGTCTTCACCCCGAGCGTGCTGACCATCCTCGGTCTCATCCTGTTCCTCCGCATGGGTTATGTGGTGGGTACCGGAGGACTTCTTCAAGCCCTCATCATCATCGGCATCGCCAATCTGATCTCCGTGTTGACGAGCGTGTCTCTTGCGACCATCGCCACGAGCCTCAGGGTCAAGGGTGGCGGCGACTACTACCTCATCTCCCGGACCCTCGGAGTCGAGTACGGAGGGGCTCTGGGCCTGGTCCTGTTCCTCGCCCAATCCGTGTCCATCGCTTTCTATGCCATCGGCTTCGGGGAAGCCGCCGCGGCAATGTTGGGTGATAGCGCCACCGTAAACCCCCAGATTGTCGCCGCCGTAGCGGTCGCAATCCTCTTTGTTCTCGCCTGGTTCGGGGCCGACGTGGCCATGAAGGTCCAGTCCATCGTCATGGTCGTCCTCGCCGCGGCTCTGTGCGCATTCATCGTGGGAGCCCTTTCGACGTCGAATCCCGACCTACTTCGGAGCAACTGGCGGGTCGAGAGCAATGTGGGATTCTGGACGCTCTTCGCCGTCTTTTTC
>JAJDCM010000084.1 GCA_029260825.1 Planctomycetota bacterium | reverse complement strand
GGAACATCAAACGGTTTGGTGAAATCGGCGCAGGTCGGTAGGACTTCTAATTGAGGGTAGGCCGTGCGCAAAGCATCTGCGGTTTCCAGAAGATGATTTTCAGAGATATCTAGAGGCGCGTAGGCTGCCATGCTCTTCAAGTGATCGAGAAGGACTCTTGTTTTTGTGCTGCTTCCGCTCCCGAACTCGATGAGATAGCAATCGGGGCCAAGCAGGTCAGAAATGCTTGCGCAGTGATCCTCCATGATCTTGAGTTCGGTGCGAGTGGGGTAGTATTCGTCGAGCTCACAGATCCGGTCAAAAAGGAGAGAACCACGCTGGTCGTAGAAATACTTGGGTGAAAGGGATTTTTGTTTTTCTTGCAGACTTTTCAGAGCATCGCTCCAAAAGGCCTGAAGAGTGCCGGTTTGGTCGGGAGGAGTCATGTTTTCTCAGGAGGTGAGGAGAGATCGGCGAATAGGCGAATAGTTAAAGGGACATGACATGATACTTGGGAACATTGGTAATGACAATGATTACGTTCCAGAAAACGAGCTTGCTGGAAAGTGGATGGAAGAAAGACTCTTGTTTGGTAAGAAGGCGGCCATCGATTGGTTCCGTGAATCGTCATTTCGTTCACAAGCGGATTCAGAGAAGGAGTTGTCAACGCCATGCCCACACAGATTGCCTGGTACTATCATCGAAGTGGCTGAACGAGTTGCAAGAGAGCTCAGGAGTTCCTGAGCCATCGTGACGTAACGATTGACGAGAAATTGAGCGCGAGCAAAGTCAAGATTGGTGCTGATCAGGCACTGGAAGTCGTCTTGGAAGCTTCCGAGATATTGGCTTCGAGCGGAAAGAAGCTCATTCGCTTGAAGCTGAAGGAAGGTTCTTCCAAGGATGAGATTCTTGCACTGCTCCTTGGGCCCACGGGAAACCTCAGAGCACCTACGCTTCGGGTGGGAAAAAAGGTGTTGGTTGGCTTTTCCGAGGAAGCCTATGAAGAGCTGTTCTAGGGGTGTGATTCTGCATCACCCGACAAGCTAGTTCCGGGATCGAGCATCTGCTTCTGGATTCCTACCGATCAGGAATTTTTTCGTGAGACGATCGAGATTCCTCCCGAAAGTTCCTTGCTTCGAACCCCTGTTGCATTGAGAATGTTCCCGGACTTTGGGGAGAAGAAGAATGAGCGACCGTGAAGTCGATGAGAAAGCTCCGTTGTAAGTCCCGACTCGTTTCTCCCCTTTTTAGACTCGCGATTCTTTTCTCGCGTGGGATTGCGGTTCTGCAATCTGATCCTGGATTTGCCCAGGAGCTCGTCCGCGGTCCCTACGTTCAAGCCCTCTCGAAGTCGGGTGTCACGATTCGGTGGAGAACGGACATTCCGTGTCCGGGCATTCTCGCCCACGGTCTTCATTGGACCTCGATTGACACGGTTGTTACCGAAGTGCAACCAACCACGGAACACGAGATCACCGTTCGCGACCTGCTTGCGGGAACCCGGTATTACTACGCGATCGCCAGTTCTCCATCGACTCTTCTTGCGGGGCGTGACCCGGATCATTTCTTCGTGACGTCACCTCCGATCGGCTCGAAGGCTCCGCAACGAATCTGGGTGGTTGGCGACTCGGGAGATGCAAACCCGAACGTCCGAGCCGTGAGGGATGCATACCTTGACTACACTTCTTCCCGTCCAGCGGACGTCTGGCTCATGCTCGGGGATAATGCTTATGATTTTGGCCGCGACTTCGAGTATCAGATCAGCGTTTTTAATACGTTTCCCACAATTCTGAGAAACACGTGTCTGTGGCCATCTTTTGGTAACCACGATGCGTTCAGTGCTCAGTCTCATGACGAGTCTGGTGTTTACTACGACATCTTTCATCTTCCCAGGCAGGGGGAGTCGGAAGGATTCCCTTCGGGAACAGAAGCGTATTACTCTCACGAACGGGGGAACATCCATTTTGTTTGCCTCGACAGCCAGGGGAGCTCCCGTGTGGCACCAAGTTCAATGCTGGACTGGTTGCGTCAGGATCTGTCTCGGGTTCGCCGGGATTGGATCATCGCCTACTGGCATCATCCGCCTTACTCACGAGGGTCGCACAACTCGGACCGGGAGCGAGAGCTGACTGAGATGAGGGAGAATGCGGTTCCGATCCTGGAGGAATTCGGGGTGGACCTGGTGCTCTCCGGACACAGCCATGCTTATGAGCGGTCTCGGTTGATCAACGGCCATTTTGGAGATGCAGCGACGTTTGGCCCCGAGCATGTGGTGGACGGCGGCGACGGTCGAGAAGATGGTAGCGGCGCCTATCAGAAAAACCCGGGGCCGCGGACCGGTGCGGTTTATGTCGTTTCGGGAAGTGCCAGTCGAAGAAGTCTCGGTACCTTTGATCATCCCGCGATGGTTTCAAATCAGTACACCTGGGGAAGCCTGATCATCGATGTGGACGCAACCCGGCTCGACCTGAATTTTTTGGATCGGGACGGAGTGGTTCAAGATTATTTCACCTTGTTGAAGAATCCACAGGGGATTCGTCATTATGGCGCAGGGACGGCGGGATCGGACGGGAGAATCCCCCGGATTGACGCCAGTTCCGAGCTCGTTGCGGGAAATGCCGATTTTCGGGTCACGGTAAGAAACTGCCGGCCTTTTTCCCAGGTGACCCTGTTTTTCGGCCGTGGTCGTTCCAACGATCCGGGAGTAGGAGGGACTCACTTAACGACCGAGCGTTTCTTCCTGAAGGCCGAGACCGGGGCGAGGGGTCGTGTGGCCTTTTCGCTGCCGATTCCGGACAATTCGGAGCTGTCGGGCCGCGTCTTTTTTCAGGCCGTGGTTCAAGATTCAAATGGCGCTGAAGGTGTTGCTCTTTCGGATGGTCTGAGAGCTGATCTGGACCGATAAAGGGCTTCCAGACCGATCTCAGTCCCCTTGTAAGATGGGGTTCCGAAGTGAGTTGACGATCGTTTGTCGGGCGTGGTAGACTTTTTGCCACCCCCGGCGTGGGGCTCCCTTAGGAGCCGATCCCCGGCCCGCTGGTCCTCTCATAAAAGAAGGCACTCCATGACCCAGAATTCTCGTTTGCTCCTTCTCGTGGCTTTATTGGCTGTTGTCGTGGCATCAACTCCCTCCCATGCTGGCTCTCCCGAAGGGGATGTCATTCTTCGGGAATACAATGAGTCGAGTCCACTTGGGTTCAAGGCCTTGTTGCCTTTTGAATTCCTTTACAACGACAACACGCGCCAGATCTCTCTCAACATGATGGCGGACGAGATGCTTGCGGGATGGGTGACATTTCGAACCCTCTGGGCGGACGAAGAACCCCAGCAGGGGAATTATGTCTCTCGCCCCGGCATCGAGAATCTGATCACCTGGGCTCATGAACGCGGCATGAACGTCTTGCTCACGCTTGGCACCGCAAGTCCCGAATGGGCAACGAGCGCTCCCCCGGAAATTACGGATCCCGGTATTCGAAGTCGCTATCGGCCTCAGTCTCAGTTCCTCCAGAATTACGGGGATTGGGTCGGCGCCGCGGTTACCCACTACTCCAAAATGGGTGTGCGAACCTTTGAGATCGGAAACGAACCGAATAGCCAGGATCACTTCCGTTCGCCAACGGAAATGTTTGCCCCGACCATCGACTATTTCCAGATGCTGAAAGTTGCCTCGATCGCGGCACACGTAGCGGATCCGGACTGCCAGATCGTGATGGCCGGGCTCTCATTGAATGGGCTTCGGCAAGCAGCCCGTGGGCAGAACCGAGTGAACTGGCTACGTGAGTACTACGAGCTGAATGACACGTTTACCGAGATCAACCCGGATACGGGCGAAATCGAGAAAGTCTGGGATTACTATGACTACTTGAACATTCATCCGTTCCCCGGAAACCAACCCGCTGGTCCGATGCGGCCCCAGATTCGAGAGACCATGGACACCATGGACGAGTTCGGGGATCCGAGAATGGTGTGGATCACGGAGCTCAACACTCAATTCCTGGATTATCCTGACAATCAATTCGAGCTTTCTCCGAAGACGGGCTTGAAGAAGGCTCTCAAGGTCGATGCTCGGATTCAGAAGGTCTTTTGGTTCAGCTGGAAGAACCGCACCCCGGGTGCGTTTTGTTGCATGGGGTTCAAGACGGCTGGAATGGTCACATACAATCTGGTTCGCAAGCCGGAGTTCACATCAGTCCAGGGGCTGTTCCAGAACATCGACCTCTACCGACAGAACAATCCGGTTCTCTGGGATATGCGTTTCAGCTCCGACATCCCCGGACCGGAACCCAATTGCCCCAATCCCTGATCGACTTTTCATGGCCATCATTCGTCGCTGGTTGGGAGGATCGTTCTTGCGATTTCTCTCCCCATGATTTCCTGACCCTTGGCGTTGAAGTGACAGCCTGCATCCACGTAGAGGCTTTCGGTCACCTGAGAGAAAATCGGGGTCAGATCGAAGAAGGGTATTCGTTGCTCCCGAAGTTTTTTGCCCCCCTCGATGAGCCGGGGATATCCCTTGACGGCCCCCGGGTAGTAGGGATGGGAGGGGTTGATGGCGATCTTCTTCTCTGCTTCGGACATGGGCTTTGACCCTTCCACGTATTGGTTTGGTTGCAGGTAGTGGTAGTAGTCGATCTTGTTGACCTGACAGATTCTGTGTAACTGGATCGAGCAACGCATCCAGACGGAGACAAGGTAATCGTAGGTATCTTCTTCGTTCTTCATCTTGAATTCCGGCCCCTGGGTCAGCATCGAGCGTTCAAAGGGCTTGAAGCTCCGTAGCCGCTGATCTGCTTCATAGGTCTTTTGGAGGAGTCGTCGATCCTTCAGCCGCCAGAAGAGGTTGTAGGTGATCGACATCCCGAGGGAGGATTCCGCGGTGACCCGGGCGTGGTCGCCTCTTTTGGAACGAAGGTAGACGATTTCGCCCACCAGTTGCTCGGAGCGTGTGTCGGCAGTTCCCACCACAAGAGCGCTCCAGCTCCGGGGATAGATGGGAAAGACATCGAGGCGGCCGTTTTCTGCCTCATGGAGCGCGACCTCGTTGAACCCATCGATATTGAGGAGGATGTCAAGACGTCCCCCCAGCGCCAGAAAGTAATTGAGCGCCAGGAGAGCCTGGGGTTGCTTGAAGCCTCCGATGGCCAGACTCACGATGACGATCTTCTTTCCCGTGAAGCGATTTTCTTCCTGGAGGGCCTTTTCCAGGGCCTTGCTACCCGATCCGCAGAACCCGGCGGCGACGGATCCACCGGTCACTCCGATGACAACCGTATCCGGGTCGGGTCGATAGTAGGGCGCATCAGGATCGAAGAAGCGCTGTTCATAGATCCGATAGACGTTCGTGTTCTTTTCAACTTTCGGGTTGACCGGGATATAGCCAATGTAGGGGTGAGCAAAACGAACGTCGGCCGTCGGAAGGTTGATTCGTAACGCGGATGCTTCTTCTGCTGTCATGTCTCCGGCGACTGCCCGTTGTTCCTTGCGAAGCCGACTGTAGGAAAACGGTTTTGAATCCAATGCCCAGAAAAGGGCAAACGAAGTCGCCTCGATGAGGAAGAGAACAAAGAGGAGCAAGATCCCGCGAAAAAGATAACGACGCTTCATTCGAGCTACTCCGTTCAAGTGTCTTGAGTCACCAGATTCATTCGTGTGATCCCAAGAAAATAAGGAGGAGCGACGACACACGCAATGGTGTCGCCGCTCCTGATCGATTCAGTCAGGTCTAGTCTTTGTCGTCGCGTCTTGATCTTGACGCGACTGACGTTGAGACTCATCCAGCAACTTCTGGTTCAGTCTCGAGACATGAAGATTCGAAGGATGTACCAGAACATGAGGGCGATGGCGGAAAAGAGGGCAAGAGATGCCGCCACGTGCTGGGTCGTTCGGTACTGATGAAAGACATTGGAGGTATAGTACAGGACGTAACCCCCGGCAAGTCCGGCCATGAGAAACGAAAACAGAAGGCCGAGCTGAAATCCAAAGATGAAGCTGCAGATGATCACTCCAATTGCAACTGCAAAGGCCGCCCCAAGCCCGGCTCGGAGGAACGAGAAGTCTTTCTTGGTAACGAAGACAACCGCGGTGATGCCGGTAAAGATGCTGAGGGTGGTAATGGCTGCCATGGGAATGACGTCACTACCCGCGTAGTTGGCGGCCATGTACAGCAACGGAAGGAAGAATATCGCTTCCGCCACCACATAAACGGAAAGGCCAAGGTACTGGATCCCCGCCGAGGTCTCGGCCTGAGCCCAGCGATTGGCGATCATCCCGACCACCATGAATCCAACCATCATGCCGATCCAGCCCAGCTGGCTTCCGAGGACGGTGACGGCGAAACTTTCACCGATTGCGGTTCGAAGAAGGATTGCTTCCAACAGGACAAACGCGGTGATTGCAGCCGCAAGGTGGGCGTAGGTTCGTCGAATGAAGGCGACCCGTTCGTCTGTAGCAGCCTGCGCGACAGAGAAAGATTGAGCGGGGGCGAACTCATCTCGAGTGTAGGACATGATTTGTCTCCATCTCCGATGGGCCTGGCCGCATGAATCACGCGGGCTTATTGACCCAGGACAATATATTCTCTTCCATATTCCTTGTGAGATTACATCATTTGAGGCTGCCGCCGCAACGAAAGACGGAGTAACTTGATTCCATGTCAGGAGCTAGGGAAAAAACGACGGGGGGCAGGTGGGGGGGAGGGGCGCTTTTCTTGACCCTGCTCCTTGGCCAGTTCGGGTGTTTTGAGAGCAAAACATCGGATGTCCAGGTCGAGGCGGGAGGGACGAGTTTTTCTCCGGTTCCGATCACGGTTTCCGATCTCGATATCGGGGCGAAGGTTCTCAGCGCACCAAAAGCAGGGCTCGAGATTCGTTGCCAGTTGGAGCTTGGAAATCCCGGCGAAAGTCCTATTTCGACTGCGGCTCTGTTTCTGGCTCCTGGTTCCCAGATCTATTCGGTGACCGATGCTTCCGGAGGCGATGTTTCTTTTGCACCGTTTTTCGGGAAGGTCGAGATCCAAATGTCACCGGCACTCCAGCCTGGAGAGGCCAGGCCGTTCACGCTCGAGTACTCCCTCTTTCCTCAGGGAACCTACGGAATTCTTGCGTCGAGAGGTGAAGTGCTGGCTCTTCCCGGTACTTCCTGGTATCCAGCAGAGATTCCGCCGGTCAGCCTGCCAGGAACCCAGCGACTGCAACGGCCTGGCCCCAGCTTTCGCCTTCAGGTGACGGGGGATGAAAACTACCGATTCATCTCCTGCAAGATGGAGGAGCCGATTTCGGTCCCGGGAAACGCTTCGGATGCAGGAAACGATCCCGGAGGACTTTTTCTTGCGGCCGGCCCTTATCTTCCCGGAAAGAAAATGATGATCGAAGGAACAGAAGTCGATCTGATCCTTCGTCGGGAGTCGCTCGCAGAAGATCGCCAGTCCTGGATCCTGCGGGCAGTAGGAATCGGTACCCAAACACTTCGAGCTCTTGTTCGAGATCCTTTTCCCGAGCCGGTTACCGCGGTTTCTTCCCTGGTGACTCGTCTTTCGCGTGCTCGGATGACCCTTTTTTTTGGACCCTGGTTGTTTGACGACAAGAGAGTCGCCGCCGATGAAATCTCCCGGGAGCTCGCCGGACGCTTTTTCGGGGAGAGGATGGCCCTTTCCGGGAGCGGTTCTCACTGGATTGTGGGCATTGCCGAGTACGCGGCCGCCCGATCGTTTGCCTCGATCACGAGAGATCCGGGAGCGTTCACGGAACGCATGAAGGCCATGAGAATCGTCTACGGAAAAGTTGCCGGGAAGGCCCTGGATATTCCGCTTTCCGAGACTCATGAAACTCATGTGGAGATCTACCGGCACAAGGGTGCCGCGGTCGTATATACCCTGGGACTCCTTCTCGGTGAGAAAGATCTTGAGGGTGCTCTTGCCGAGAGCTTTCGCCGTGCCAGGGAAGGACCTCTCTCCCTGAAGGAGTTGCAGGATGCCTGGGCAAGCGGTGCTGGCCGCAACCTGGATGCTTTCTTTTCTCAGTGGATTTACTCCAGCGGGATTCCTCATGTTCGACTCGAGGAAGGGGAAGAACCCGGTGCGATGGTTGTCAGAAATGATGGTCCTGGAGCCGCGCTCTTTGAAGTGTGGGAGGTCGACGGAGAATCAAGAAATTCTCGCAGTCATGTTCTTCAGGCCGGAGAGTCCCAGGTCTTTGGTGGAGGAGAACAAGAATCCTTTTTGCGCTACGAAATTGACCCGGACAGGATCGCTCTCGTTCACTGGGAGGCTCCCAGCGTCCAGTAGGCTCTATTTCAGAGAACGAGACGTTGCGACGAGAGCCCGTCTTGCATTAAACTGTTCGGTTGTTGTCAAGAAAAAGGGATCTCTGTCGTCGACCCAGCCATACGCCGGGTGCGATGCTGTAACCACCAGGGGTTAAATCCATGCGAAGACCACCCTCTCCTTCCGATCTCCCTTCCGACCTCTCTTCCTATCTCTCTTCCGATCTCATTGTTCCGCTGGTTCTCCTCTCCGTTGTTTTGTGTGCTGGTCCACCAGCTTTTGCTCAGGGAGCTGGTGAAGTCATCTCTCAGCAGAAGATCAGCGCGACAGGCGGAGGCTTCTTGGGGCCTCTTTCGAACGGTGACCAGTTTGGTTTTTCCATCAGCCGGATCGGCGACCTCAACGACGATGGAGTCGATGATGTGGCGGTTGGTTCTCGATTCGATGGGGATGGGGGCTTCAACCGGGGAGCGGTCTGGATCCTCTTTCTCAATTCCGATGGAACGGTGGGTGCTGAGCAGAAGATCAGCCAGACGCAAGGAGGGTTCACCGGTGTTCTCGGTGACGGGGATGAGTTTGGCCGGGCTGTGGCATCTCTTTCAGATCTTGACGGAGACCTGGTGGAGGACATTGCTGTTGCCGCCTATCGTGACGATGATGGTGGTCTGGATCGCGGCGCGGTTTGGATTCTCTTTCTCAACACGGATGGAACGGTCAAGAGTCACCAGAAGATCAGTGATGTTCAAGGAGGATTTACCGGCGTTCTGGATGATGATGATCGATTCGGTCACTCGATGGCGGGCCTTGGTAATCTCGATGGCGCGTTGGGAGGGGATCTGATCGTGACTGCCCATCGAGATGATGATGGGGGGGTGAATCGTGGCGCAGCGTGGGTTCTCTTTCTGAATACAAACGGGACCGTCTCGTCTCATCAGAAGATCAGCCACACCGAAGGTGGGTTCACCGGAGGCCTTGCCGACAATGACTTTTTTGGCCGCTCTGCCGTTGTTCCGGGCGATGTGGATGGGGACGGAATCATCGATGTCGTTATTGGAGCGCCTTTTGATGATGATGGAGGAGCCGACCGGGGAGCCGTGTGGGTTCTTTTTCTGGAAACAGATGGAACGGTTCGGGGCCATCGAAAGATCAGCAACACCAGTGGTACTTTCAGTGGTGTTCTCGATGACGCTGATCTCTTTGGGTTTTCTGTTGCGGGGCTGGGTGATCTTGATCAGGACGGAAAGCTTGACATCGTGGTGGGAGCGGCCCAAGACGATGACGGCGGAGTTGACCGGGGTGCTGCATGGGTCTTGTTTCTTGACGCGACCGGGCGTGTGTTGTCTCACCAGAAGATCAGCGATACTCAGGGGAATTTCACCGGAGGTCTTTCTGACAACGATATCTTTGCTTCAGGTGTGGAAGGTCTAGGCGACCTCAATGGAGACGGGGTCATGGAGCTGGCTGTGGGAGTGCCAGAGGACGATGATGGGGGAGTGGACCGCGGATCTGTTTGGATCCTTTCCCTGTGCGACGGTTTTGGGACGGTCAGTCTCGGTTCGGTTGTTCCCGTCGATGGATCCGAGCTCGGGGATAACCATATCAACATCTTCGGTAGCGGGTTTACTGCCGCTTCGGATACCACGGTCCTTTTCGGGGGAATTCCCGGAGTCGTGACGGATGTGATCCCGGGGCGAGTAGCGGTTCGTACTCCACCTGGTGTGGGGGTCGTGGATGTGGAGGTTTCGAATTGTCTGGGGAGCGCCATTCTTCCATCCGCGTTCACCTACGAGGATCCGGCGATTGCAGCCCGTTTTGGGAATGTCAACGTGGGCCTCGGGAGTCGAGAAGATGTCGTCTTTCTCAACGGAAGCGCGGGAAACGCGGAGAGAATCGTCGACGTGGCCGCCGGCTCTCCTTTTTTCCTCGATATCGTCTCTCCATCCAACCGGCTGACGGCGACGTTTTGTCTGTGGGCCTGGATCGGGATTCCCGATGACAGCACCATCACGTCCATGCCGTCGGACGTGGGGAGGGTGGTTTACGCACCTCCCTTTGCGGGTGGAGCGCCCCAGAGAATTTTCAACCGCATCCTCGACTTCAAGGCTCAACTTGGGTGTTCTGATTTTGTTCCTCCAACACCAGCTCCGATCCAGTTATTCAGCCGATCGGGCCGGGCGCGACCGGCCATCGTGACTTTTCATGGCATCATTCGAGACAGCGGATCGCGGATCCCGGAGAAGTACAGCGTCATGAATGCGGTCATCTTCCGGAATCAATAGCCCGCCGTCGAGCTGTTGCGGGTTATTTGCTTCGGCATGAGAAGGAGCATCCCGGGGAGTCCTCTCACCCCATTAGCCTTCGACGTAGGCTTTGAGGCCGTCGCCAAAGAGCTGATTCCATCCCTTTTCCTGGCATGCCGTGTTTTCGTCGGTGACGTGGCCGAAGATCGCGTCGCTGATGGACAGGATGCATCCGTCGTCGGTCTCTTCGAGGGAAAGCTTGAGCATCGATATCGCCGGGCCGCTCCAATCGGGAGCGATGTGGCCAACGAGATAGATCGCGGTTTTCGGCTGACACATCTGCACCGTGTACCACAGGAGGCTTCCCCCGTCTTCTTTCGTTTCGATCAGGCTACCCCCGGCCCTGGCGTCAAACGTGACAACCGAGTTTTCCCCCACCATCCGAAAGTCAGGAAGCCACCAGGCATTCGTTTCATCCGTCATGGCCTTCCAGACCTTCTCTTTCGTGGCCTGGATGGGGATCTGGAGTTCATAGCTAACGCTTCGAGTGTCGCTAGTTTTGGTTGTCACGAGGGAGTCCTTTCTTCTTTGCTCGGTTCTTGGTCGGTGATTCGGCTACTGCCTTCAGGCGAGAAGCCGCGCTTGCCAGATGTCGAACGTGTCGGCTGACCCACCGATCACAAATTTCCTGGATCGGAACTGGATTGAGGTGGTTCCACCGGAGACGACCTTCTCTTTTGACAATGATGAGGTTGGCGTTCTGAAGAACATCGAGATGTTTCATCACCGCGGTGCGACAAAGATCTGGAAACACCGTCACCAGGTCTCCGGTTGTGCGAGGGTTCTCACTCAATCGGTCGAGGATATTCCGGCGCGTCGGATCTCCGAGGGCCTTCCAGACTGCATCAGGGTCTTTGCTCATATGTCACCATATGGTGACATGTTGTCCGCCAGGAGTCAAATTTTTTTCACCTACCAGTAGCGCTCGAGGTGGATTTCTCCCGGATGATGCCGTGTATTCTCCCGGTAGCCTTCGTTGGCGAGGATTTCCGCAGTCTCCTCGATCATGGCCGGGTTCCCGCAGAGAAAGACGTGGGTGTTCGCCGGGTTTGCTTTGAAACCGCAGATCTTCTCGAGATCCTGGTGTTTCCAGAGATCCTGGATGTGGCCCGCATCTCCATGCCAGGGGACAGCTTCCTCATGGGGGCGGGTGATTACCGGGACGTAGGTGAAGTTCGGGCAGAACTTCTGCATGGTCAGTAGCTCACTTCGATATCCCAGTTCAAAGGAGTGGCGTGCGCCGTGAACGACCACGAATTTGCGGGACGCATCGAGGGTGATGCAGGATCTCAACATGCTCATGTAGGGAGCAAGGCCGGTTCCCGTGGCGAGAAAGAGGATGTTTCTATCTTCTGGAACGCCATCGAGAGTAAAGCTTCCCTTGATTTTTTTTGACAGCCAAAGCTCGTCTCCTGGTTGGAGACGAAAGAGCCGGGGAGTGAGTTCGCCGCCGGGAACAAGAGCGATGTAGAACTCCATGAATTCTCGTTCCAGAGGAGAGGAGGCAATGGAGTAGGCTCGCTTGATGAGCTTGCCATCATGACGCTGTCCTGCCGGTAACCCCAGGACAGCAAACTGTCCGGGTTCGAAATCAGGGATCATGAAGTCCTTGGGAACGACTCGAAGGATGATCAACCCCTTCGTTAGCTCGATGCGCTGGGAAACAACAGCGTTCATTTCTGAGGAAACGTGTTCCGTGTTCATTTCTCGTGCTCCTTTCGTCTACTGAAGAATACGAGAAGAATGGAGATTCGCAGATCGCATAATTAGATTGGTAATGATTCAATTTGTGAATTTATCCACGTAGGGTTTCCTCTCGCCCCACTGGGGAAGCTCGTCCGTCAGAGGAGACGGGGGAAGAAAAGATCCTGTGGGCTATAGCAAGGCGGGCCAATGGGTTCCGTCGTTTGACCGGATTTCGCCCACAACGCTCTTTGGTTTGGCTTTTGCGCATCATGTCTTTGCGATTGACATGGTTTTGACTCTTTTCTAGGATGGCCTCGATTTCCCGGGAGTGACTCTCTTCTCCAGCGTCAACCGGGTTTGGAGATATCGAACGCCATTGCGGTGGTCTATCCGCCCCATTGCACTGTTGCCAGTACGGGAACAGTCACCACTCAAAGGAAAAGACAATGTTTGTACGACCCATCGTTACTGGTGCGCTTTGTGCGTGTTTGCTTCTCTCGACGCCGATTTCCGTTCTTGCCGTGGAAGAGGACAAAATAGAAGCAGGCGACATTGCTGATGGGGATGAGTTCGGTCGTGCAACCGCCATTTCCGGAGACACGGTCATCGTAGCGTCGCCTCTGGATGATGACGGTGGTTCCGGGTCCGGGGCTGCCTACATCTTTGTTCGCTCCGGGGTGACGTGGAACGAACAGATGAAATTGACGGCAAGTGACGCGGCTGCCGGAGACACATTCGGGATTTCTGTCTCCATCGATGGCGATACCGCGGCAGTGGGAGCCTTCTTCAATGACGACGCGGGAGCGAGCTCTGGTTCGGTCTACGTCTTCTTTCGAACCGGAACCACCTGGGCCGAGCAGATGAAGTTGACCGCAAGCGACGCTCAGGCGGGAGACCAGTTCGGGCGCTCGGTATGCATCGATGGCGATACGCTGGTGGTGGGCGCCGATCGAGATGACGACTCCGGTTCCGATTCCGGTTCGGCTTACGTGTTTGTTCGGACGGGAACGACGTGGAACGAACAAGCAAAACTCCTCTCAAGTGACGGGGCAAGCGGCGACACCTTCGGACGCAGTGTCTCGTGTTCCGGTGATACCGCACTCGTTGGCGCCTTTCATGACGGCGATGCCGGCATGAACTCCGGCTCGGCCTACGTCTTTGTTCGGACTGGAACCACCTGGGGGGAAGAGATGAAGCTCACCGCGAGTGACGCCGCCGCTGGAGACGTCTTCGGTGAGTTTGTTTCTCTCTCGGGCGAGAGTGCGCTCATTGGAGCCATCGGCAACGACGACAACGGAGCGGATTCAGGAACCGCCTATGTCTTCCTGCGAACCGGAACCACCTGGGGTGAGCAGGCAATTCTCTCCGCAGGCGACGGAGCGGCTGGAGATGAGTTTGGAAAATCTCTGGCGATTGATGGGGACAAAGCTGTCATCGGTGCCTATCTCGACAACGGAGGGGTGAGCGGCAGTGGATCGGCCTATGCTTTCTTGAGAACGGGAACGAGTTGGAGTGAGTCCACTCAGTTCACCGCAGGTGACCAGCAAGCTGACGACAACCTGGGTTTTTGGGTCGGGTTCTCGAATGACACGGCGGTCGTGTCCGGTCATCTTGACGATGATCCTGGCACGGATTCGGGCGCTGCGTACATCTTCATCTTTGACAACACGGTTCCCACGATTACGTGCCCGGCAAACATGACGGTGGAGTGCACCAGTCAGAGTGGTGCGATCGTGAACTTTACTCCGACCGCGGCAGATGACCGGGATCCGAATCCAGCGATCAGTTGTAATCCGGCCTCCGGAAGTCTTTTCGGATTCGGAACGACCCAGGTCGATTGCATGGCGACCGATGCCTCCGGCAACGACTCGATCGTGTGTAGCTTTGACGTGACGGTCCAGGATACCACCGGGCCCGACATCACCTGTCCCGCCGATTTTGACGCCGAATGTGAGGGGCCAACCGGGGCCGTGGTGAACTTCTCTGTGACCGCGACAGATACGTGCGATCCTGCGCCTTCCGTCAGCTCGGTACCGGTCTCCGGAAGTTTGTTCCCGATGGGGACCACTCAGGTGACATCGACTTCCATGGATGCAACGGGCAACATGTCCCAGTGCATGTTTGACGTGACGGTCGTGGACACCACCGTCCCGGATGTCACCTGCCCGGGAAACATGATTGTTGAGTGCACGGATCCGGCGGGAACGCCTGTGACCTATAGCGTTACCGCCACCGATATCTGCGATGATGACGTGAGCGTGGTCGTGGTTCCTCCTTCCGGGAGCTTGTTTTCCCAGGGAATGACGATGGTAACCGCCACAGCGACCGACGACGATACCAACTCCGCCATGTGCTCCTTCATGGTCACGGTGGAAGACACAACCGGGCCGAGCATTGGATGTCCTGCCGATATCAACGTTGGATGTACAGATCCCGGTGGATCGATCGTCATGTTCACGGTGACGGCCACCGACAACTGCGACTCGAACCCGTCCGTGTCGTCGGTTCCTCCCTCGGGAAGTCTTTTCCCGGTGGGGACGACGTTGGTGACAAGCACTGCGATGGATGCCACCGGTAACATGTCGATGTGCACGTTCAACGTGACCGTGGGCGCCAATGTTGTGCCGGCCAATGGATCCGAGCTCGGAGACAATCACATCAACATTTTTGGTTGTGGCTTCACGGACGTTCCGGATACGACTGTTCTCTTCGACGGCATCGCCGCGACGGTTCTTACCGTGACTCAGGACCAAATCGCGGTACGTACTCCGGCCGGGATTGGAACCGTCGATGTGACCATCATGAACACGAATGGGACATCAGTTCTCTCGGCAGCCTATACCTATGTTGATCCTGCCATTGCCGCTCGTTTTGGCAACGTAAACGTGTTGCTGGGGGATCGGGAAGATGTGCTTCTGGTCAACGGGAGTCCGGGTAACTTCGAGCGTATTGTCGATGTTGCGATCAATGATCCGTTTGGCCTCGAGATTCTTGTCCCGACCTCGAGAACCTTTTCGCGCTACGTCGTCTGGGCCTGGGCGGGGATTTCAACTCTTGCGGATATCGAGGCGGCTCCCCTGGACATCGGTGTGACCGCGTTTCCGCCCGTCTATGCGAACCGTCCTCCTCAGCCGGTCAAGATTTTTAATCTTCTCGGGCACAAGCCGACTTTGGGCTGCCCGGATGTCCCGTCTCAGCCGGCTCCTCACAAGTTCTTCTGCACAAATGGAAGAGGTACTGCAATTACCGTGACATTCCAGGGGCTCGTACGAGACAATGGTGCCCGTGCCGATCTTGGGGCCCAGGATTACAGTGTGACGAATGCGGTTACTCTTCGAATTCAGTGATCAGCCGCCGGTGAATACGGCGATGGCAGTTTTTGTCGCCCTGGCGATCGCGGTGCTGAGTTTCGGTGTCATCTCGCCGGAGGTTCTTGCTGACGAGGCAGAATCTCCGGCGCAGAATCGAACGGATTCTCTCAATGTCGTTCTGATCCTCCTTGATGATGTTGGTTGGTCGGGTCTCGGGTGCTATGGCAGTACCTTTTTCGAGACCCCCAAAATCGACCAGCTTGCCCGAAGGGGCATGCGTTTCACCGATGCCTACGCGACTTCCCCCATTTGTTCCCCGAGCAGAGCAAGCCTTCTGACCGGCCAGTATCCGGCATCCATCGATCTCACAAACCTGATCTCCGGGAACCGACCTCTTCGAAGGAAGCTGATTACTGGCAAGACCGCACATTGTCTCCGGCCTGATGTGAAGACCCTGGCTCAGCTTCTGGGAGGAGCTGGCTATGCAACTGCAAGTATCGGGAAATGGCATCTCGGGGGGATAAAGAACCTGCCCGAGCACCACGGATTTGATCTGAACGTGGGTGGAGCCGCGGCCGGGGGGCCAGGGAGTTACTTTCATCCCTACGGAGTCTGGCATCTTAGAGAGGCGAAGAAGGGGCAGTATTTGACGGATCGGTTGACCGACGAGGCTGTGGCCTTCATCGACGAAAACCAGGAGCGTCCTTTCTTTCTCTATCTTTCTCACTTTGCCGTGCACACTCCGCTAGAGGCTCCGCAAGAGCTGGTTTCGAAATACGAAAAGAAGATCATCGACGAGAAGATCAAGGGGGAGAACGCCGTTTACGGCGCGATGACCGAGAGCCTTGATCAGAGCGTGGGGCGCGTGGTTTCGAAGCTCGAAGAGACGGGTTTGACCGACCGCACTGTCATTCTTCTCACGTCCGACAACGGAGCGCTCCAGGAGCTGAGAAAAGAGAGTTTGACGGTCACTACGAATGCACCGCTTCGTGGTGGCAAAGGCACCCTGTACGAGGGGGGGCTTCGTGTTCCATTGATCATCGTCTGGCCTGGGGTTGTCCTCGGGGGGAGTCAATGTTCCACTCCGGTTACCGGGGTTGACCACGTTCCCACAATTCTGGATATCTTGGGGAAGGAGAAGGCCGTCTCCACGGACGGGAGGAGTTTGGTCCCTTTGCTGAAGGAGACCGAGAGCTGGGAGCGTGAAGCGCTCTTCTGGCATTTTCCCCACTACAGCATCACCTCTCCGGCGGGAGCGATTCGAGCCGGTCACTGGAAGCTGATCGAGTACTTCGAAGATGACCGGGTCGAGCTCTATAATCTGGCGCTTGACCTGGGAGAGAAGACCGATCTTGCCGGCGATAAAGCTTCCATGGCAGCTGACCTTCTCGGGAAGCTAAGAAAGTTTCGAGAGAGGGTAGGCGCTCGGATGCCTGAATCCAATCCCGACTACCGGCCGGGCGATTCCGGGCGTTCGAAAAAACCCAAGAAGGGTTGATAGCGAATACTTATTATCCTGGAGCACACCCCCAGTCGCTTGATTCATGAAGGCCAGGGCGGGTTCGGTGCACAAAAGTAGGCGCTTCACGATTTCGTGTGGGTAACTAACCAATCACGAGGCATCTCGAGACTCGGACACAAGAAAAATGGGAATGATCCCTGGAATTGAGTCCTTGGACAACTCTTACCGCCTGCTCCCTACAGCCTCCGGCTCTAAGCATGAGGGGGCGCCCCCAAATCATGCTCAGAGCTGGAGGGAGAGGGAGCATACCGTCTTATGGCCTTCCACCCTTTGGGCTTTCTCCTGGGCGTTTCTGCCCACACGAAAGTCGGAAGCAAAAGTATTCGGCACGAACTCCAAGGTGCGGTGAGCCTTAGCGAGGCCTTCCTGTTCCAGGAAAGATTTATCCAGGAAAGAGAGCTTGCAAACGGTTTGCAGCTCTACTTACCCTGTATCTGGAAGATGGAACGCCACCACTCGTCGAGCATCACGGAGGAAGATCCATGTTTTTCATGAGTCGAGCAAGGCTGTCAAAATGGGCTGCTGTGTGTGCCGTTTTACTGTGCATTGTCGGTGGATATTCTCTGTTTCAGCCCTGGATGGATGACGAGGGGCATGGGGTGGTGCAAGCGGTTGGTCCTGGCCCTTTGATCACGAATCGAGACGGTTACTTTGTCAATTTCGAGGAAGCACCGATTCATCCCATGGAATTTTGTCCGGACGCTACCAGCCCGGATGAACTCTGGGTCTGCAACATTGCGGATGGAAGCGTCAGCGTCTTTGATGTCAGCGGCGCTGACCCGGGAGATCCCGGTATCGAGCCGGTTCTGATCAAAGTAATCCCGGTCGGGCTCGGGCCCGTGTCGATTCGTCGTCGTCCTGGCGCCATGGGAAAGCTCTGGGTCGTGTGCACCACCTCCAACGCGATCTTCATCGTGGATGAAGAGTTCAAAATCGTAACTCATGTCATTTCCTTCTATGATCCGGGAAGTGCTCCCAACCCGAAAGTTGCTCGCTTCAACAATCAGGAGCCGATGGACGTTGCCTTTGATGCCTCGGGTGATACGGCCTACGTAAGCCTCTCCGTATCGAATATGATCGCGATCGTGAATACGAACACCCGGGAGTGGACGACAGCGTTTTCTTTCGGTTCCGACTTTGATCCGGATTCTGTTCGAGGGGCGGGTCAGGGAGTACCGGCGCTCTTTTCATCGGTCGAAGAACCCCGGGCTCTTCTCATGGACAACGGAACCCTTTATGGACTCTCCTTTGAGAGTGGGAATGGATCGGTGATCGCGCCGGGTGAGGTGGATACTCCGGATGCGATCGATTTCGATCAAACCGTGGGCAACGTGGCTGACCTGACGCGAGCGGGTGTGGTGATTAATACCTGGCGATACTGGGAAGACATGACGACCTCGATTCACCGCTTGGACCCGGCGGACCGGGATATTCTTGCTTTTGACCCGGCAGGTAATCCTACGGATGTAACTTTCAGGGTGGGGAGCCTCAACTATGACATCGCCAAGTCGAACAACGTTCACAGCCAGAGTCTTTATGTCTCGAATGTAGAACTGCACAACTTCGACCAGAATTCGAGCGCGACCCTGAACAACAATCGCTCGTGCGGGGAGGAGCTTTTGGCCACGGACCGCCCCATGGTGAGCCATCGAATCACGGTTATTGAACCGGATGACATGGATTTGGATTCCAATCCCAATGCCAAGGAGCTGGATCCCTCACTCCGCACGGTCATCGATCTGAACGACCCGGCTTTCCGGCATCAAGGCATAGCGGCAAGTTTTGCCACTCCAACCCAGATCTGCATGGCAAAGAACGGGAAGACGTTCATTGTTGCTTGCTACGAGAGCGCGAATTCGGCGATCATCCAGGCGGTAGATCTGACGACGGGCAGTCCCAACAAGAACAAGGTCATCGGGGTTCTCAAGACGAGCACGGGTAGTTTTGGGCCGCGCGGAGTCTTGAAGGACGAAACCAACAAGCTCGTGTATGTTTACAATCGGGGTGATCACACCATCGACCGGTTTAACCTCAGCGGATTTGTACCCGGTACTACTCTTGACCCGGATCTTCAGGTCTCTGCCGGACTGGACATCACTCCTCCGGGTGTCGTTCGGGGGCGTTCCCATTTTATTGACGCGAGCAACTCGGTGAATGGACAGCAAACTTGTCAGAGCTGTCACGTGGATGGCCATATGGATCGGCTCGGTTGGTGCCTCGACAATGTTGTTCTGGAAAATCCTGATCCGGGCCAGCCGATCAGCACAAACGGAGGAGCCCTCGATCCTGGATCGATCAACGGGAGAAGATTTCTTGCTCGAAAAGGGCCCAAGGTTACGATGAGCCTGCGCGGAATCGAGGAGACTCCACCCTTCCATTGGCGTGGAGATCGCAACGATCTCGTGGATTTCAATGAGGCTTTTGTTGGACTTCTGGGAGGGCAGAAGCTCAGCGTGCCCGAGTTTGACGATTTTCGGGACTACGTGTTTTCTCTCTCCTATCCGCCGAATCCTCGCCAGCGACTTGACCGCAAGCTGACGATTCCATCGTCCAAGGGTTTTGACCAGTTTCGAGACGTGAAGACGGTTGATCCCCACGTTGAACGGGATACACCTCGTCTGGTTTCATGCAACGATTGTCATGCACTGACCCCGACTTCCCTGGGAGGCGGCGCGGGTACGATCAATCAGGTCATCAACGATCGCCGAACCAACACCACCTTTCCGAACGATGTGACCCAGCTGCGAGGGCTCTTTGACAAGGAATCGGATCCTGTGCGCACCGGGTTCGAGCCTCCGGGAGTCACTCTTGATTCGAGTCATGCTCTTTACGAGCTTCCGGGAGTTGGGTTCGGGTTCACGAATAACGGGAATCTCGATTCCATCCGTCAAACGGTAGACTCCTTCCAGGATCTTGAGGGGGAGGTGACGATCAAGCATGCCAAGATTACTCAGGCTCTTGAGCAGCTTGACACGGGAGTGTCTCCGGCTCTTGGTGCGACGGTTTTTCTTGACGATGATGATCCGATTCAAACAGGAGCAGCCAACCTGATCGCGGAGGCTGATGCCGGTCAATGTGATCTTGTCGTTCGCGGGTGGTGGAGGAGGGATGCTGTTTCCCCGTTACGAATGATCCGGATGCAGTACGATCCTGCTCAACTCCTTTTCTTGACCGATATTGATGCCGCGCAGCAGACGTTTGATCCCGACTGGTACGACATCTCTTACACCCTCGCGCAGATCGAAGCCATGGCGGACATGAGCTCCGTCGATGGTCTTGGTGATGGTGAGTTTGCCGTGATGGCAGTTCCTCTGGGAATGGGATACCGGCTGGGGAGGGATCGAGATCTCGACCTGATCGTGGATCGAGATGAATCGCTCGTCTATGGCACCTCCGATGATCTTCTGGATACGGATCTCGATGGTCTTCCGGATGGACACGAGGTCTTCCTCGTCCCGGGTGACATCACGGCTCCTTCAAATCCAAACGTCACTCCGGCAGATACGAGCCACCTTGGCGTGACGCCAGGATCGGTCACCGTGGGGTGGACGAATTCGACCGTTGCTCGATTGCGCTGGCGAACGGAAGAACTTTCTACCACCGAAGTGGACGTGGTGCTGCGATCGGATCCTTCTCAGGTGATCGGAACATTTACCGAAAGTCGCTTGAAGCTGGACCATACGATCGTCGTTCGGGGGATGACTCCGGGGAAGGATTACACGGCTCATGTTCGGGGGAACGATCCGGCAAACAACACGGCGACTCAGGTTTCTCACGACATTGACCTTGATCCAGCCGGTTTCTTCATGGGACACACCTTCATCGACAGTGTTGTGATCACCCACGATGGCTATCAAGGCGAGAAGGTGAAGTTTGTAGCGACCATCCAGGTTGTGGATGAGAACGGGGATCCGACGGCTATCGCAGACAACCCGGGAAATCCGGTGGGGGCGGGGGTCATCGTCGAGGTGATCGAATGGTTGCCCGATCAGAACTTCCAGTACGTCGGGGATCCGGACACGGTGCTTCTCTGGAACGTGGCTCAGGAAGCTGGCCTGGGGGGGACAGCCGGGATCTTCAATTACTCCTTTACGTCACTCCATGATCGTACGGAAGGAGCCCTGATCGAAGTCATCGTAAAAGACGTTCGGGATGAAACCAGGTTGAACCTGGGGACCCGCTCCGTGCGGGAATTCCACACCCAGACGGCTGTCGAATGACGACTCCCTATTGATCCTTGATGGCGGCAATGATGTCTTGAATCGCTTCTCGTCCGTCGGCGAAGAACATCAGGGTGTTGTCAAGGGCGAAGAGCGGGTTCGGAATCCCGGCAAAGCCCGGACTCAGGCTCCGTTTGATCATGATGACGGTCTTTGCCTGATCCACATCGAGGATGGGCATGCCGGCGATCGGGCTTTGAGGATCGGTGCGGGCCACCGGATTGACCACGTCATTGGCACCAATAACGATGGCGACATCCGTCTGAGCAAAGGCCGGATTGATGTCGTCCATCTCTCTCAATTTGTCGTAGGGAACATCGGCTTCAGCAAGAAGGACGTTCATGTGGCCGGGCATTCGTCCCGCCACCGGGTGAATTGCAAAGTCGACCTCGACTCCCTCTTCTTCGAGCATGTTCGAGAGGGTGCGGACTGCGTGTTGAGCCTGGGCAACGGCCATGCCGTAACCGGGGACGATGACGACCTTCCGCACACCCTCAAGGAGCATCGCGACTTCTTCGGCGGTCGTGGACTTGATCTTGCCCTCATAGACATCATCTGCACTGGGGCCACCGGTGGATGAAGATTCAGCCCCGACCCCGGCGAACATGACGTTTGCGAGAGATCGATTCATGGCCTTGCACATGATCTGAGTGAGAATGATGCCGGATGCTCCAACGAGGGAGCCGGCAACGATCAGTACGTTATTTCCAAGAACGAATCCGGTCGCAGCTGCAGCGATGCCGGAGTAGGAGTTGAGAAGAGCAATCACCACCGGCATGTCCGCGCCACCGATCGGTACGACCAGGAGAATTCCCAGTGTGCATCCGATGGCGACGAGAAGCCAGTAACCCAGAAGGTTGTCTGGACTCATGACCATCATGATCGCAACGCCGATCGCCGCCAGAAAGAGGAGACCGTTGATGACATGACGTCCCGGAAAGAGAATGGCGTTTCCCGAGACGATCCCCCGAAGTTTTCCAAAGGCGATGAGGCTCCCGAAGAATGTCACGGCGCCAATGAGACCGGAGGCGACCGTGGCGAGAATCATCTGAACGTCCGGAGTGGGGTTCACCGCGAGGGTTTGCGCCAGGGTTGCGCCAGCCACAAGGATCGATGCCACTCCTCCAAAACCGTTGAAGATGGCCACCAGCTCGGGCATGGCGGTCATCTGGATCTTGATGGCGAGGATGATGCCGACCACCGTCCCCAGGACGAGTCCAGCGACGATGAATTCCCAGTTGACCACCCCTTTGGAGAAAAGGGTCACCACGATGGCGATGAGCATGCCCAGGCCACCGAGCAGGTTTCCCCGGACCGCAGTGCGGGGATGGGTGAGCCCTCGAAGCCCGATGATGAAGAAGGCCGAGGCGATCACGTAGCAAAGGTTGATGTAGGAGTCGTTCACGAGCTATTTCTTCCTGCGGAACATGGCCAGCATGCGATGCGTTACCAGAAATCCTCCGACCACGTTAACGGTGGCGAAGAACACGGCGGAGAAGGCAAGCACCGTCGTCAGGGTGGGGCTCTCAAGCCCCGTCGATACAAGAGCGCCCACGAGGGTAATGCCCGAAATGGCATTTGAACCCGACATCAGGGGCGTATGGAGTGTAGGGGGGACTTTGGTGATGATTTCAAAGCCGAGGAAAATCGCCAGGACGAAAATCATCAGAGCCGCAACAAATGCGTCCATCGGTTCACCTTCAAGATAAGCGTTGGGGTGGTGCAAAAAAACGGTGTTTTGGGCCGGCCCAGGCTGGCGAGATGTCAGCTTGCAGACCCATGACGGCGTCAAGTTACGGGGTAGACCCGGTCAGGTCCAGTCCTCGACCGAGATTTTCCCGAACCCGGTTGCCTTCCGGCTTATTTTGCCGCGGAGGCCGGGTCCGGATTTTTCGTCCCAGGATTCATGATCTCCTTGATCCGGGGATGGCAGACTTCCTTTTTATGGGTCACCATGGTCTCCGCGATGATCTCGTCCTCCACGTTCAGGTCGATGGCTCCATCCTTGGTCAGGTGAAGGAGGAGGGTGGCGAGGTTCTTGGAGTACATCTGGCTTGCGTGATAGGGGATATCCGATGCTAGGTTGAGGGGGCCCACGATTCTGACCCCATGAGCCACGACGGTTTCGCCCGGTTTGGTCAACTCACAGTTTCCACCCCTCTCGGCGGCAAGGTCGATGATCACGGATCCAGAGGGCATCGCTTTGACCATGTCTTCCGTGATCAGGAGGGGTGCTTTTTTTCCGGGAATGGCCGCGGTGGTGATCACAACGTCTGTATCTGCCACGACTCGGGTCATCAGCTCTCGTTGCTTCCTGTAGAATTCCTCGCCCATTGCCTTGGCATAGCCACCCTTGTCTTCGGCGTTATCGCCCTCGAGATCCATTTCGACGAATTTCGCTCCGAGGCTCATGACCTGTTCCTTGACCGCCGGACGCAGATCATAAGCGTCGACCTGAGCGCCCAGGCGCCGGGAAGTGGCGATGGCTTGAAGGCCTGCGACGCCGGCACCGATGATGAAGACCCGGGCAGGAGCAATCGTTCCGGCGGCGGTCATCATCATGGGGAACATCTTATTGAGGTTTTGGGCTGCCAGCAGCACCGCCCGGTAACCGGCGATGGTCGCCATGGATGAGAGCATGTCCATGCTCTGGGCCCGGGTAATCCGGGGAATGAGCTCCATGGCGAACAGGGAGATTCCCTTCGCGGCGGTCTCTTTTACCGCGTCGAGCGAGGTCAAGGGATCAAACGTTGCCAGGACCACCTGATCGGATTTCATCAGGGCAAGGTCGTCTTTTCCCTTTTCAAGATTGGCTCCGTAGCCTCTCACCTGAAGGATGACGTCCGCCCTCTGGAAGACATCGGCCCGGGTCTTTGCGATTTCAGCTCCCTTATCTTGGTAGCTTTTATCCGCAAAACCGGCCTCGTCTCCGGCGCCAGCCTCGATCAGGACGGTCCAGCCGGCCTTGGTGAGGGAGGGAATGACATTGGGGACGAGGGCGACACGCCTCTCGCCGGGGAAAGTCTCTGAGACAGTTCCAACGATCATGAGATTATGGGCTCGAATGAATAGGTGAGGCAGCCGAGGTGGCCGCTGGGGCAACAACCAGGAGCGACAAATCTAGGTCATTTAGATCGGATATTCCAGTCAAATCCCCCGGATTGTGACCGGTGGGGGAGCCAAGAGTCGTGCACAGAAGTTTCGCGCCATGGCCGAGGAAGCGGCATTCCCTGGCAGCCCTTTCGGGGCGAAAAGCACTCGATCAACGGACTGCTATTCCTGGTCGCTGGGCTTTCGGGACTGGAGGATGGCGTCGAGGAGATCGAGTGGAACATCGGAGGGGACTTCATCATCGTTTGCGGTCATCTTCCCCAGTTCGATGGCTTTGTTGAAGGATTTCAGATATTCGACACAGTCCGTACATTTCTCCATGTGCTGGGTGAAGGAGTCATTTTGAGAGGGGGAAAGAGACCCATTCAAATACTCGCTGATGAAGTCAATGAACTCCCGGCAGGTCATGAGAGCCTCCGAAAATGGGGATCCAGAAGAGTGCGAAGAGCCTGCCTCGCCCGGTGAAGTCGTACCTTGATGGAATTGGGTGTTGTTTCCAGGATACTCGCCGTTTCCTCGGTGCTGAGTCCCTCGATGTCACGCAAGATGAGGACGGCGCGAGCTTCTGCAGGCAATCGGTCAATTTGAGCTCTGACGATTTTGCGCAGATCCGCGCGGGTGAGCTCGTTCTCCATCTGCCTCCACTCTGGCCCCGGATCGGCACGGTGCCCGTCCGGGAGGAACGTGGGGAGAAGATCATTGATCTGGACTGGCGTAGGCCGGCTCTGCTGCCGACGCTCTTTCATGAGGGCCGCGTTGATCAGGATGCGATGAAGCCAGGTTGAAAGCCGGGAGTCCCCTTTGAATCGGGGGATGGCTTTGAAGGATGACAGAAAGGCGTCTTGAACGGCTTCGCGAGCATCCTCTTCGTTTCCGAGGAGCCGCCTCGCAGTTGCCAGCATCCTTCCTCCAAACGTCTTGACCAGGGTCTCGAATGCCTTGTCTTCTCCGGAGAGAAGCTGATGAAGGAGGTGGCTCTCCTGGTCGGTTAGCGCGGGACCCATTCCTTCCGCCGTCATCGGTTTCCTCCGTCCGGCTGCGAGGGATGTTGCATCGAGTTCAAGGAGAGATGAGTCACTTTCACTCCGTGATTCTATCCGAAGCTCGTTTTATCGCGCAAGAGTGGGGTGGATGGTGGGGTTTTTCTATTGGCCCAGGGAGTCAACTTCTCGGATACTGTTCGGGTCATGAATCCTTACACCCACGAACGAATCGGAAACTGGGTCGGCGACTATTGCGGCAGCGAGGCTGTTTCGGAGCTGCCAGCGTCCCATAAGGAGCTGCTCGCACCTGTTCTGTTGGCTTTTCTTACCGGAGCGTGCGAGCATCGAGATCTTGAGCCCGATTTGATCGAAGAGCCGGACGTGAAGCACGGGCTTCTTTTGAAGGTCTCGCGGCTCGACCTGGGAGGGGTCGCGGAGCATGCTCCCGACTGGTGTGCGGGGTTTCTTGTGGGGCTTACCGAGGAAGGGCGGCTCTCCGGCGGAAGGGTTCTTGGGGCCTACGTCCGGGCTTTGCGGGGCGCGTTCAAAGAGGCTGTCTCGGGGAAGACGGCCCCCATTGTTCGCCCTTCAGCTCGTATCGGACGCAATGATCCGTGCCCGTGCGGGAGCGGACGAAAATACAAGAAGTGTTGTATGTCGATGTGATTGGAGTTTTGAATGAAGTTCAATTTCGTGTCAAGAAGAGCCGGTTTGATTCTTGTCCTCTCCCTGATCGCCTGTCCTCTTGTCGCCGCAGAGCCCACCGATGGCTTGCGATATCGAAAGATATTCGACGGCTCGACTCTTGACGGTTGGCGGACGTATGGTGAACCCAAGGGAGAAGAGTCCCCGAAGATTTCCGGTTGGTGGGTCGAGGACGGGGCCATTGCCACGGATGGAAATGGCGGAGATCTTTGCACGGTAGATACCTTTGATAACTTCGACCTTCGGTTGGATTGGAAGATTGCTCCTTCCGGGAACAGCGGCATCATGTATCGGGTTCGTCTTGGAGACGGTGCTCCGTATTTCAGTGGTCCTGAATATCAGATTCTGGATGACGGTGAGAACGGGAGCGATGCGTCAACGTCCGCATCCGGGCTCTATGATCTTGTGGCCCCCAAGGGCAAGAAGGGGCGTCCCGCGGGAGAGTGGAACCAGGCCAGAATCGTGATGCAGAGCGGTCATGTCGAGCATTGGCTCAATGGGGTCAAAGTTCTCGGCATTCAGATCGGGGGGGATGAGTGGGAAAAGCTCGTTGCCGGTAGCAAGTTCAAGGCGTGGGAACAGTTCGGCAGGAGTGAGATCGGCCACATTGACCTTCAGGGGCACGGGAGCAAGGTGTGGTTCAGAAACATCGAAATCCGCCCTCTTCCGCCTCTTTCCCGGAAGAAACCCGTTGCGGGCGATCTTTCGGTTGGCTCTTCGGCGGCGCTAATTCAGTCGTCGGTGGAAAATGACGACTTCGTGATCCTGGATGTTCGCACGAAGAAGGAATTTGAGGAGGGGCATCTCATGAATGCCGTGAATCTCGATTTCTTCTCCAAGGACTTTGGCGATGAAGTCAAGAAGCTCGACCGAAGTGTCACTTACCTCGTCTATTGCCGTTCCGGAGGACGTAGTAAGAAGACCTTGAATCAGATGGCGGCGCAAGGATTCAGAGAGGCATACAACATGGTAGGTGGTTTCAGTCTCTGGAAGAAGTCGATCCCATTTGAGCCCCAGTTTGTTCGGAGCGAGAAGTACCAGGAGAAGCTCAACGGACTCCTTGCCCACAGCGTTAACGAGGTTGGAGTCAGAGACATCGCCCCTTTGGATGGCATCGTCTTTCTCGACGCCCGAAGTGAGGCGGAGTTTGGAGTGAGCCATATCGAGGACGCAATCTGGGTGGGTTTTGACGGGTTTGATGCGACTCGAGTTGCCTCGATTCAAAAGGATCAACGGGTTGTTGTGTATTGTTCCGTTGGTTATCGAAGCGAGAAGGTCTCGGAGAAGCTTTCCCTCCTCGGCTTCAAGAATGTGGCGAATCTGGTGGGTGGGATCTTCGAGTGGAAGAATCAAGGCTTTGAAGTCGTTGGCCCCGACGGAAAGACCGAGGAAGTTCACGCCTTTGACAGGTCGTGGGGCAAGTGGCTGACTTCCGGCACGAAGGTATACCGCTAAAGGGTTAGCGTCCCCCTCACGTCCCGAAGAAAAGCCAGTCCGTTTGCTCTTCATCGATCAAGTCGTTCGTAACCGTAACGGGAACGATCTTCACGTCTTCAAAGACTCGACCGAGTGCGTGGGAGAAGGGAGTATCTTCAGCGTAGGACCAGACTCCAAGAACTCCGGACCTCTTGAGGTGTTTCCTGGCACGTTGAAGCCCGTCCTCGGTGTAAAAGGGTTGTTCCTCCGTGCCGAGCCGATCTGCCGGTGAGTGATCGACATCGATGAGAATGACATCCCATGTCTCTTTCGGGGTCCCATCGAGTGTCTTGTAGACGTCGCCCTGGATCACGCTCAATCGGGGATCTGATTTGAGCTCGACGGAAGTTGGAAAGAGGCCGGTATCCAGCCAGGAGATGACTTCCGGTAGAAGCTCGATCACCTGAACCGAGGCGACCCGATTCGAGGCAAGAGCTTCTCTTGCGGTATATCCCAGACCCAATCCGCCGACCAGCACCCGCAGCTCGTCCCCGGGGTGGTGGTTGATGCCGATTTTCGTGAGAGCTCTCTCGGACTCCGTATTGTAGCTGCTCATCAGAAATTCGTGATTCAACGTGATCTCAGTGACCACGGTTCCGGGGTCGGAGAGCAATTCTCTGCGTCTCAAGCAGAGTGGACCCAGGGGACTTGCCTCGTAAGCGAGGATCTCGAGATTTGACGCGCACATGATCGGAGTCCATCCACATCTGTTCCAGGGATTGCCGAAAGTCCTGACCGTAGGGTACCTTACCTCCTTCGCCGCGGGAATATCGGGATTTGGAGTCCCCGAAAAGGAGTTTTCTGAAACCGAAGCGGGATCGGCTCCGTAGTGTGGCTCGAGATGAAGAAGGAGGGACCGATCATCGGCGAGGCGTTCGAAAACTTGATGGAGACTCACGGACAGCGGGTTCGTTCTCTCCTTTGGCGCATCCTCGGCAACCCGGAGGATGCGAGTGACGCCTATCAGGAGACCTGGACCTCGATCTGGAGAGCTTCAGCGAGGCTCATTCCGGCAAAAGACCCGTGGCCGTTCATTCGAAAAGCGGCAGTGAGAAAGGCCATTGATCATCTGCGGTCGAGGCGGTCCACTTCGGTGGTTGCGACGGGTCTTCCTCTCGAGATTCCGGCGGTAGTCCCTCCTGCCGGAAACCAGCGGATTGACCTGGGTCGGCTCAATGCTCAGGAAAGAGCCTGCCTGACCCTCTTTTTCTGGGAGGGCTGTTCCGTCCGGGAGATTGCCGAGCAGCTTGATGTTCCCCCGGGCACGGTCAAGACGTGGATGTTTCGCGCCCGGGAACGGTTGCGAAGCCAACTTCGGACGGAACCATGATGACTTGCGATGAGATCCAGAGGATCCTGAGTCTTTGCGATGTGGACGAACGTCCTCCCGTTGAGGATTTAAGGCGACATCTCGAAGATTGTTCAGACTGTCAAGCCAAGCATGAGGATGTTCTGTCCTTCTTCCGGGATGTTGAGCCGGAGCTCGTTTCCGGGGTCCAGCAGCGGGTCAGGAGCGGGGGGAGAATGATGGCGGCAGTCGTGGCAATCCTTGGGATGTCCGGATTCTTTTTCGTCAGCCAGGCTTCGGATCCCGTCGACCACCAGCTTTCAATTCATGCTCCCCGGAAAAATGGACCGACAACTTCTCTTGTTTCCCTTGAAACGAAGGGACGCTCTCTTTCGGGGAAAGTGTCTCTGACCCTCGAGTCCTCCAGCGCCAAGGAGCCCCGACGAAGGTTTGTGGTTGCGGTGGAATCTCGTGTTCATCGCTCTTCTCCGAGCTGTCTTCTCAAGAAAGAGGAAGTGTCTCCATGATTTGCACCCGAAGGACCGATGGATGTGGGTTGTTTCTCTCATTGAGTTTGTTTACCGGAGCTCTTCTGGGAGACTCGCCACGTTCGCGGAAAATCGAGGGGGAGGCTGCATCAAAACCTCTCTCGAACTCGCCGGGATCCACAAAACTTGGACTCGATGTCGGCGAGGAAGGAGGATGGTCCTCGGGTTTTCGAAAGGCGGGACATCGAGTCATCATTTCCCTTGGCAACGGACGGACTCGGCTTGAATACAAGCTTGCTTCCCGGGAGTCGGAAGCTGGTGAAGATCTGGGAAAGATCGGTTTCTTCGAGAACTGGCTCCTTGGGCACCTCCGTGAGCAGTTTCCTCTTCTTGACGCGGTTGAGATCCTGGATCGGGGAGTTGCACGAACGGATGGTGTGAGGATCAGCAGGGTCTTCGAGCGCATGATCTCGGTGCGGGGGCAAAAGAGCCAGGTCGAGAACGCCGAGGCCTACCTTGATCGTCTCCGGAGCAAGAATCGAGATGAGGTAGAGCTTGAGATTTACGTCTTGACTCGTCCGGGGAGTCCTTCCTCTCATGAAGTTGACGTGACGGCTCTCACGGCCTCAGAATTCAAGAACAAGCTGAGCATCTTTTCGGCCAATGAGATCAAGGTCATGGCCAATGCCATCCTTCGTTGTCGCGGAGCAGAAGAAGTCGTCACGGCAACCGTGAATCAGATGGCCTATGTGAAGGATTGGGAAGTCAAGACGATTCGAGATGCGGTGATTGGAAATCCGGTGGTCGATACTCTCGAGGAAGGGTTCGTTCTGACGGTTCTCCCCGTCTTGGATGCTGCGAAGCCGGAGATTCATCTTCATGTCAATCTTCGATTGAATACCTTGAAGAGGCCGGTTCCCGAGCTGGTTACGACGCTGGGCAAGGGGCTTGGGCCGGTTACCGTTCAGCTTCCGGAATTCAGCACGATTCGGATGGCCTCGGAGGCATTGACCCTGAAGGATGACGAGGCGGGTCTTCTTCTTTTTGGTCCGGGTTATGTGAGCTGGAGCGAGGACGGGGAGGCGATGCCCCAGACGATCATCCTGATGATTCGTGCCCGTTCGGTCGGAGCTCCGAATCTCCAGGAAACCCTCGGGACCGTGCTTGGCTTTGATCCTTCCAATCGAAGAGTCTTCGTGAAGTCACTCCAGGAAAAAGCCAGAGTCGAGGATATGAAATCCATCGTCCGGAACGGAAAGGTCGTGGGAACGGTGAAGGTCGTCGAAGTTCGAAGCGACCTCGTCATCCTGGATTTGACGGGCGGAGAGGCCAAGGCGGGTGACGAAGTTCGCTGACCGGATTATTCTCGCTCAAACTCGTGAATAATCCGGGCTAGCCGAGCCAGTTGTACTGATAGGCGAGCCCGACCGTCACGACGATCCAGGCGATGATGCTTAACGGGATACCCAGCCTCAGGAAGTCGGTGTACCGGTAGCCTCCAGGGCCGTACACCATGAGATTCACCTGATGTCCCTGGGGCGTGACGAACGCGATGGATCCTCCAAGAGCCACGGCAAGCACGAACGGCCGAACGTTGGCTGGAAGATAGATCGCCATCTGGATGGCAATCGGTGTCAAGAGAACGGCGACGGCGCTATGGGCCACCACCGCATTGAAGAGGATGGCCATCAGACCCACCCCGGCAAGCACGATGGTCGGTCCCTGGGCAGACAGAATATCCAGGAGGCTTCGGGCAAAGATCTCCGCGACTCCGGTGATCCGCATGGCCTCACCCAGAGCCAACGTACCCACGACGAAGATCAGAATGGGCCAGTCGATGGTGCGATAGGCACGGCGCGCAGTTACACAACCGGTGGCGACCATGGCCACGGCGCCGGCCAGCGCAACGGCGGGAAGAGGGAGCCAGGGAAGACGCCAGACCGAGCCGATGGCGAAAAGAGCAACCACTGCGGTAGCGATGAGGATGGCTCGGCGGGCATGTCCTCGAAGGACGACCAGCTGGTTTGCGCCCGTCAGCAGAAAGAAATCCGTCGAAGCTCGAAGCTTGGCGGTTGAGGCTTCATCACCACAGGCGAGGAGAAGGTCTCCGGCATGCAAGGTGAGTTCGGACACCCTTTCTCGGATGTGGTGACCGTGACGCAGGACAGCAACGACGGCAGAGCTGTAATCTCTCCAGAAGTGGAGATCCCGAATTCTTCTGCCGACGACGCTCGAGTGGGGAGCAACTGCGAGCTCGAAAAAGACCATGGTCCGAGGATCGAACTTCAGGTTTCCGACGAGTTTCAGACCGAGAGTCTGCTGCATGTCGGTGAGTTTGGTCACATCTCCCCGAAGTGCCACCACATCTCCTTCGCACAAGGTGATGTTCTTTGCGTCCTTCAGCATCATGACTCGCTCGTCCCGAACGAGAAAGAGAAGCCGGGGGCCGCCCTCGGGAAAGGCTTCCGACACCGGGAGGTCTTTCAGGGCTGAGTTGGGGCCAATCTCGAGCTCGGTGACGTATTCACGGGCAGTGGCCTCCGCCAAAGTCGTCGTGAGTGACACTCTCTCGGGAAGGAGTTTCCTCCCGAAGAACGCCATGAAAACGATTCCGATCAGGGTGAGTGGCAGGCCGACCGGCGTCAGCTCAAACATGCCGATGGGCTCAAGGCCCGGAGGGAGAGGCAACCCTTCAGCTGCCATGTCCTTGGCGGTCTGGGCCAGGACCCCGTCCACGAGCAGGTTTGTGCTGGTTCCGACAAGGGTGCACATGCCGCCCAGAAGAGAGGCGTAGGACATGGGAATCAGAAGGCGTGACGCCGGGATCCCCGTCTTCTGAGAGACGCCGATCAGGACGGGAATGAAAACGACCACGACGGCGGTGTTGTTCAGAAACGCCGACAGGAGGGCGCTCACCAGGCAAACTGCCAGGACCACCCGGACCTCGCTCCCTTTTCCGAAGGCAAGGACTCCGTGGGCGATGAACTCAACGGCCCCGGTGCGTGTCAGGCCCTCGCCGAGCACGTAAAGGGCGGCGATCGTGATGACGGCATGGTTGGCAAAGCCGTGCAGCGCCTGCTCGATGTCGAGGAGACCAGTTCCCACCAGAGCGACCATGAGGCCGATGCCGAGTACGTCGAGGGTGACTTTTCCCGTTACCAACAACACCAGTAAAAGTATTGTCAGGCCGGTGACTAGAAATCCGCTTGTATCCATAGAGTCGGGATGGCCTTGCCGTGGTCGATGAAACGGCGAGTCGACGGTTGAAAAAGCGCGATCATCGTAGTCCCTATCGGCAGTTGTGTCAATCAGGGCACCGAGTTCTCCTCAGGGGCTTGAGGTGTGACAGGAGGAAACACCCAGGGGAAAGCGAAGGGGCCAGGAGGAGGAGGAGAGGCGGGATCCTCGTCCTTTTCTTGTCGGAGCCGAGAACGGGGCGCTTCTCTTCGTTCTAAATGGCATACTGAGGGGTTTCGCGGGGGCGGTTTGCGCCTCCACCTTTGTTACCTTTTTTTGGAAAGTAAAGCCACATCGCTATTCGAAGACGTTCGAGTCCTGGGCGGAAGCCAAAGGGGCGCCCCCACCGTAATCTCCCGCCGGTAGCCGAACTTCGGCCCATCGAAGATCCTCCCGACATCAAGTCCTTTGAGGAGTGGGACCTGAACTCCGACATTCAGGATGCCATTGCGGCAATGGGGATTACGGTCCCGACTCCCATTCAACGCCTCACGGTTGACCCCATCTTGAAAGGACGGGATGTCATCGCCAAGGCGGAGACGGGAACGGGAAAGACCCTGGCGTTCGGCGCGCCCATGATGTCGCTCATTGATTCGGACCGCTCCTCGGTTTTGGCGCTTTGTCTTTGTCCGACTCGTGAGCTTGCCCTGCAGGTTGCGGAGGTTCTTCGAAAGCTCGGTGAGCCTCGAAAGTTGCGAGTCGCGTTGCTCGTGGGAGGCGACCCCATTCATCCGCAAATTGCGGAGTTGAAGCTTGGAGCACAGGTCGTTGTCGGGACTCCGGGTCGAATCCTCGATCTTCACCAGCAGCGTTTCCTGACCTTCCCCTGGACTCAGTTTGCCGTCCTCGATGAGGCCGACAAGATGTTCGAGATCGGTTTTCTTGATGACGTGAAGAAGATTCTCGGCTTTCTTCCGGATGAGAGACAGACCCTTCTCTTCTCGGCGACCTACCCCCGGGAAATTCTTGGGCTTGGGCGTGACTTCACGAAAGATCCGGTCGAGGTGGCAACCGCCAAGGGACTGTCAACGACCGATACAATTACTCAGCTGTATCTTGAGACAGATGAAGCGAGACGTGCTTCCGTTCTCGAGCGGATCCTGGCTGACACTCAGGATAGTGACATTCTTCTCATCTTCTGCGATCGGCGCACCGAGGTGGATCGACTTCTCCGTCGTCTCGAACGCTCTCGGTTTCCCATCACCGCACTTCATGGTGGGTATGATCAGGCCGCTCGATCCCTGGTCATGGCCGGTTTTCGAGCGGGGCGGTTCAAGGCGCTTGTTGCCACCGATGTCGCCTCCCGAGGGCTCGATGTCGACAAGGTAACCCACGTCGTCAATTACTCGGTTCCGCGAGAGCTTGAGGACTATACCCACCGGATCGGGCGCACGGGAAGAGCGGGACGGACCGGAACGGCAATCACTTTCGTGACTCCTTCGGAGCGCCGCCGCTGGGATGCCATGTGTCGCCAGTCCGGCTGGACGATCGAGCGGTTCGAGTTTTCCCGGGACAGAGATCGGAATCAAAGAGGTCGCGACCAGGAATCGAACCCACCTTCGAAGAGGCCGGAAGGTCGTCGAGACGATCGATCGAGCTCCAATGATTCGCGAGGGAGAGATGCTCGGCGTGGTGATTCTCGCCGGGCTGGTTCGCAACGCACAGAACCGCAAAAGGACGATACGCGCCAGGGTGGCTCGCAGCGTAGAGGACCGCAGAAGGAAGATACGCGGCAGGGTAGCTCCCAGCGCAGAGAACCGCAAAAGGACGATACGCGACAGGGTGGCTCGCAGCGCAGAGAACCGCAGCGAGGTGGTTCTCGAAGCGGCCCCCAGCAGAGTCGTTCTTCGAACCAGGATCGAGACTCAGCTCAAAGCGACGACCGGACTTCTTCTCGTGGCAACGGGCCAGGAGAGAGGGGGAAGCATCGTTCGGGCTCCTCGTCAAATCGTCCCAAGCAGTCCGGGGGGCGGCATTCGTCCTCCCCTGACAACCGAGGAGCATCGTCGGAAGGACCATCGTCTTCCTCATCAGAAAAGCGAGAGACGCCGGCGGAAGGGCGATCCAGCTTCTCCTCCGACAACCGGAGAAGATCCGCCTGGGGACGACATGTTGCTTCTCCTGGAAACCGGGATAGATCTCAAGAGGAGCAGCCGGACTCATCGGAAAGAAGTTCAGAGACTCCCGAACGGCGAAGAAGGTCCTCGGATAGAAGATCCAACCCACCGGACAGACGATCGGATTCATCGGATAAGAAACCGAATCAATCCGGGGATCAATCCTCTTCCTCCGGTCGGGGAAGGTCATCCGAGAAGCGCTCAAGTTCTTCGGGAGGAACATCTTCGCGTCCACCAAGGCGAACCTCCTCGGAAGATTCCAGCTCAAAACCGAATTCGGATGAGAAGAACCGGCCTGATTCCTCGTCTTCTCCTGATTCCAGCAAGCCCAAGTCTTCCCGACCCAGAAGACGACCACGCCGTCGAGGACCACGAAAAGACCCTCAAGGCGAAGGTTAGCTCACGAAAAAAAAGCCCCCGGTCCGAAAGACCGAGGGCTTTTCTCAGGAGTTAATTGCTTCCAGGTGTTCTCTACACCTCGACTCGCACCTTCTTCTTTTTCTCTTTGCCTTTTCTTGTCGGCTTGCGTTGGGCTTTCTTTTTTCCGCGCTCTTGCGAGGAGCTTTTCGCCTCAACTTGCTGCTCGATTTGCCGGCCCAGGGCTTCCATCTTCTTTCCGAAGTCCTCACCCCAGCTTTCCATCTCTTTTTCGAATTGTTCGGCCCAGGCTTCGATCGCCTCCTCGTCGATGGTGGTTTCTCCGATTCCGCTCAGGTTTTCCCCCAGGTTCTTTTCGAGATCATGGGCAAATTGAGTCGCCCACTCTTCCATCTCGTGTTCGAAGCCTTCTGCCCATTCTTCGATTTCACCTTCAGAGAGGTTTTCGAGACCTCCGGCAACCGAACCGAACTGCTGCATGATTCCGGAGAAGTCCTTGCCTCCGAATTCCTCACCAAATGACTCCATGATGTTGGCGAAGTCTTTACCTTCGAGTTCCTCTCCAAGTGACTCCATTTCGCCGGCGAAACCCTCAGCCCAGGTTTCCATTTCTTCTCCAAAGGCCTCTCCCCAGGCCTCCATTTCTTCACCGTAGGTCTCTCCCCAGGTTTCCATCTCTTCGCCGTATTCTTCACCCCAGCCTTCCATCTGGTTCTCGAAATCGCTGGCCCAAGCCTCCATCTCGGTCTCGAACTTTTCGGCCTGGTGTTCAAGTTCTCTTCTGACCGATTCCGTCCTGGCTGCGAGTGTTTCCACCCGGTCAAGCGCTCTTTCCATTTCTCGTCTTGATGCGCCATCCTCCTTCAGATCGGCAAGATGGTCTTTTGCTGCTGCTAGTGCTTCTTCGAGCTCGTCTTTTTGCTGATCGAGTTCCGCCAGGGCACCGGCGCCTTCGAGGGCCTTGGGAAGAACCGTTCCCAGAACTTCAGATAGAACGTTGCCGACTCCAACATCCGGAAGGTTGGGGAGGTTTCGGGGGAGCGGAGGCATCGGGGAAGTTGCCCGGCTCTTTCGTTTTGGTTTTCGGGCCTTTTTCTCTTTCTTTTCCCCTTCTTGAAGGTCATGCATCTCCATTTTGAGCTGCTTCATTTGTTCCTTGAGAACTTCCATGCGTTCGCTCACTGCCGACTTCTTTTGGGAGCGTCGATTCTTGTTCTCCGGGTCCTTTTGAGCCTGGGCCATGGGAAGCAGGAAGCATCCGATGAGGATGATCCCGCATGCTCCGATGATGCCAAGCCTCGCGGTTTTGGGTCGAGGTCGATTTAGCATGATTTTGATCCTTGCCTTGAGTGTGTTCTTGGATTCAATAACGCCGAGAAGTTGCGAGCTGGTGCGTGGCCTCCGGAAAGCCAGCTTGGCTACGCGAACAAGTGTCTCCAGGTATTGATCTTTACCTTCTCGTCCCAGGGTGACGAGCACGGTATCATCCACCGCGTGCTCGCGAATTCGCCTGATCATCTTGTTGGCGAACCAAACTGCCGGGTTGTAGAAGTAGAAGATCTGGAGAAGAGTCTGAGCTGTACTGACCCAGAGGTCTCCTCTCTTGATGTGGGCGAGCTCATGAAAAAGAATGGCTCGTAAGTGGTTTTCCTTGAGAGAAGAAATGATCTCTCGGGGCATGACGATTGTTGGGCGGAAGAGACCGCACACGCCAGGTGAGTGAGCCGTGTGAGTCAGCTTCACGGTCACGTGTCGACCCATCCCCATCTGTTTCTGGCAGCTGATGAGATCGGTCTTGATCTCTTCGTTGCCTTCTCCCGCTCTCGAGAGGAGAGTTCGGACGGACCGGGCACGAAGAATGAAGGCGCAAATCAGTCCGGCAAGACCAACCATCCAGAAGGAAAAGAGGATCCCTTCCCAGCTCATGAGGCTTTCCTCTGCCGGGTCATGAGGTCGACTGATTGGCATCGAGCCAGAACTTCTGGGACTGAATGCAGGATGAACGGGCTCAGGTTCTGCGTCCGCAGAAGCCGGAAACCCGACTCGCGTGAGGAGTGCTGGCTTTGCATACGCCTGCATCGTCCCCGGATCCTGAACGAGCGTTTCTTCTCCCGGAAGCTCGGCTCCCAGCCAGGAACCAACGCCCACCGGGGATGAAAGGTTCGTGGGAAGAACAAGCTTGACCAGGATGAGCATCCAGAGGCCATAGCGAAACGAAGCTCGAACCCGGCGCCGAACCAGCAGGTCGAGCAAATAAATGACGCAAACAAGAAGGGTCGACTGGACGAGCATGGTGAGGGCAAAGGGAACAAAAGCCTCTCCGCAGGAGTCGATCCAGTTGAAGAATCCGGTCACGATTGGCTCCCCTCATCTCGTCTTTTGCGGATCAATTCTTCGAGCTCATTGAGTTCGCTTTCCGTTAGCTCCGAGTTGCCAAGGAGGAACTCCATGACCGGAGGGAGAGCGCCATTGAAAGCCCGTTTTACGGCGCGCATGATCTCCACGCCCTGTGCTTGAGATTTCGTGATGGACGACCGGTAAAGAATGAGGTTGCGCATTCGTTCGGTCTCGAGAAAGCCCTTCTTCACCATTCGGTCCATCATGGTCTTGACCGTGCTGTAGCTCCATCCCTTCTCGGCCACAAGGGCCTCCTGAACGGTGGGAGCGGCGCAGGGCTCACATTCCCAGACCGCGCGAATGATCATCCATTCGCCTTCGGTCAGCTCCGGATTCGTTTTCGTCATCATTGTCCTCCGAGGTTGGTATACGGAAGAGTATCTCTACAAGTGTAAAGATTTCTAGAAAATTGTAGAGATGTAAATTCGGGCCTGAGTTGGCCCCGATTTCGCCAACGGGTTGCGGGGTCGGACCCCATTCGTTCGGCCGGGAGGTGTCCTTCCTTCCCGAGTTCATGAATCGGCTCAGCTCTGACTCACCAAGAGTATTGAAACTTATCCTTGGCTCAGGACAGGGGACTCTCCTCGTCAATCGATGACGCGAAAGAACCAGGGCCTTGTGCCTTGCCCGAACCTGGAAGAAGAAAAGTTTTCTTGTCCTCACGCTCCCATCCCCTGGTGCTCTTCGAGCTTGTTGGCGGAAGGACCTGCCCGGTTTCTCATGAGGCACTTGTTCACAACCCAAGTGAGATTCGTTGGCTGCGATCGACCTGAGTTGAAGGTGATTCCTTCCCGGGTTCTTGTTCCCTGTGCGTTCCAGGAAGAGGGAATTTTTTTTGGAAAAACCACAATAGGGAGTTTCGCCGCAGATGGGTGACAGCCAGGCTCGCGTTTCGCACAATGGTCATCCAACCCTGGCCCCGCGGGATTCATTTTGCTTGGAGGGTAACGTCATGATGAAGCTAGTAGTCATCCCCGTTGTTGCCATCGTTCTGGTGGCAGGCATGTTCCTTTTTCCTTCCGAAGACCGGGCGGAGGCAAACGACTCGCCCGCCATTGTAGCCATGGTTGACCCGCCGCCGGTTGACGGCACCTGGCCTTCAACAGTGTTTGCGGGTTCTACTGTTGCCGTTCCTTTTCTCGGGTTTCGCACGGGAGACGTTTCGGAAGAGCTGGCTCATCATCTCGGACTCAAGGCCGAAATGGGAGTGATGATCAAAGAAGTCGTTGCTGGAACTCATGCGTCTGAAGCGGGGCTCAAGGTCTATGATGTGATTCTCACCGTGAATGGACAGGGGGCCACTCCATCCGTTCTGAACGAAGCTCTTGAGGAAGAGACAGGACTTGAGCTCGGAGTTGTGCGAGGCGGACTTCTTCATCACATCGCAGTCCCTGTTGATAGGACGGCAAAAGCAGGCACTCCGAGCGAGGGAAGTTTCTTTTCAACGGATGAACTCGGAGCCGAGCATCCTTTTCGAAAGCTCGAGAGTGCTTCTGCCTTGCGAAGGAGCTACACAACCAAGGTGAACCTCTATTCGCAGAAAATCGACGAGCTAAGAGACTCGGAAAAGCAGGAGAGAGGACTTGCTCGAAAGGAGGTCGAAGCTCTTCAAGCAAAGTGTATGGCCGAGGTCGCAGAATACACCCAGGCCAGGGAAACGGAGCTTCTTCTCCATGTTGACTCACAGTTCAGGGCCCGCTCGGTAGCGCCGCTTGAGGCTCTTCAGCTCGATTTTGAAAAACTCGTTCCTCCGGCTGATGGAGAGGCGATTCGGGGGGCGATTGCTGCTACTCGAACCATGTTGCAGAAAGAACTGCCCGACTTTGCTCTCCCGGAGTCGGTCGACCGACAGTTAACGAATTCGGTTCGCCAGCGTGTTCAGCAGATCGGGGGGCGTACCGGGCAGCTCTATGCAGAGCGATTGGACCAGTGTTTTTCTTCACATGCGAGCGAAGTGCAGCGCCACCGAGATCGCATCGACAAGAAATATGGACAACGCATGAGCTGGGCAACGAAATCCGTGGACAAGATCCAGGAGCAACTCCGAAAGCGAGTCACCTGTGCCTTCAAAAGGGTTCGGGAAGAGTTTGGCCAGAAGCTACATCATCGACTGAGAAAGATGGAGGCTCCGAAACCGGGTGAGATTCGAGGTTGTATGACGGAAGTTCGTTCTCAGATCGATCGTATGGGGCATCGGTTCATCCGTCGAACCGGTCAGGCGCTTGATGAATTCGAAAAGCAGATCGCTTCTGCCAACCGAAAGCTCGAACAGGCGTGCAGTGTCCATTCGGGTGGGCAGCGGAAGGCCTACGATCGTTTGACTCGAGACCTTTTGGCCATCGCCAATTCCGATCGGGGAATCGAAATTACCGATACTACCGAGTATGGGGAAGCTCGGTCCGAGCTCACCGACGCCTGTGATCGTCTGGAAGATGCTCTTCGGAAGGCAGTGAATCGAGGAAGAGACGCGACTCGCGCTCATCGGTTGCCGCTGGGGAGAGCTTTTCGCGATCACGGTACGGTGACCGATCATGCATGGAGAGACCTGGAGCGTTCCCTCGGTCGGATTTGCCAGGAAATCTCCAACGACTGCTGGAAACTAGATGGGCCTCATCTTGATGGTCGCCATCCCCGGGAAGGGAAGAACGCTCGGCCAAAGATGGATCTTGCTTCACTGATGCGCTAGCTCGCCAGATCTCTGATGCAAACAAGAAGGAAGGGGAGGCGCCCGATGCGCCTCCCCTTTTTCGAAGGGGTGGGTTTGTTTTCAATTAGTTCTTGGTCGAGGGTGCCTTCTTGGGAGTGACGTCCCCCTTGACGTGTTGCTGAGGCGGTGAAGAGGGTGCGTCCATCTGTTCTAGCATTCGACAGATCCGATGGACGACGGGCCCGAACTCCGTTATCACGATGGTGTTGATGGAGTGGATGACGTTGATCGATCCGAACTGAGGGCTGACGAGATTGTTCAGCTCGGTCCTTGCTCGGGCAATATTGATGTTGTTGAGAGGGATCGCGACCCGCACGAGCTCGGTTCGATCCTTGTATTCCTCAACTTCGTTCCGGGGGATCAGTTTTGCCAGCCGAACTGCGGTTGTTCGCGTCGATCCGGATCGGAGATCTACCACCTCATACAGAGGGCAGGACGAGGGGCCTGTCCGGAGGAGAGCGAATCCACCCGTCTTGAGAATGGCCCGGCGTGCCTCGAACAGGTCTTTCGTCGGGACCCAGAGTTTCGAAACATTGTTGAGCTTGAGGGTCCGGTTCTGGATGCAGTTCTGAACCGCTTCCGGGATAATCAGGCCTATGCCAAGGTCCTTGGCAAGCTGATCAAGATACCGGGGGATCTCCACCGTCTCATCTTCGATGATCCGGATGAGCTTGTCTGAGGATTCGAGTTCCGCGGAATTGGCCCGAGTCGGAGCCATGCAAATCACGCCCAGCCAGGCGGCCAGGAGACCGATGCTCAGGGAACAGATTCGGGGCTGTCGATTTCCGGGTTGGTGGGTTTTCATGGTCTTCTCCTCCTTTTTTGATGTTGATCCGCGTGCATTTGCGTCGGGTGTTGGTGAATTCTGGGCCCTTTGACGAGAGAGGGGCTGGAACCTTTCGATCATTTTTTGAAAAAGATCAGGTCGCGGGGATTCTGCCCCGGGAGAGGTAGGCTTCTCTATTGCGGCTTCTGAAGCTCGGCCGCTAGCTTGAAGAGGGCTCTTTCGTACCTGATTCGAGCGCCCTGCCGTGTCATGGAGGTGGCATTCCCTATTTCCGTGAACGAACGGTTTTCGAGATCTCTCAGGAGAAGAACCTGCCGGTCGGACGGTCGGAGATGTTCCATGGCCGCTCGCAGTTTCTGGCGCACTTCCTTTTTTTGGGCGAAGTGAATCGGTCCTCTTTTTTCGACCGGATGATGAGCGTGAAAGTTCGCCGGGGTCGGGGTGATGGTTTCGTGGCGAGGATCTCTTTTCTTTCGGAGCACCCATCGTTTCTTGTCCGCCAATCGGTTGAGGACGATGCGGGCAAGAAGAGCTCGAAGCTGGCTTTCGTTCTCTACGGCGATTCGAGACTGGTGACGTAGAAGTTGAAGGAATACGTCCTGGAGGATGTCAGCTGTTTCCGCAAAGCGGCGCAGCTCTCCTGTAAGCCTTCCTCGAATGAATCCTTCAAGCCAGGGAATATGAAGCTCAGCCAGCTGTAAAAGGGTGGTTTCGCCTCTGCTCTTTTTCGTCGGATCGGACATCTTGTCGCGGTCGCCCCCATGCGATGTCAAGTTTGAAAGAAGGACACGGCGTATAGGGGGGAACGAAAGGGGTCGTCGAAAACCAACCGGAAACCGGAGAAATCTTACGGGAGCATGGTCTGCAAGTAGTCTCGAAGCACCGATGCACTGTTCTTTTGTAGCTCCTTGGATCCGAAGACGAACGTGACGTCCTCCGTGCCAATCAGGGCCAGCAGGTTCTTGATCTGTTCCGGGTTCTTCTTGAGCTCCGAGAGATATCGTTTGCGAAACTCTTCCCATTTGTTGGGGTCGTGGGAGTACCACTGCCTCAGCTCCTTTGAGGGGGCAAGGTCCCGAAGCCAGTGGTCGACGTGGGCATCTTCTTTTTTGATTCCACGAGGCCACAAGCGCTCGACGAGAATCCGGATTCCATCTTCGGGCTTCCAGGGATCGTAGGCACGTTTCAAGGTGATAGGCATCAGACGAATCTCCTCGGGAAAGATCAGGGGTAGGGCAAGGGGAGAGAAAAATAGGACCTTCCAGGAATGCTTCGAAGCACCTGTCGCGGGTACCTCGGGCGAGAATGCCGGAGATGGCCGGTTCAGAATCTGAAACGGTTCGGTCACGAATATGGTTTGCAGGGCGGTGTCTCCTTCGTTTTCGAGGACCTCTTGCGCGGTGATTCGAAGCCTGACCCGTGCGTTTCGATTCGAGAGATCGCACCCTGGATCCGGTGTCGACTCCTCCCAGGAACTGTTCCAGAAGTAATCTTCAGTATCATCGATGCAGGACGGCAAGACGCCTCGATTGGGTGTGGTATCTACAGGGAAGCATGGGGTTTCGTCCTTCGGAGATCGAAGCTGGGCAGGTCGAGTGAGCTGCCATCCGAGGCAGTCGGGGTCATCCAGAATGATGTACTCGATTTTGACGGCAAGCTCGTCTTGTGCCGAGTCGCAGAGGGTCAGGGGAACGAAGATGTTTCCCCCGGTGTTGGGCTCGATGTCCCCGCCGGGAGCGATCAGGAGCGGGAGGATCTGGGGAGGATCGTTTCCGATTTCAACAGGAAGAGGGGGAGGGAGATCTTGAGTGGGGGTGCTACCAGGAGGGAGGAGGATCTCGACTCGAAGCTCGAGGTCCTGCCGCAATCCCTGCCCGGGGAAGTCAGCCTCGTAGTCCCAGAGCTTGAAGTGCGTGACTCCTGCGGGGGATGTCTCAAGGCCGGTGAGGCTTGAGTTGGTTGATCTTTCTTCACTCGTGATCCCGGTGACGGTTCCATCGCAGGCGATTTCTTTTTCGCCGCCCGGGCGATCGAGGAAGAAGTTTCCGGACAGCAAAGTGGGCCGGGTTATTTTCTGGGTCACGGTAGATCGGACGAAGATCACCACGTCCGCCGGATTGGATTCCGCGTCGAGGAGTTGAAAACCGATGACGGCAGGAGACGTTCTCTGGGAAAAGAAAACCACCGACCCGACCAGGGTCGGATTGTTCGAGTTCGAGCTGCTTCCCGAGTCCGATAGAGAGAAGAGCCCCACGGTTCCGGATCCACAGCCGGCAATGCCTCCGAGGAAGGTAACGAAAAGAGCAATCTGGAGGATCTTCATGGGGCCTTCGTTTCTGTCTCTGAGTTTCGGGAGCTGGCCCAAGTTGCCTACGTTGTTACAGGGGGACTTTTGCTTTTGCCCCGGGGACCTCTTGGACGAAAGTAGGGACCGCATAGCCGGGAAGCCGGCTTCTCAGCTGCTCGATCAGTTCTCTTCCTCGATCGACTTCGACCTTGAAATGTGCGGCACCGGCCACGGGGTCGAGTTGATGGAGATAATACGGGATCACTCCCAGGTCAACACAGCGTTCGCAGAGTTCGGCTAGAGGCCCGATCTCGTCGTTGACCCCCCGAAGGAGGACGGCTTGATTGAGGACCGGAATGCCTGCCTCGACACATCTTCTCAAGGCATCAGCGCAGTTCCCTTCCAGTTCCCGGGCGTGGTTGCTGTGAATCACCAGGATTGCAGTGAGGCGAAGGCTTGTCAGGCGTTCAAGGAGCTCGGGAGTGATGCGCTGAGGGAGGACGATGGGGAGTCTGGAGTGAATGCGTAACCGACGCAAATGAGGGATCGGATCGAGTTTTTCAAGGAGTCGGAAGAATGCCGGATCGGGGAGAAGAAGCGGATCTCCGCCGCTCAGAATGATCTCATGCAAGGTTGTGTCCCGGGAGATGAGATCAAGGGCGGGCTCCCAGGCGTCTTGACTCTTTGGCACTTCTTCATACGGGAAATGTCGGCGGAAGCAATACCGGCAGTGCACCGCGCAAGTGGAAGCGGCGAGGAGAAGCGCTCGCCCCTCGTATTTTTGGAGAAGCCCCGGAATCGGGGTGGAATCCGCTTCTTCGAGGGGATCAAGCACATATCCCCCGACCTCGTCTTTTTCAATGTCCAGCGGAAGAACCTGGCGAAGAAGGGGGTCGTTGGGATTTCCTGGTTCCATGCGGGAGACGTAGTCCCTGGGGGCCAGGAGAGGAAAAAGACGGGAGGCCTCGAGAGCTCCGGGTAGAAGCTCCGGGGCGAGTTCGAGGGTCTTCAGCAGCTCCTCCGGATCCCGAATAGCGCGGCTGAGAGCCTCTTTCCAGCTCGACGCTGAGCTGGGCAAGGACCCGGGTGGGGGCGGGTTCGGCGGTGATTTTCCGTTGATCCGAGGGGCATCCATCCCGGCTAGTTTCCTTTTAGTATGATGGGGGGCTTATTCATTCGTCAGCTCGGGCGGATTCTTCATGATCCGGGCCGGAAACCCGCTATCATAATGCCTTTCCTTTCTTCGGGGTTGGTTTCCCCCGGAGAAAGTCGATAGGGCGCCAAGGCAAAGGAACAGATCTGATGGGAACTTATAGCACTAGCGAGTTCAAGAAGGGCCTCAAGGTTCTCCTTGATGGGGAGCCGTATCTCGTCGCGGATTACGACTTTCGAAAGCCCGGAAAGGGACAGGCGGTGTACACCCTCCGGCTGAAAAATCTCCTTCGGGGAACCATTCTCGAGAAGTCATATCGAAGTGGGGACAAAGTCGAGTCCGCCGATGTCACGGAAACCGATCTCCAGTATCTCTACAATGACGCCAAGAACTGGGTGTTCATGGATGATGAGACCTACGAACAGTACGAGGTGCCCAAGGAGGTTCTGGACGGGAACGACAAATGGCTGAAGGAAGAGACCAAGGTCACCGTTGTTCTGTGGGATGGAAGACCCATTACCGTGAATCCTCCCAACCATGTTGTCCTCGAGGTGACCTACTGTGAGCCCGGTGCAAAGGGAAATACGGCCACGAATGTCATGAAGCCCGCAACCCTCGAGACAGGCGCGGAGATCCACGTCCCGATTTTCATCAACATCGGGGATAAGTTGCGGGTGGATACCCGCACCGGAGATTATGTCGAGCGGTGTAACAAATAGTCGGAGGTCTCCCGATGGGGACTCCACCTGGCGGCCGACCGCATCCATGGAATCTCTTCGGGCCCGAGATCGGCTGCTCCGAGCGACGCGAAGTTTTTTCCAGGATCGAGGGATCGTCGAGGTAGAAACTCCACTCCTATGTCGCGAGGTTGCGGTCGAGGATCACATTGACCCCATTTCGGTGCGGTCGGACGTGAACAGGGAGAACTCTGAGGAGCGGTTCCTCGTGACCTCGCCGGAGCTCGCCATGAAGCGGCTCCTGGCGGCTGGAAGCGGGCCGATCTTTCAGCTAGCCCATGCCTTCCGAAAGGATGAGGTCGGGCGGCTGCACAATCCCGAGTTCACCTTGCTTGAGTGGTATCGGCCCGGATATTCTCTCGAAGAACTGATGAGTGAAGTGGGAGACCTGGTCAGGGAAGTTGGCTCTGTTGGGGCCGGTATTTCGTCAGGGCCGTTCCACCAGTTGACTTACCAGGAGGCCTTCTTGCGGTGGCTCCACATCGATCCCTTGACGAGCACCGTTTCCGAACTCTCAAGCCTGGGACGGGAAAAGGATCTCTCCGTACCCGCCGGGATGGAGGAGGGGAGTGTTGATGACTGGTTGAACCTTCTCCTGGTCCGCTGCATCGAGCCCGAACTCTCGAAGCTCGGGGGCGTGTTCTTGACCCGGTATCCGGCGAGCCAGGCGGCTCTGGCTCGAGTGAATCCGGTAGATCCCCGGGTTGCCGAGAGATTTGAACTCTATATTGATGGGGTAGAGCTCGCCAACGGATACCATGAGTTAGCGGACGCGAGCCAGCAGCGGAAGCGGTTCGAAGAGGCGAACCGGCACCGGGTGGATCGAGGGGGAGCCCCGATCCCGATCGGGGAGGACTTCCTGGCCGCGTTAGATTCCGGCCTCCCGGATTGCAGTGGTGTTGCTCTTGGTTTCGATCGCCTGGTGATGAAGGCCCTGGGACAGGCTGAATTGTCGTCGGTGATTTCTTTTCCCTTTGACCGGGCGTGAGGAAGGCAGCATGACTCGAGATCGAGACCCTCAAGCAACGCGTCCGACGGATGACGATGCGGAGGCGACGAGACGAGCCGGTTCTCCCGAGCATCGTTCGTTCGGGGCGCCGCCCAAGGCCATCGGGCCCTATCGCATTCTTGAGCAGGTTGGCGAAGGGGGAATGGGAATCGTCTATCTTGCCGAGCAACAGAAACCGGTCAGGCGCAGGGTAGCGATCAAGGTCATCAAGCCGGGGATGGATAGTCGGGAAGTCATCGCCCGATTCGAGTCCGAGCGTCAGGCCCTGGCTCTCATGAATCATCCGAATATTGCCAAGGTCTTCGACGCGGGAACGACCGATCAGGGGCATCCCTTTTTCGTCATGGAGTACGTGGAGGGGTCACCCCTTGGGAAGTATTGTGAGCGCAAGAAGCTCTCGACCGAACAGCGGCTGAAGCTATTCCAGCAGATTTGTCGCGGCGTCCAGCACGCGCATCAAAAGAGCATCATCCACCGGGATCTCAAGCCGTCAAACATCTTGGTGCGAACCCAGGACGGGGAACCGCAAGCAAAAATCATCGACTTTGGTCTGGCAAAAGCGACCGGACATACGTTGACGGACAAGACTCTTCACACCGCGATCGGGCGCTTCCTCGGGACTCCTTCGTACATGAGCCCGGAGCAAGCCGAAGATCTGGGTGCGGATGTGGATACTCGAACCGATATCTACTCCCTCGGTGTCATTCTCTACGAACTCCTGGTGGGTGAACTTCCGTTTGACTTCTCCGTCGCGATGAAGAAGGCTGC